>CAMQJB010000034.1 GCA_947002045.1 uncultured Collinsella sp.
AGTTCCGCACGCAAAGAAGGCCACTTAATGTGGCCTTCGTCTTGCGCAGGACTGTAGAGCAGGCAACCTTATGCCTCGCCCCCAGTCCCGGACCAACTTGCTTCAAACCGCAGCTACGACAGCGCGATACCGCCAAGCCAGCCCCAACGCACGCCAGAGCCAGTGCCATAGAAGCTAATAAACGAGTCAAGCGACTTAGACGTAATGGCACCCTCGTTGCTCATAACGATACCGCCGCCAACGTAGATACCCACATGACCGTAGATAAGGCCCGGAGCACCCGTGCCGCTATGCGATGAGTCGGCCACGATCATGCCCACCTGCAGCGCCGAGCGGTCGGAGCTATAGCACCAGGCGTTAAACATGTCGCACGCATTGCCGCCAAAGTAGCCAACGCCGGCGTTACGGAAGACATTGGTAACCCACGCCGCGCACCAGTTCTGACCCGGCGAAGGCGTGGAGTAGCACGCGTTGACGACGGCCTGCTGCTTGCCCGAGCCGGCATTCTGCTGCGGAGTTCCGGGCGCATACGATCCACCACCCGAGCTCGAACCACCCGAGTAGGAATTGTTCTTGTTCGCGGCGGCCGCGGCAGCAGCGGCGGCCTTCCTGGCAGCCTCCTCGGCCTGGGCGGCAGCGAGAATCTCGGAATCACGCTGAGCCATGAGCTCCTTGACGTCGTCGGAAAGACCGCTCAGCACGGTCTGGACCTCTTGCTGCTTGGCCTGCATGTCCTGCATCTGGGCAGTCTGCTGGTCCTTGAGCTTCTCCAAGTCGGCCTTCTGCGACTCAAGCTCGGTCTTTTGCGCATCGAGCTCTTCCCGGATGGCCTGAATGTCCTCGATGGCGTCGCGGTCACTCTTGTTGATCTTCTCAACATAGTGCGCATTGGCGACGAGTTCCTCAAACGAACCCGAGGCGAGCAGCAGCGACAGGATGTTGGTGCCGCCCGACTTATAGCTGGCGGAAACGCGATCGGAAAGATCGCCGCGCTTCTTTTTGAGCTCGGCCTTCTTTTCGTCAATCTGCGCCTGCGTGCTGTCAATCTGGCCCTGTACGCCCTCGATATCGTTGAGGGTCTGGGCGTTCTTGTTGGCCAGCGCCGCGTATTCATTTGCGATGCTGTCGAGCTGGGCCTGAACCTCGTCAAGCTGAGCCTGGGCCGCATTGAGCTTGTCGGTGGTTTCCTTGGTGGCCTCCGCAGCATGGGCGCGAGCGGGCAGACCAAAAAGAACGGCTGCAGAAGCTGCGCCGAACAGGGCCTTGAGGGCAGTGCGACGCGAAAGCTCCTGGGAAAGGATGGAATCGCTGTTTGGTGACATATCTACTCCGTTACATGTTTATTTATATGTCGCTCAACTCATACATATTAGCGTACATCCGGCGCATCCCAACGATTTCCACGAACGGCAGCAAACCGTGTGGTCGGCGGCTCATATGCAAACGTCAAGGTCGAGGGTATGCCCACGCCAAACATTTCCATGAGTACGTTAGCATGTTCATCTGCTTTTCCTGCCCTGCACATTTTGGGTGCCCCTGCCTGCGCTATACTCCCCTCAAGAAGTGTTCCTGATTCGATAGGAGACTGCATGTCCAAAGCACTCGACCCCAAAGACACCTGCGTCCTCGTAACCGGTGGCGCCGGCTTTATCGGCTCGCACACCGTCGTTCAGCTGCTCGAGGGCGGCTACCAGGTCGTCATCGTCGACGACCTCTCCAACTCCAGCGCTGTCGCCGTTGACCGCGTCAAGACCATCGTGGGCGAAGAGGCTGCCAAGAACCTCACCTTCTACGAGGCCAACGTGCTCGACCGCGAGGCCATGAACAAGATCTTCGACACCCATCAGATCGACCGCGTCATCCACTTCGCCGGCTTTAAGGCCGTCGGCGAGTCGGTGAGCAAGCCCGTCGAGTACTACCACAACAACATCGAAAACACCCTGGTGCTCATCGACGTCATGCGCAACCATGGCTGCAAGTCCATCATCTTCTCGAGCTCCTCGACCGTCTACGGCGACCCGGACAACCCGCCTGTCACCGAGGAAGACCCCAAGAAGCCCGCAACCAACCCCTATGGCTGGACCAAGTGGATGATCGAGCAGATCCTTATGGACGTTCACACCGCCGACCCCGAGTGGGACGTCGTGCTGCTCCGCTACTTCAACCCCATCGGCGCCCATCCGTCGGGCCTGATCGGCGAGGACCCCAAGGGCATCCCCAACAACCTGGTGCCCTATGTCGCGCAGGTTGCCGTGGGCAAGCTCGAGGCCGTTCAGGTCTTTGGCAATGACTACCCCACTCCCGACGGCACGGGCGTGCGCGACTATATCCACGTTTGCGACCTGGCCTCGGGCCACGTTGCCGCCCTCAACTGGATGAACGGCAAGACCGGCGTCGAGATCTTTAACCTGGGCACCGGCACCGGTACCTCGGTACTCGAGGTCGTCGCCGCCTTCTCCAAGGCCTGCGGCAAGGAGCTGCCCTATGTGATTCGCGAGCGCCGCGCCGGCGATATCGCCGCCAACTGGTGCGATGCCTCAAAGGCCGAGCGCATGATGGGCTGGAAGGCTCAGTACAACATCGCGGATATGTGCCGCGATAGCTGGAACTGGCAGAGCCACAACCCCAACGGCTTCGCCGACGCCGAGTAGCAAAAACCTACATACCGCTCTTGCCCCGATCTCACGATGTGAGGTCGGGGCTTTTTCATGGCATGTAACCATTCGCCGAAAATCGACCAACTTTTTTATCTTGCCTGTACATGTTTAAACAACATGTTTTACAATAGGCATATCGAATCAGAACATCGGAGGCGGACTGCACACCCATCGGCAGGCCGACCCCACAACAAGAAGGTTGGTGAGCGCATCCATGGAGCGTGCAAGCGGCGTCCTTATGCCCGTCTCATCCCTGCCCGGACCTTACGGAATCGGCGGTTTTGGCTGGAACGCCTACGACTTCGTCGATTTCCTCGCCTCGTGCAAACAACATTATTGGCAGATTCTGCCCCTTACGACGACTAGTTACGGCGATTCGCCTTACCAGTCGTTCTCGGCCCGCGCGGGCAACCCTAACTTCATTGACTTTGCCGAGCTTATCGAAGCCGGGTATCTGGAGCAGCGCGATATCGATGGCGTGTATCTGGGATCCGATCCCAGCAATGTCGACTACGGTGCTATCTTTGCTGGCCGCCGCCAAATCCTCGACCGCGCCGCCGAGCGCTTCGCCGCGAATAAACCAGCCGATTTCGACGACTTTATCCAGGCAAACGAGGACTGGCTCATTCCCTACTGCGAGTTTATGACCGTAAAGGAGGAGTGCGGGCTCAAGGCCTTTTGGGAGTGGCCCGAGGAGCTCCGCCGCCGCGGCGAGGCATCCAACAAGATCTGCGCCGCCCATCCCGAGCGCATGCTCTACCACCAGATGACGCAGTACTTCTTCGATCGCCAGTGGAGCCGCCTCAAGGCCTATGCCAACGAGCGCGACATTCTCATCATCGGCGACCTGCCCATCTATGTC
Source organism: uncultured Collinsella sp. (assembly GCA_947002045.1). GTDB lineage: Bacteria > Actinomycetota > Coriobacteriia > Coriobacteriales > Coriobacteriaceae > Collinsella. The sequence goes on from CAMQJB010000034.1 coordinate 3,520, forward strand.
TCGCGTGACTCCGTCGAGATGTGGGCGACACCTGAGCTCTTTAAGATCGACGCCGCCGGCAATCCCGTGAGCGTCGCCGGCACGCCGCCCGACCAGTTCTCGGCCACCGGCCAGTATTGGGGCAACCCCATCTACGACTGGGACGCCATGGAAGCAGACGACTTCTCCTGGTGGGAAGGCCGCATCCGAGCCGCCCTCGACATGTACGACATCATCCGTCTGGACCACTTCCGCGGTTTCGAGGCATTTTGGGAGGTGCCTTTCTCCTCTCCCGATTCGTCATATGGTTCGTGGACGCAGGGACCCGGCCTCAAGCTCTTCAAGGTGCTCGAGGAGAAGCTCGGCACGCTTCCCATCATTGCCGAAGACCTGGGCTTTCTTACCCCTGGTGTCATCGACATGCGCGACACCACGGGCTTCCCTGGCATGAAGATCCTGCAGTTTGCCTTTGAGGGCACCAACTCGTACTACCTGCCGCACAACTACATTGCCAACACCGTCGCCTACGTCGGAACGCATGACAACGAAACGGCACGCGGCTGGTATGAGGGAACGGCCACCCCGCGTCAGCGCGAGCAGGCGGCCCTGTATACCCACCAGCAGGCAGGCGAGTCCATGGCCGACGCGCTCAACCGCACCATCGCCGCCAGCGTGAGCGATACCTGCATCTACACCATGCAGGACCTGCTCAATCTGGGCAACGAGGCGCGTATCAACACCCCCGCCACTCTGGGCGGCAACTGGACCTGGCGCATGCTTGATGGCGCCATCACCCGCGAACTCGAGCATAAACTCACCGACTGGACCGAGACCTACTTCCGCATCCCGTCGAAAGCCGAAATCGAGCTTCCCCAATAGGAGCCACCGCGCCCGACCTCACCCCACCGTGCGGACGCGACCGCTTTTCCCGCGCGAGGCCACCCCAATCCCCTCGCGCGGGCTTCTTTTGAATTACTGACATGTAGACAACTCACCACAGGAGGAAACATGCCCCGTATCGATCTTGCGGATCTTACCGAGCAGTCCTTTGGAACTTCGCTCGAGCAACTCGATGACCGCCGCATTTACAAACTGCTGGTCAAGCTCGTACAGGAGCGCTCCGCCGCCTGCCCGCTCAACAATGGCAAGAAAAAGCTCTACTACATCTCTGCTGAGTTTTTGATTGGCAAACTGCTCATCAACAACATGATCGACCTTGGCATCTATGCCGAGGTTAAAGACCAGCTCACCGCTGCCGGCCACGACCTCAACAAGATTGAGGAGTTTGAGGTCGAGCCCTCGCTGGGCAACGGCGGCCTGGGCCGTCTGGCCGCGTGCTTCCTGGATTCCATTGCCACGCTGGGCCTTACCGGTGACGGTGTGGGCCTCAATTACCATTACGGCCTGTTCCGTCAGCGCTTTGCCGACAACCAGCAAAAGGCCGTCCCCGATGAGTGGCTTAGCGAGCAGGACATCCTGATCGATGACGACCGCTCCTACACCGTCGAGTTTGGCGATTTTGCCGTCACCTCCAAGCTCGTCAACATCGATGTGCCCGGTTACGGCCAGCCCACCAAGAACCGCCTGCGTCTGTTCGACCTGGCAAGTGTCGACGACGGCCTGGTCCCCGGCAGCTCCATCGACTTCGACAAGACGAAGATCGCCAAGAACCTCACCTTGTTCCTCTATCCGGATGATTCCGATGAGCAGGGCCGCCTGCTTCGCATCTACCAGGAGTACTTCATGGTGAGCAACGCCGCCCAGCTCCTGATCGACGAGGCCGTCGAGCGCGGCAGCAACCTGCACGATCTGGCCGACTACGCCGTGGTCCAGATCAACGACACGCACCCCACCATGGTCATTCCCGAGCTCATCCGCCTGCTCACCACCGAGCACGACATCGAGTTTGACGAGGCCGTTGCCATCGTGCGCTCCATGGTCGCCTACACCAACCACACGATCCTTGCCGAGGCGCTCGAGAAGTGGCCGCTCGCCAGCCTGCAGAAGGTCTCGCCCGCCATCGCCGACATCATCGTCAAGCTCGACGAGGTTGCCAAGGCCGAGCACGACGACCCGCGCGTCGCCATCATCGACGAGCACGACACCGTCCACATGGCCCACGTGGACATTCACTTTGGCTTCTCCATCAATGGCGTCGCCGCACTCCACACCAAGATTCTGGAGGACACCGAGCTTCACCCGTTCTACGAGATCTATCCCGAGAAGTTCTCCAACAAGACCAACGGCATCACCTTCCGTCGTTGGATCCATGGCGCCAACCCCGCGCTCGCCAACCTGCTCGACGATGTGATCGGCACCGATTGGCGCAGCACCGGCGACCTGAGCAAGCTCGCCGAATTCGCTAACGACAAGGATGTTCTTGATCGCCTGGCCGCCACCAAGGCCGAGGCCAAGACCATCATGCGCCAGTTCATGGCGCTCGAGCAGGGTGTGACCATTCCTTCCAACGCCATCATCGATGTTCAGGTCAAGCGTATCCACGAGTACAAGCGCCAGCAGATGCTCGCGCTCTACATCATCTGGAAGTATCTCGACATCAAGAACGGCAATAAACCCGAGCACCCCGTCACCATCATCTTTGGCGGCAAGGCAGCACCTGCCTACACCATCGCCCAGGACATCATCCATCTGATTCTGACGCTGTCGCAGTGGATCGCCAACGACCCCGACGTGGCCCCCTACCTGCAGGTTGTCATGATCGAGAACTACAACGTCACCGCTGCTGAGCGTGTGATCCCCGCCGCCGATATCTCCGAGCAGATCAGCTTGGCCTCCAAGGAGGCGAGCGGCACCTCTAACATGAAGTTCATGCTCAACGGCGCTTTGACCCTGTGCACACTCGACGGCGCCAACGTGGAGATTGCCGAGCTCGTGGGCGACGAGAACATCTACACCTTTGGTGCCTCTTCCAAGCAGGTCGAGCAGCTCTACGCCAATGGCAGCTATAACGCCGGCGCGCTCTATCGCAAGCCCGGCATCAAGCTGCTGGTGGACTTCATCACCAACCCCGCCTTTATGGCGACCGGCAACGCCGAGCGCCTGCAGCGTCTGCACGACGACATCAAAGGCAAGGACTGGTTTATGGCCCTGCTCGACATTGAGGAGTACATCCAGACCAAGGAGCGCGTGCTGGCAGACTACGAGGACCAGGACGCTTGGATGCGCAAGGCGCTGATCAACATCGCCAACGCCGGCACCTTCTCGTCTGACCGCACGATCTCCCAGTACAACGACGAGATTTGGCACCTGAGCTAATTTCGTTTCCTTTACCCATCCTCTTGAAAGCGGAGTCGCGGCAACGCGGCTCCGCTTTTTGTGCCGATACGCCGGCCCGTGATTTGTCTCGACCAAACAATCTCGTTCTGTAACAGGTAGCTGCCGAAATCAGCCTCCCGTGTTACAGATCGAGATGAAAGGATAGGCAGCTCGATGCTGTCTCAATCTGTAACATCTAGACCCAATTTGGCCCTCCTCCTGTTACAGATTGAGACAAACTGACAGACGAACGGTCCCAACACAAAGAAAGGCTCCCCTCTCGCCCAGTGGACGGGAGGGGAGTCTTATATGTGACCGCGGCAAAAGGATGGCAATACCGCAGTCGCCCAAAGGGAGGGCCTGGATGCACCGGGCCTAGATAAGGTTCTTGCCAGACACCTTATCGAAGAGATGGGTCGCGTTCTTCTCGAACTTGAACCAGATGGAGTCGCCCGCCTTGAGCGCACCCTTGGCCTCAAGGTCGACAACGGGAATGATCAGGACGAACTGGCCATCGGGAGCGGTCACGTGGACATGCTCGGTCGAACCCATGAGCTCGGTCACCTCGACGGTACCCTGGAGCGCACCCTCCTCGCCCTTGTCGGCAAGCAGAATCTGCTCGGGGCGCACGCCGGCCGTAATCTCCTTCACGTCGCCGCCGTCCCAGTTGAGAGCAAGCTGAGAGCAGGTCTCGGGGGCGAGCGCCACGTTCATATCCTCGGTCTTGACGGTGAAGCCGTTGCCCGAGCGCGCCAGCTGGGCATCGAAGAAGTTCATCTGCGGCACGCCGATAAAGCCGGCAACGAAGATGTTCGCGGGATGGTTGAAGACCTCCTGCGGGGTGGCGATCTGCTGGACGACGCCGTCCTTCATGACCACAATGCGATCGCCGAGGGTCATGGCCTCGGTCTGGTCGTGGGTGACGTAGATGAACGTGCCCTTGATCTCGTGGCGCAGCTTGATGAGCTCGGCACGCATCTGGTTACGCAGCTTGGCGTCCAGGTTGGACAGCGGCTCGTCCATCAGGAAGACCTTAGGATCACGCACGATGGCGCGGCCGATAGCGACACGCTGACGCTGGCCGCCCGAAAGCGCCTTGGGCTTACGGTCGAGGTACTCGGTGATACCCAAGATCTCGGCAGCGGAGCGAACCTTACGGTCGATCTCGTCCTTGGGGACCTTCTTGAGCTCAAGCGTAAACGCCATGTTCTCGTACACCGTCATGTTGGGGTACAGAGCGTAGCTCTGGAACACCATGGCGATGTCGCGGTCCTTGGGAGCGACGTCGTTGACGCGCTTGCCGTCGATGAACACGTCACCCGAGGTGATGTCCTCCAGGCCAGCAACCATGCGCATCGTCGTGGACTTACCGCAGCCAGACGGGCCAACGAGGACGACGAACTCCTGGTCGTGAACGGTGAGGTTAAAGTCCTCAACAGCGAGCACGCCATCCTCGGTAACCTTGAGGTTGTGCTTCTTCTCCTCGGTCTTCTTCTTTTTGCCAAAGAAGCCCTTCTTTTTGGACTCGGTGTTGGGATACACCTTCTGAACATGTTTGAGAACGATCTCGGCCATGTCTTTACCTTTCGATATGCGGCACCATGTTGAGGGCGCCGCAGAAACTTGCAAAACAGTTACGGCATCAGCCCTTGACGGCACCTGCCACCACGCCGTCGATGATGTACTTCTGGCAGAGGATGTACATGACGACGATGGGGACAACGACCATCATGATGCAAGCCATCATGGGGCCGAGCTCGACGTGGCCGTAGCCGCCGCGGAAGTACTGGATCAAGATAGGAATGGTCTTGTACTTGGTGGAGTCGAGCGTAAGGTAGGGCAGCAGGTAGTCGTTCCAGACCCACATGGTCTCGAGAATGCCGACCGAAAGATAGGTGGGCTTCATGATGGGAAGGACGATCTTAAAGAACACCTGGACCGGGTTGCAGCCGTCGATCATGGCCGCCTCCTCGATCTCGAGTGGGATGTTCTTTACAAAGCCGGCGAACATAAAGACCGCCAGGCCCGCGCCAAAGCCGAGGTAGATAAAGCAGATGTTGAACGGCGTGTTGAAGCCGATGCGGTCCGCCAAATTGGACAGCGTGAACATGAGCATCTGGAAGGGCACGACCATCGAGAAGACGAACAGGTAATAGAAGAAGTTCGAGATCTTGCTGTTGACGCGCACTACGTACCAAGCACACATGGAGCAGCACACCAGAATCAGCACGACCGACGTGACCGTGATGATGAGCGAGTACATAAATGCCGAGGCAAAGCCCTGCTCGTTAAGGGCATGCATGTAGTTTGCGAGGCCGTTGAACGTCTCGGGCGTGAGCAGATCGAATGCCGTGGTGGTGCTGATTGCAGTTGCCTTTTTAAAGGAATTGAGCGCGATCATGAACACGGGGTAGATCCACGCGAGCGACAGGATCGTAAAGAAAATCGAGAGCGCGCGGTTGATAACCTTATCGCGTTTCATTACTGCTGCACCTCCTTGGACCTCGTGGCCTTAAGCTGAATCATGGAGATGGCTACGACCAGGATGCAGAAGATAACCGCCTTGGCCTGACCGATGCCCTGCCATGCGATACCGGCACGCGAATAGAACGTGTTGTAGATGTTCAGGGCGAGCATCTCGGTGGAGTGCGCGGGGGCGCCGCCGGTAAGGGCGAGGTTCTGGTCGAACAGCTTAAAGCCGTTGGTGATGGACAGGAACAGGCAGATGGTAATCGTCGGCATCAGATTGGGGATCTTAACCTTCCAGAACGTCTGCCATGCCGTGGCACCGTCAACCTTGGCAGCCTCGATGTAGTCGGACGGAATGGACTGCAGACCAGCGATGTAGATGATCATCATGTAGCCGACCTGCTGCCACAGGGTCAGGATGATAAGGCCCCAGAAGCCGGCAGCGGAGTTAAGGGCAATGAGCTGGGCGCCCACGTTGGAGAGCAGGCAGTTGATCAGGATCTGCCAGATGTAGCCCAACACGATGCCGCCGATCAGGTTAGGCATAAAGAAGATCGTACGGAAGATGTTGGTGCCTTTGAGCGCCTTGCGGGTGAGCGCCTGCGCAATTGCCAGGGCGATCACGTTGATGAGCACCGTCGACAGGAAGGCAAACGCCACGGTAAAGAAGAACGACGTGGCAAACTGCGGATCGGACAGCGCGCGCACGTAGTTCGCGATACCGACAAAGTGCGCGTTGTTAATGGTAATAAACTGGCAGAACGAGAGATAGAAACCCTGGATAAAGGGGATCACGAACCCGATCATAAACGCCAGGCACGTGGGCAGCATAAAGAGCGGCCACCAGCGCTTGAGTGCTTTGCCCATAAAAGGGTCCTTTCAATATGCAGGGGGCGGGCAAACCAACGTCTGCCCGCCCCCTGTCGCTAATCAGATAGCTTGGGCAGCAACTGCTTACTCAGAAGCAGCCTTCTCGGTCTTCCAGCCATCAACGAAGGCGTTCTTGACGCCGTCCCACTTGCTGTTGTCGGCAGCATAGGCGATCAGAGCCTGCTTGAGGTTCTTCTTCCACTCCTCAGAGGGGATGTAGACGAAGTCCCAAGCAACGGTCTTCTTGCCGTCCTTGGCCATGGCAACGGCCTGCTGCGAGAAGACGTTGGTGGTCTCCTTGGCGCTCTTGAACGGAGCGGTCAGACCCATCTTGTCGGCGATGATGCTGGTCGGGGTGTCAGCGGTGACGCACCAGTACATGAAGTCCTCGGTGGCCTTCTGAGCATCCTCGGAAGCCTGGGAGCTCACGCACCAGTAGTTCTCGCCGCCGGAGCACAGGCCCTGGTTCTCCTCGCCGTCGACGCCGATGTAAATCGGCAGCATGCCGAGCTGGTCGTCGGTCATACCGGCCTTGGTGAGGTCAGCGTATGCCCAAGAGCCGTTCTGATAGAAGACGGCCTTGCCGGTTGCGAACTCGTTGGTGGCATCGTCGCCGGTCTTGGAGGCAAGCTGCGAAGGATCGCAGGTGGAGTCGGTGATGTACAGGTCGAAAATCTGCTTAAAGTTGTCGAGATACTCGCCCTTGATCTCGTCGTCCTCCTGGTTGTGCTCCTTCTCGAACTCGTAGTAGAGCGGGAGGTTGGCGAGGTGGGTGGTGTAGCGCCAGCTGGAGGAGTCATCCATGCCGGCAGAAGTGAAGGCACCCTCAACGCCAAGCTCGTCCTTGCGGGCCTGGATGTCGTCAGCACAAGCCTTCAGCTTGTCGAAGGAGTTGATGTCCTCGGCCTTGTAGCCTGCCTTCTCGAGCAGCTGCTTGTTGTAGATGATGCCGTAGCTCTCCTGGACCCAGTCGATACCCAGATCCTTGCCATCGGACTGCAGAGCCAGGGAGTCGTCAATGAGCTCACCGCGGAGCTTGGTATCGGACAGGTCGGCGCAGTAATCCTTCCAGTTCTTAAGACCGGTGGGGCCGTTGACCTGGAACAGGGTCGGAGCGGAGCTCTTGGACATCTCGGACTTGAGCTTCTCTTCGTAGGTGTTGGAGGCGGCGGTCACGATCTTGACCTCGACGCCCTTCTCCTCCTTGTACGCCTTGGCGATCTCCTTCCACTCCTTGTCGACCTCGGGCTTGAATTGGAGGAAGTAGACCTCGGCAGCGTCACCAGAAGCAGAGGAGCCGGAGCCGGCGGAGCCACCGCAGCCCACGAGACCCAGACCAAGAACCGCAGCCGCGGAACCAGCAAAGCCCAGGAACTGCCTTCTGCTCATTTCGTTCTTCATTACAATCCACCCTTTCACACCGTGGCGGCACCCTTTGCCGCCGCCTTCGGAGATTGGCTCGGGGACCTTGCCCCTTTTGCTGATTTGAACGATACGCTATTTTGAAAGTTGTTTGAACAAGTATTACTAGAGCGGTAGAAAAACTTCGGTGAACGGTAATTTCAACTTGATACTTGACAAGTTTTGTATAAACAATTATTTGTTATCGAATGCAGAGAAAACGCCCGGTCAAGCCGATGCATCGTCGGTTTGACCGGGCGTTTTCGCTTTGAGGGCATGAGTCTCGTCAGGCTGCGAGCTAGCCGGCTATCGCTTGGAGTTGACGCGGTAGTGGAAGATCTCGGGATGCGTGCGGGCATGCGTGACCTCGAACAAGATGCCGTCCGAGGTGTACGACTGGCTCTCCATGACGGCAACGCAGTTGTATTTGCCGAGGTCAAGATAGCTGCAGTCCTCATCGTTGGCGAGCTCGACGCTCACTGTACGGCGACTCGCCATCACCTTGACGCCGCGTTTGTGCTCCAGATAGTCGTAAATTGACTTTGCGGCGATCTCGGGCGTCAGGCCCTTGGCGATTGACTCCAAAAAGTAACCATGGTCTACTTGGCGCGCATTGCCGTTAAGGCTTCGGACACGCACCACGCGAATCAACTCCTCGCCCACCTTAAAGCCCAGGCGACGAGAGAGTTGCTCGGTGCAAATCAAATGTTCAAAAGACTTAACGTCCGTCGATGCAACGGCATTATTGCGCTTTGCAAATTCGCCAAACGACTCGACTTCCTCGAGTGCGCCCAGCATGTCGGTTTCGCCCTTGAGCCAAATAACGCGCACGCCCTTGCCGTGTATAGGCTGCACAAACATCTGGTCGGCCAGCATGCTCAAGGCGCGTCGAACGGTATTGCGCGTGCAGCCAAACTCCGCGGTCAGCTCGGCTTCGGTTGGCAGCATCTCCTGAAACGCATAAGTCCCGTTAATGATGCGCGAACGGATCTCGCGGTAGATTCCTTCGTAAATCGCTTTTGGCATGACTTCACCTCTAATGAATATGTATGGCTAGGCATGATAGCATTTCTTGAAGTTGTTTAAACCGATTATCGGCAAAGCGACAGGATTTAACCGTTGACGGTTTCTGTCGCGCCCAAACCGGTTTCGCTCAAAACTGCCGGTATGACAATCGTCTGGTCCTCTACAATGAATCCATTGTTTAAACGTTTCACCACGCGCAACGCGCCTCGATATTCGGGAGGCAGAACATGCTGCAAAAAATCCAACGCTTTGGCGGGGCAATGTTCGCGCCCGCCATGCTGTTTTCCATATCGGGCCTTATGGTCGGCGTCTCCGCCCTCGCAACGTCTGCGGACATCGTCGGCGATCTCGCCGTATACGGAACCCCTTGGTATGTTTTTTGGACCATCATCCAGCGCGGCTCGTGGACGGTCTTTAAGCGCCTTCCGCTCCTTTTTGCTGTAGCGCTGCCCATCGGCCTTGCCCAAAAGCAACCGGCACGCTGCTGCCTCGAGGCACTCGTGGCCTATTTTGCCTATTGCTTCTTTTTGAGCGAAATCATTAAGCTGAGCGGAGACAATCTTGGACTTAAGTACCCGTCGTCTTTGACCTCCGCTAGCGGCATCACCATCATCGACGGCATCAAGACGCTCGACACCGGCATTATCGGCCCGCTGGCGGTATCGGCAACCGTCGTCGCCATCCATGACCGCTTCTACGATGCCAAGGTTCCCGATTGGCTCGGCACCTTCTCGGGCTCCTCGCTGGTCTACCTCATCAGCTTTTTTGCCGTGTTTGCCCTTGCCGCTATCTCGGCCGCCATCGTGCCCTCCGTATACGCAATGACCGAAACGCTGCGCCATGCACTTACGAGCGTCGGCCCCTTTGGCGTGGGCATCTTTGTGCTTTTGGAGCGAGCGCTCGAGCCCATGGGTCTGCACCACCTGCTCTACATGCCGATCTACTACGACAACCTGGTCATTAACGACGGCATCTACGCCACGTGGAGCAGCTTGCTCCCCATCCTCTCCCATAGCACGCGCCCCCTTAATGAGCTTGCGCCGTGGGCCGGTTTTACCGCCACTGGCTGGGTCAAGCTCTTTGGCCTTCCCGCCATCGCAGCCGCGTTCTACTCCACCGCAAAACCCGAGCGCCGCGCCGGCCTCAGGGTCATCCTTGTTCCCGCCATCATCGCCTCGGTGGTTTGCGGCGTTACCGAGCCACTCGAGTTTCTCTTTATGTTCACCCACCCCGGGCTCTTTTTTCTCTACGCCGTCTTATCGTCTTGCCTTGCCACAACCATGAATCTCTTTGGCATCGTCGGCATCTTCTCGGGCGGCCTCATGGAGATGGCAGCCTTCAACTTTATTCCGCTCATGCGCATGCATGCCGGTGCCTATCTTTTGGCGCTCGGTATCGGCCTTGCCTTTAGCCTCATCTTTTTTGTTAGTTTTCGAGCACTCATCTTGATCTATGACCTTAAGACGCCGGGCCGCGAGGATCATGTCGCCAATCGCGCGGCAATCGATCATTTAACGGGAAGCGGCTTTGCCAAAGAGCAATCTCCCAATGACGAGGTCAATAGTCAATCCGATCAAGATCACGTCCTCGCTGAGCGGGTAATTCAGCTTTTAGGTGGCGTTGGCAATATTGCGGGCGCAACCAACTGCGCCACGCGCCTGCGCATCGAGGTCGCAGACCCTTCCATCGTTGCAGATAACGCGTCGTTTGTCGCGGCGGGCGCCAAAGGCCTCATCATTACGGGCAAGACCGCCCAGGTGGTCATCGGCATCTCCGTTCCCCGCGTTAAAGAGCATTTTGACCAGATCATGGGCCTCGAGCCGGGATTTGTGCCCACCGCCTCGGCCTCCCCTGTCGCCAGCCCAACCCACAAGCACGGCGATATCTGCTTCTTCGACATTGACGGCACGCTCGCGTGGCAAGACCCTCGAGTGGCACAAGAGCTTCCCGAGAGCGAGCGAGACCTGTCCCCCTATCCCAACGAGGCGGTCTCGCAGGCCATCCGCGATTTCGTTGCAAATGGCAACATGGCCTTTATCTGCACAGGACGCACACTGAGCTGCATCCATCCAAAGCTGCTCGAGCTGCCCTGGGCCGGCATCGTCTGCCTCGCGGGTGGCTATGTCGAACTTGAGGGACACGTGATTCGCGATTTAGCGATGACGCCCGGCATGCTGCAGCGCCTTGCCCCCTATCTTGAGCAGTCGGGCGAGGTCATCCGCTTTGAGGGCCTCAACGGCGTCGTGCGCATGAGTGCCGATGCCCCCGATGCCCCCGGATACGCGCGCACCCTGGGCGACGCAGTCACGCAGCTGCAACATTACAGTGCCTACAAGATCTTGATGTCTACATCGCTCGCCAGCCGCATCGCTCAAGATAAGGCACTTGAGCCGCTGCTGTGCTTTAACGAGCTCGAACTCGAGGTAACCGAAATCTCGCCCCGCGAATGCACGAAGCGCGGGGGCATCCAGTCTGTACTCGACGCCCTCGATCCCCACCACGGAACCGTATACGGCATCGGCGACGCCAGCAATGACGTCTCGCTGATGAACGCCGTCGATGTCGGTATCGCCATGGGCAATGCGCCGGACTATCTCAAAAAGCGCGCCGACTACATCACCGACTCGGTCGACAAAGATGGCGTCGTCAAGGCGCTCGAGCACTTTAGGCTTATATAAGCAGCCGGCACGCGCACGCGTCCCGTTTCCCCAAATCGCCAAAACAGACGCGCCGGCAACTCCAATGTGGCAATATGGTATCTGCACACCGCAACGATGCAACCTAAGAAAGAATGCGAGAACCCGTGTCCAGTCCGTTTACCAGCTTTTTAGCCCAGCACTTTGGCCAGATCAACGACTATCTGGCCACGTTCTTTGACGGACAGGCGACCTCTGCCGATATCGAGCGCTACCTGTATACCCCGCTCTCGACATTTACGGCCAATGCCGGCAAGCGCCACCGCCCGCTCATCTGCATGCTCGCCGCCACCGCGGTAGGTGGCAGCTTTGAGAGCGCCCGCAGCGCGGCGGCAGCTATCGAGCACTTTCAGTCGGGAGCGCTTATCCATGACGACATAGCCGACAACGGCCAGCTGCGTCGCGGCAAGCCTTGCATGCACCTTACCGAGGGCACGGGCCTTGCCATCAACTGCGGCGATCTGGCGCTCACCATGGTCACCAAGACGGTTCTCGACGACCCCACACTCGAGGCAGACGTGAAACTCCGTGTACTCCACGAGCTCACCGAGATGATCGTTCGCACCATCGAGGGCCAGGCGCTCGACTTGGGCTGGGTCCGCGATGGACGCTTTGACATCTCGGTCGACGATTATCTGGACATGGCAACACACAAGACGGCGTACTACAGCGGAGCCACGCCACTTGCCGCCGGAGCCATTATCGGCGGCGGCAGCGATGGGCAAATCGAAGCGCTGCGCGCCTTTGGTCTACACACGGGCCTTGCCTTTCAGATTCAGGACGATCTGCTCAACTTGATCGGCACCAAAGAGGCCGCCAACAAGGACTTCCGCACCGATATCACCGAGGGCAAGCGCACCCTCGTCGCCGTGCACGCCCTGTCAGACGAGCGTTATCACGACGAGGTCGAGGCAATCCTTTCCTCGGGCACCGAGGACCCCGCGCAACTTGCACGCGCCGTGGAGATCTTCCAGGAGACCGGCTCCATCGATTACGCCCACACTTACGCGCTTGACCTGACCGCCAAGGCCAAAGCGGCCATCGAGAACGTTGAGCTTGATCCGCACGCACGCGAGCTGTTCCTCTCCATGGCAGATTTCTTTGTGGAGCGCCTTAACTAGCGGGGGTAATAAAACCTGTCAGCAGCGTATTTGGGTACAACTTGCTACACTGTTGAGTGCATGTTTATGCATCCCTTTGCGTTGTCTATCCGACACACGCTCAAATAGTACGAATGGTACGCCGAAAGGGGTTCGTTCATGGAACCTATTACAACGGGCATGCAGGGAGCAGCCGTCGAGGACGTCCAGTCCCGCCTTCTGCAGCTCGGCTATACAATCGATGACACCGAGGTCTCCGACAAGCGCTTTGGCACCACCACCGAGCAGGCTGTTGGCACCTTTAGGCTCGACAGTGGCCTTCCCGCTGGCTGCGCCGTCGATATCCCCTGTTGGAGCGCCCTGGTAGACGCCTCGTATAAACTGGGCGACCGCACGCTCTATCTGCGCATGCCCAATTTCCATGGCGCCGACGTTCAGGCCCTGCAGCGCGCGCTCAACGTTTTGGGTTTTGCCTGCGGTGAGGACGACGGCTATTTTGGCCCGCACACCGAGGCCGCTCTGCAGCAGTTCCAGGAAAATGTCGGCCTGTTTGCCGATGGCATGGCGTTCCAGGATACCTACGCCTATATCAACCGCCTGCATCACGTGTGGGAGGGCAAGCCCTCGGTTACCGAGGCCGAGTCGCGCATCGGTTTTGCCCGCGCCGCCAACGTGCTCGAGCGCTTCCAGATTGCCGTCATCGGTGAGGACCCCATCGCACGCAGCGTTGCATCGCGCATGTGGAACATCGCCACGGCGACGACCGACAGCAGCGGCATGATGCTTTGCGATTCCGAGGTTCCGACCGACGTGGATCTGGTGCTCGAGATTGCAAGCGATGAGCTGCCCGCAGATGCTGCGCCGCGCGCCACGATCGCCCTTGCCGAGTGTCACAACCTTGCACAGCGCATCCGCACCGCCAATGTCGCCGCGCAGCAAAAGCCCGCGCGCATCCGCATTGAGCTCACGGGCATGACGCGCTACAACGGAACCTTCACCGCAAGTGATGCGCAGACACTCGCCGTACGCCTGCTCGATGGCGTTTGCGATGCCCTCGCAGATTAGGTAAACTAAACGGGTTGCTTTTGGGCAACACCACACATTGGGACGTAGTTCAACGGTAGAACTCCGGTTTTTGGTGCCGGCTGTTGGGGGTTCGAATCCCTCCGTCCCAGCCCCAAAGAACATAGCGCTCCAGGCTCTTATGAACCTGGAGCGCTTTTTCGTGGGCATGCGGAGGAATTCGAACCCGCAAGGGTGCAGAGCTGAGGAAACGCGAAGCGTTTTCCAGCGCAGCACGCAAGGAGCGAAGCGACGCAGCGGGGCGCGGCCGCCGGCAGGCGGACGCGGAATCCCTCCGTCCCACATCGACCGAGAGCTCCTCGCGTTAAGAAAATCGAGCCAACGCCGCCAAGCGGAGGGATTCGAACCCGCAAGGAATCTACCTATATAAGACAGACGCCCCAGGCCCATAACGACCAAGAGCGCCTTGCATCTAGAATTATCAGCCCTGTTCCGAAAAGCGAGCCGCATGCAACAACCAAGTAACCACAGGCCCCGGGAGAGCGGGGACACCGGCTTAGGTTTATCGCGAGTTCCGCACGAACAGGAGGCCACTTAATGTGGCCTCCGTCGTGAGCAGGACTGTAGAGCAGGAAACCTAAGCCGGTGTCCCCGCTCTCCCGGGGCCGGCGGAATCTAGTTGTTCAGCATGCGGTCGAAGCTTCCCGAGTCGCCATCCCGATAGTCGGCGGTCATCAGAATCTCCTGCGGAATGCGTCCGCCCTCGCGCAGCACGTTGCGGAACTGCACGCGCGTGACCATAGGCAAATCTTTGATCGTCGCCGCTAGGTTCTGCGGCACGCCCTGGTTGGCAGCCGCGGGCTCGCACTCACCGCCGGCCTTCACGCGGCGCTTGTGCTCGGCGAGCATGGCGCGATACATACCGGCATGCAGGCGAATCTCAACAACATTGGCATTACGGGTCTGCTCGACAATGCGCGCACCCTCTCGGTCGATATCGCCCACGTAGTAGACATAGTTAAAGCGATAGCCGATCTCGGCCAGATAATCATCCAGTGCGTGCGAAACGCTCGCCTTGCAGCCACCGCCAAAGATCACGCCACCCACCTTGGTGCCAAAAAGCTTAGCGTGCTTGCGGCCGCGCAGGAGCTTGACGATCTCGTCATAGGTGTCCAGGTTCTCGACCATAATGAACGGCTTGTCGGCGCCCAGCGTAAAGAAGCCCGTAAAGTGCACAGGACGGTTGGGAGCAACCTTGATTGTCTGCATGCTAATGCCCTTTTCGGTCATACGCCGAATCAGACGCTCGCCATGCTTGCCGTCAAAGGCCTTCTCATCGTTAAAAATCTGGTAGGCGCGCTGGCGACGCGAAGCGACCGGCGTGTCGGCGCCGCGATTCTGCTCTATCCAAGCCTGGATGATCGCAATCTCCTCGGCAATCTTGCGGTTGGACATCTCGTTGTGCTGAGTGCGCTGCGGAGCCTTTTTGCCGTCCTTGCCCTCGACCTTAACAATTTGAGTCTGCTGCTCCTTAATCTTGGAGAGCGCCGTAGGCGTGGGAACGACCTTGAGCAGCTGCCTGCCCAGGACACGGGCCAGAGCAAACGCCGAAACCTCGCCATGAGCGAGCGGCTCAGGCTGCTGGGGGGCCACATCGTTTGCAGTCGGTTTGGACTGCGCCTGGGATTTGCGCTTGGAATCTGCCTGAGCTTTACGCTCTTGCTTTAGCGCGGACGGACCCTTTTGCGAGCGCTCGGGCTTGTCCCCCTTCGCCGGCTGGCGCTTGGGTTGCTCCACCGGGGCCTCAGCCTTCGCATCCTTGCTTTGCGTCGCCGCCTTCTCGGCCGGGGCCTCGGCATTTGAGCCACGACCGCCACGGTGACGACGACGGCGGGGCTTGCTCGAAGCGCTCTCCCCCGTCTGCTTATCAGCGGACTGCTGAGCTTTGACCTCGGCGTCGGCCGCAGGCTGCGACTCGGAAGGTTGCTGCTCGCGAGCCGCCGGCTCAACGGTTTTCTCGGTTTGTTCGGCCTTATCGGCCTGAGCGGTCGAAGCCGACTCGCCCTTCTCCTGACGTTTTACGGGATACGCGCGTCCCGCAAAACCGCGGCCGGGACGACACGAACCCGGAGCCCTCTTGGCAGACTCCTCAACATCGTCTGCAACCTCGGAAGGCTCTTCAGCTTCATGTGCGACATCCTGCTGCGCAGCCTTAAAGTGAGCACCACGACGACGCTTGGGCTCTTGGACCTCCACGGGCTTTTGCTCCTGCTCGGGCTTCTGCGACTCGGCAGCAACCTTGGTCTCGACAGCCTCGGTATCGAGCTCATCCTTTTGAGCAACGGCGCGACGGAAGCGCTCCTGCTGGGCACGGCGCTGTGCATCGCGCTTGCCGCCCCCGCCAAAGCTGCCGCGACCCGCTTTGGCGGTAAAAGCGCGAACGACGTTCTCATCGAGCAGCTCGTCGGTATCGACATGCTCGCGCGGGGCCGTTTCCACCGAAGCGGGCACCTCGACAACGTCCTCGAAGGCCTCTTCGACAGCCTCGGCAAGCTGCTCCTGAGCATCACTTATCTCGGCATGAATGGTATAGAACGCCGGACGTCCGTTAATGCCGCTGCCCTCGATCTTGGTAACGATCTTTGCCGCGATGAGTTCGTCGCGCATCGCCTTGGTGTCGCATTCCTTATCGACGGAGCGGAAAATCTGCGCCAGCGCGCTCGACTTGATCTTGAGTGCCTTGCGGCAGAGCAGGTCGTAGGCAACTAGCTTGGCGCGCTCGGCAGAAAGCGACGTCTGGCTGCTCAGACGCTCAGCCAGGGCATCGACATTATTTTGGTTATCGGAATATACCGTCTTGGCCACGGGGCCCCTTTCATATGTACACATATACGTCTATATGGTACAACGCGCGCCCTTATCCACGCAAAACATCTGCGAGAACACTCGGGCATCGCCCGCTTTTGCATGAAAAAAGACCGAGCCCGCGCAGCCGCGGACCCGGTCTTATCGAGTTGTATAGATGTGACGTTCAACTCGTCAGGTCGATTACGCCTTGGCAGCCTCGGCGTCGGCGGGAGCCTCGGCGGCAGCGGCGCGGCCATACTCGACTTTGCCCATCTCGGACCACTCGGGCTCCTCGTCGGGCATGGAACCGGCCTCCTTGCCGAAGAACTCCTTGAGGCAGTTGACGGCAACGATGAGGCCCAGGACCATCAGCAGGACGGCGAAGACGAGCTGCAGGCCCTTGGTAGCGGCGACGGAAACGGCAGCCGTGGTGGCGGTAGCCGGGATGGTGCCGAAGAAACCGTAGGCCTGGACGGCGGTCATGCAGCCCATGGCGCTCTGGACCAGCGAAGTGAAGGTGCAGCAGAGCAGGAAGGCGACGGGCACGTAGAGCATCCAACCCTTGCGGCCGGTGCACTTGCAGAACACGGCGAGGGTGATCATGGTCATACCGCCGAGCAGCTGGTTAGAAGCACCGAAGAGCGGCCAGATGTTGGCATAGCCACCAAAGGCGAGGGCGAGGCCAGGAAGCAGGGTAACGACCGTGGCGAACCAGGGGTTGCCGAGGACCTTCATGTAGCCGGCCTTGGACTCGATGGCCAGGGCGTCGTTGGTCTGGGCAAAGAACTCGGAGAACGAGGTGCGAGCGATGCGGGCGACGGCATCGAGCGAGGTCAGGGCCAGAGCGGAAACGTTCATGGTCATGAAGACGGTTGCGAGCGTGCCGTCAACGCCGAAGGCCTGCATACCGCGGGAGATGCCGGCGGCGAAGATCTGGAACGGGGTGGAAGCGACACCGGCGTTAAGGGCGCCGGTACCGGCGGTGTTCATGTCGGAGAACATGATACCGGCGACGATGATGGCAAGGATGCCGACGAAGGACTCGACGATCATGGCGCCGTAACCGACCTTGACGGCGTCCTGCTCCTTCTCGACCTGCTTGGAGGAGGTACCAGAAGAAACGAGGCTGTGGAAACCGGAGAGAGCACCGCAGGCAACGGAGACAAACAGGACCGGGAACATCATGCCCGAGGCATTGCTAAAGCCGGTGAAGACCGGAGCGGTGATGGTAGCCTGGCCGTTAGCGCCCAGGACGACGATGCCGAGGACAGCGCAGACGATCATGACGATCATCATGATGGAAGTGAGGTAGTCGCGAGGGGTCTTGAGCATCTGGATGGGCATGGCGCCAGCAAAGACCAGGTAGACCATGACGACGGCGAACCACTGGAACTTGTCCAGGTAGACCGGGAACTGCATGCCGACGGCAAACATAAGGACCATGAGCACCACGCCGGTGACGAACTCGGCAGCGCCGGTGAGGTTGAACTTCTTCTGAGCCCAACCAAAGGCCATGGCGACGAAGGTGAACAGGATGGAGATGGTGCCAGCGCAGCCAGCGGCATAGGACTTGGTGAAGTCGATGGCACCGGTAGCAGCACCAGAAGCGTCAACGGCCGGGGTGAACATGAACGTCTTGCAGACCATGTCGGTGAAAGCGGCGATGACGATGATGCAGAACAGCCAGCAGAACAGCAGGAACAGGCGACGGCCGGTCTTGCCGATGTACTTCTCGATGAGCTGAGCCAGGGACTTGCCGTTGTTCTTCATCGAGGCGTACAGGGCGCCAAAGTCGTGTACGGCGCCAAAGAAGATGCCACCGACGAGGACCCAGAGCACGACGGGAAGCCAGCCGAAGGCCATAGCGACGATCGTACCCGTAACAGGGCCGGCACCGCAGATCGAGCTGAACTGGTGCGAGAACGCGGTGAAGGCGGAGACGGGCGAGAAGCTGTTGCCGTCTTTCATGCGCTTGGCCGGCGTGAGGGCCTCTTTGTCAACGCCCCACTTGTTGGCCAGCCATCGGCCATAGCCCAGATAGCCGCAGGCGAGCACCGCCGCGGCCACAACCATGAGCAAAACTCCGTTCATTACATTTCCTCCTCTAAAAAGAACTTCCCAGACATAAAAAATGAGGGCCGTCGGTTGCGCTCGACGGCCCTCATCTTCATCAGCCGCCCGTTATCGTACGGGCTAGCTGTATGTGCTAACCCGCATCAGATAATTACTACGCTGATAATGTTTAGCTGATGCGTGAACATGTCTAAGAAATCCTCTTCAATCATGATGCGAACGATCCGTGCGTGTTCACATCCCCCAGTGGATGAAAAGGAGTATGAAACTTTAGTTACCTAAAGTCAACGCAAATATGTAATGAATTTTCCACTTTTTTGAATTTCTCGGTATAAAACGCCACTGACCTCGGACTTTACCCCACGACAGTTTTTGCATGAGAGATGCCCCTGAGAGCCGCGGGAGCCGGGCGGCGCATGTGAACTTTCCTGCTCTACAGTCCTGCGCAAGACGGAAAGCACATTAAGTGCTTTCCTTTGCGTG
>CAMQJB010000035.1 GCA_947002045.1 uncultured Collinsella sp.
TGCGAACCTCCAGTCCGGACCGCTTCACGGTCCAACTTTCTGTCCGCACCCCCATACAGGAACTATTCCACCGCAACTGAGGGGACGGGGCGGGATGGTCGATCTAGCGCAGGGACCTCAGGCCGCCGGCTTCTTTGTCGAGCACCGTAAAGCGCACGGCATCCAGGTGTTCCAAGATGCTGATGGCGCGCTTACGCGACACACCCAGGGCCTCGCGCAGCACACTCGTGGTTGCAGCGCCGCCGGCAGCCTCGATAGCGGCGGCAACAAGCTCGCGAGCATGGGCCTCGGCGGCGGCAGACAGGGCAACGTCGCGCTCGACCTTAACGATCGAGCGGTTGAGTGAAAGCTCGCGCAGGGCACGCGTCATGGTGTCGCGACCGAGCTGCAGCTGTTCGCCCACCTCGGGAAGCGCCGGTGCATCCAGGCCAACCTCGTCAAGCAGCGCGACGATGCGCTCGCAAGCCTCTCGCACCACGCGTGCCGCCGCGGCGGCCGAATGCGGATCGAATACCTCGGCGCCCTCGGCGGCGCACACGCCACGCGAGCAGCCCTCGGCAATCAGAGCCGAGGCAACGCCTTCATCAGCGGCAGGCCACGCAGCATGGGCAACGGCGCCAGGCGTAAAGCCCGTCTCCTTGGGGGCAGCCGCGTGCATGGCGGACAGGGTCGCCGCCAGCGTACCCATCGCGGCATCGAGCGCGGAAGCATCTGCATACAGCGAGCCATC
Source organism: uncultured Collinsella sp. (assembly GCA_947002045.1). Lineage (GTDB taxonomy): Bacteria > Actinomycetota > Coriobacteriia > Coriobacteriales > Coriobacteriaceae > Collinsella. The sequence continues at coordinate 731 of CAMQJB010000035.1, forward strand.
CGAGCCAGCAAGCGCGCAAGCAGCGCCCTTCGCCACCAACTCGCGCAACGCCGCCTCAGCCTCACCGGCAACAAGATCGAGCGCCGCGGTAACATCGGCAGCCGCAACCGGCAGCGCTTGCAGCGCCAGCCACGCATCCACCGCGCACGCAATATCTCCAGCCTCGAGCGCCACATACAGCGCACGCTCTCCTTCGGCAAGCTCGCGCGAACGACGGCAACGCGAAAGCAGCACACGCCCGCCGCCAATGAGCATAACGGGCGAATACGACAGCACCACAGCATGGTCTCCGGCTCGCAGCGGCAGCGGCTCCTCCAAGCGCACCTGCACGGTACGGGTCTCGCCCACCGCCATGGGGGCCTCGCCCTCCATAAGCATGATGCGGCCGACAACCTCGGCCGTACCCGCCATCACATGCACGCGCGCGCCCGACTCGAGCACACGCGGTTTAGCGCCCTCGCGGCCCAGGTAGGTAAACGTCATCATAAAGCGCAGCGTCTGACCAAAACGGCCCTCCACGCCGAGCATCTCGCCGCGATCGAGTGCGGCGACAGCATCGCCCACCAAGTTGAGCGCCACACGCTGACCGGGCAACGCCTGCTGCGTGTCGCCATGCACCTGGATCCCGCGTACGCGGCAGACCGTGCGCGACGGCAGCGCGACGAGCTCATCGCCCACCGCAACCGGCGCATCGTGCAGCGTTCCCGTCACGACGGTGCCGGCGCCCTTGATCGTAAAGCAGCGGTCAATCGGCAGGCGCGGCGCGGCATCGCTCCGCTCGACACGCTCGCGACAGGTATCCCAGCAGACACCCACCTGCTCGTCGAGCACCGCAAGCAGCCCGTCAATCCCCTCGCCCGTCTTAGACGACACGGGCACAATTGGCGCGCCCTCAAACACGGTACCCGACAAAAAGTCATCGACATCGAGCTCGGCAAGCTCGGTCATCTCGGCGTCGGCCAGATCACACATCGTCAGCGCGACCACCATATGCGTGACGCCCAGCAGCTCCAGCACATGCACGTGCTCGCGGGTCTGCGGCATCACGCCCTCGACGGCCGAAACCACCAGCACGGCAACGTCGATGCCCGTGGCACCCTGCACCATGGCGCGCAGGTAATGCGCGTGGCCCGGCACGTCGACCAGGCCAACGATCTTGCCACTCGGCAGCGCCAGCTCGCCAAAGCCCAGCTCCACCGTCATGCCGCGACGGCGCTCGACCTCCAGACGATCGGGATTCTTGCCGGTCAGCGCCTCGATCAGCGCCGACTTACCGTGGTCAACGTGGCCCGCCGTGCCAACGATAACGGGACACTCCACCAGCGCCTGAACCTCACTCATCGAACAATCGCCTTCTTAACGCATGCGGCAAGTGTCGACGCCGCCGTCTCGATATCGCGGTCGCCCACAAGCGTACGGACGTCAAACAAAATGCGATCGTGCGAGGTGCGCGTGACGACTGGCGTGTCGAAGTCCTGGACAAGCGAGCGCTTGAGCGCGTCGACCGTCAGGCGCTCGTCAACAAGACGCACGGCAACGCACATCGTGGGCAGCTCCACGGTAGGCAGCGAGCCGCCACCGGGAGTCGACGACTCCTCGACGATCTCCACCTGAACGGCGCACGGGCAACCGGCCTTATCGAGCCCGGCGACCATACGATCGCGAAGCTTGCGGGCACGTCGCTCCAAATGGGCCTGCGGCAGCGTAAGCATGCTGAGCACCGGAATATCGCGATGGGCAACGTCGGCGCCGTCCATGTAGATACGCAGCGTGGCCTCGAGCGCCGACAGAGCCAGTTTGCCCGGGCGCAAGGCGCGCATAAGCGGATGTGATCCACAGGCCTGGACCAGATCGCGACGGCCCATGATAATGCCCGCCTGTGCGGCACCGAGCAGCTTATCGCCCGAGCACGACACGATATCGAGCCCCGACGCCACCGAAGTGGGTGTAGTCTCCTCGCCGCCGCGAACCAGGATGTCGTCAGGCAACAGCGCGCCCGACCCCTGGTCTTCGTAGAAGAGCAGGCCATGCTTATGAGCAAGCGCCGCAAGCTCCCGAGAGCCTACCTCCTCGTGGAAACCCTCGATGCGATAGTTGGAAGGATGGACCTTAAGGATCATCGCCGTATCGGGCGTGATGGCGCGCTCGTAGTCGCTCAAATGCGTGCGGTTGGTGGCCCCGACCTCAACGAGCTTGGCACCCGAGGCCTCCATAACATCGGGGATACGGAAGCTGCCGCCGATCTCGACAAGCTCGCCGCGGCTGACGATGACCTCCTTGCCTGCGGCATGGGTCGCCAGCACCAACAGCACGGCGGCCGCGTTATTGTTAACGACCAGCGCGTCCTCGGCACCGGTAAGCGAGCGGATGAGCTGCGCGGCGTGCTCCTTGCGCGACCCGCGCGAACAGGTGTCGACGCTGTACTCGAGCGTGCTATACCCGCGCGCGACCTCGGCCACGGCTTTGGCAGCTGATTCCGCGAGTGGGGCGCGACCCAAGTTGGTATGGATAACCACACCCGTGGCGTTGACGGCGGGGCGCAGGCTCGGCAGCGCGGAGCGATGCGCACGCCACTCGATGGCCGAGGCCAGCTCGCGCTTGGAACGCGGGGCGGCGCCGGCACGAATCGCGGCGCGCTCCTCATCGAGCTCGGTCGTGACGGCGGCATGCACCACCGCGTCGCAGGTCTCCCCCGCCGCCTTCACCACCGGCCACTCGGCAAGCAGCTCGTTAACGGAAGGAATGGCGCGCAGGCGGGCGCGCACCTCATCGGACATGTTCTGGCTATCGCTCATGTGCAGCCTTTCAAAACCAAGGGTAGATCTGTCGGTCGCTCATCAAAAACCAGCCGAATCAATCTGCTGAATCAATCAGTCGTTATTATCCACGTGCTCCGTGATCTTTTCCACGCGAACGGCGTTTTCCTGAGTGAGCGCGGCGCCCGTCAACGGGTCCCAACGCAACGGCGTATGGTCGAGCGGGCCTACGCCCAAGGCCTGAGCGCCACCGGTATCGGCGCCAGACGAACGCCCGCCGGGGGCGGCCGAGGTGAAGATACACGCCGGATGCAGATAGGGCGTCGTCTCCACGCGCACGCGGTCGCGGCCCATGTCGCTCACAAGCTCGACGACCTCGCCATCGACGATACCCATGCGAGCGGCGACATCGGCGTTCATCTGCACGGCGTCCAAGTCCGACCCCACCTCGGCGGCACCGGCCGCCGCGAGTCTGCGCGAGGTATGCGACTCAAAGGGCCGGTTACCGCTAATGAGGCGAAACATCCCCGGGCTGGGTTCCACCATCGGCGCGATCCAGCCTGGCACGCGTCCCAGGCCGGCACGCTCCCATACGTCACTTGCCAGCGCAATTTTGCCGCCATCCAAGGGGATCGCCGGCTCGCCCGTACGCGACGGCAGCGCAACGCCCGTGTCGGCCCAACCGCGCTCCTTGAGCTCGTCCAGATCGATCCCAAACGGCGCCACCTGGGCAGCCGCCAGATCGTCAGACGCAAACTGGAAGTACTCGCCCACACCACACGCCTGCGCCAGACCGGCAAAAATCTCCCGACCGGGACGTGTGTCGTCATGCTGCACAGGCAGCACGGCGTTGCGGTAGAACACGCGCGCATCGTTGGCGCCCACGACCGTACCCACGCCGCGGTCAGCCTCCAGATACGTCACGTCGGGCAGCACGAAATCAGAAGCACGCGCCGTCTCGGACCAGCGAATATCAATCGTCACGAGCAGGTCAAGCTGTTCCAGAATCGATAGCCACGCACCGGCGTTGCCATAGCCCGCGCCGGGATTGCTGGCGTAAACGATCAGCCCGCGCAGGTCCCCGGCCAGAATCGACTGGCCGATGGTCGTGCACAGGCCGCGCTCGGGATCGACGAGCGGATAGCGCTCGGACCCCAGCTTGGGCCCATGCGGCACCGGCGGCGTCGCACAGCGCATGGGATCAAGGTCGCCCAACAAAAGCGACGTGGGCGGGTTGAGCGCACCGCCCGCATGCCCGATACAGCCCAGCAGCACATCAACCAAGCAGATAGCGCGCGCGGTCTGGGTGCTATTGGCATACGCGATACCGATGCCACCGTGAAAGCCCGCATCCACCACGGCGGCAGGCGCGGCGGCAGCCAGATCGCGCGCCGTGGCGACAATCTCTGCGGCCGGCACGTCGCACATCGACTCGGCCCACTCGGGCGTCCAAGCACGGGCCGCCTGCGCCAGCTCGTCAAAACCCGTGGTATAGCAGGCAACGAACTCGTGGTCGTACAAGTCCTCGGCAATCAGCACGTGGGCGATGCCCAGCAGTAGTGCCAAATCGCAGCCCGGGCGCACGCGCAGCCAGCGGTCGGCAAGCGCGGCGGAGCCGCTGCGCCGGGGGTCGACCACGATAATCTTCGCCCCGCGCCGGCGCGCATCGTTGAGTGCATCAACGGCCCCCATCGTCGATGAATCGACGATGGAACGCCCCAGGTACATGATGCAGTCGGTATGTGCCAGGTCGGAGGCGGGGCTATAGCCCAGGCTGTGCTCCCAACCGGTAAGTCGGCTTACCTCGCAGGCGCCATCGGCACCGTACACGTTGGGCGAGCCCAGCGCATGCATAAAACGATACGCCCAGTAGCGGTCGAACGAGGGAACGCCGAGCGTCATGCCCAGCGCGCGCGGACCATGCCCGTCAACAATCCCCAAAAGGCGCTCGGCAATCTGGGCAAACGCCTCGTCCCAGGTAATCGCATCGAACCCCGAGCCATCCCGGCGGCGTCGCATGGGGTGCACAATGCGGTCGCGCTCGTCAAACGGCATTGCCAGGCGATGCCGTCCGCGGGCGCACAGGGCACGCGCCGCGCACGGATGCCCCGCAACCGGCAGCTCAGCCACCACACGCCCATCCTCAACATGGGCCGCAAAGGCGCAATCGGCATAGCATCCCCCGCATGTGGTCACCACGGCGCGACCGTCACGCTTCACAGCAGATGCCATCTCGATTACCCCTTTCATCAGCCAAACACAACAGGCCAACAGCCCGACAACGAGCCCCAGACCCAAATAGCCTCCCGCACGGCAACGCCCCGCGGGAGGCCCAACGTCAAACAGACGGTACCTTACGCCTCGGACTTCTTAGCGTAGATAAACCAGTAGCCGAGCGCGATCAGAACCGCGCCGCCCACGATGTTGCCCAGCGTGGCGGCGGACAAGTTAAACGCAATGCCCGCAGCGTTGAGCGCATCGGCGCCGGCGACCTTGGCACCATAGCCGAACGCGTGCATCACGGCACCCATGGGCAAAAAGTACATGTTGGCGACGCAGTGCTCAAAACCGCAGGCCACAAAAGCGGCGATGGGCAGCAGAATGCCCACAACCTTATCGACCACGGTCTTGCCGGCGGTACCGATCCACACGGCCAGGCACACAAAGATGTTGCACAGGATACCGCGGAAGAAAATCGTCACCCAGTCGATCGTCACCTTGCCGGCGGCGACGCTCACCATGGAGTTGGCGACCGCCTCGCCGTTGAGCTTGTAAATGCCGGCCATGTACACCAAAAAGACGATGAACAGGGCACCGACAAAATTGCCGACCCACACGACGACCCAGGCCTTGAGCATCTGGACCAGGGTGATCTTATTACTCTTGAGCGCGCAGACCATAAGCGAGTTGCCGGTAAACAGCTCGGCGCCGCACACCAGCACCAGCACCAGGCCCAGGCAAAAGCACAGGCCGCCCACGACGCGCTGGGCACCCCAGCCCAGCGTGCTGTCGCTCAAGAACACCGTAAAGAACAGACCGCCGAAGGCAATGAACGCGCCGGCGAACATTGCCAACAGAAAGGCCTTTGCGACCGGCAGGTTGGCCTTGGTCACGCCGGCGGCCTCGGTCTTGGCCTCGATCGCGGCGGGCGCCAGGCAATCGGGAGCGGGGTACTCCACCTTGGAATCTGCCATGTCAATCACTTCTTTCCTATTCAGCAGAGGCAAGCGCCGCTATAGCTCCTGCCCCAAGCGGACAAAGTGGGAAAAGTCGTTGGCGGCCACGGCGTCGTACACGGCGTCGACGGCCTCAAAGACCTCCGGGGACATGGGGTTGTAGAACTCCGTATCGCCCGGCTGAATCCCTATGAAGACGATATCTTCACACGATTGCTCAATCTCTTCGATCAGAATCGACAAAGGAAGCGAATGCGTGGTGAACATCGACTTACGGGCCACATCGCGCTTGTCGAGCAAGCGGATGGACCCGACGGGCAGCGCCATGTCGGCGGCATCGACCAAGACCAGACGCGGCGGACGCTCGCGCTTGACCTCGATGATGTCATCCTCGGGCGTCTGACCGCCGTCGATGGTGTACCAGCCGGCAAGCGGCGCGTCCTCCATCTTTTTGGAGAGCACGGGGCCGGCGGCATCGTCGGCACGCAGCACGCTTCCTGCCGTGAGCACGATACCCGCAAACGGGGCGCCGTTCACACGACCATCCACAACGCGACCCATTACTGCAGCCTCCCCGTCAGATACACGCCCGAGACATCGCGCACGCGTTCCACCAGATCGCGAAACTTCATCAGAAACGCGACCTGCTGGGCATGCAGGCCAAAGTCGTCATCGAACACCGAGATGCCGGCCTTGGCAGAACCGCGAAAACCGCGCTTGTCGAGCAGCGCATCGCAGGCCTCGAGCAGCGACGGCACCGCCGCCTTGTCGAGCTGGCACTCACCAAAGGAGCGGATGGCCTCGAACTTGGTTTTGGCCTCCCCCTCCGGCAGCGCGTCGACGAGCGAATAGAACACATCCACCGACACCGACAGGCGCGGCTCAAAGCAGTCGAGCACGCCGGTGTGGTGGCCCACGGCGAGCGTGTAGTACAGCACGTCGCAGGCCTCCTGGGGAACGTCTTCCTCGGTCTCCACAAACTTACGCGTGAGCTCATAGAAGACCACCTGGTCGGGCGCATGGCCCAGGCAGGGGTCGGCGACGCCCTCGGCGGCCTCGTCGCTTGCGCGCGAGGCATCGCCAAAGGAGCCGCCGAGCATACCGGGGCCCGCAAAGTAACCAGAGCGGTCCGTGAGCTCCATCTAGCGACCTCCGGCCAGCACCAGATCCTGCAGCGCCGAGTAGACCTCAACGCGGCGCGGATCGTCCTGCTTGTCGATGAGCAGCGCCATGGCACCGCGGATATCGCCCTTGGGCGCGCCCTCGAGCGTATCCATAAACTCGTTGGCCAGGTCGCGACCGTAACGGTAGCCGCTCATGGCACGAGCCTCGCGCTCGATGGCAACGCGCAGCTTGTACGGCACGCCGGGGTGCAGGATATCGGCCTGCTCGCCGGCGGCCTCCACCGTGGTCTCGGCATGGAGCTTTTGGTCCAGTAGACCGAGCGCCATGGCAAAGCCGTAGACGGTCTGCGCGGGGCTGGGCGGGCAGCCGGGAATATAGACATCGACCGGCAAGATCTTGTCCGTGCCGCCCCAGACGCAGTAGTTGTCGTAGAAGATGCCGCCGGTGCAGCCGCACGCGCCGTAGGACACCACGATCTTGGGATCGGGTGCGGCCTCAAAGGCGCGCAGGGCCGGCATGCGCATGGCACGCGTCACGGCGCCGGTGTACAGCAGCACATCGGCGTGACGGGGCGAGGGCACGACCTTGATGCCAAAGCGCTCGACGTCGAAGACGGGCGTAATGGAACCGAAGATCTCGATCTCGCAGCCGTTGCAGCCGCCGCAGTCAACACGGTAGACGTACACCGAGCGCTTGATCTTCTTAAGAAGGGTCGCCTTGGCCTTCTCGATGCTCTCGTCGAGCTCGATCTTGGTCGGGCGGTACTGAAGCCGCTCGGGCAAAAGCGTGGGTTCGGCCATGGTTACTCCTCCTTCGTATCAAAATCCATGATGATGCCCTCGACCGGCGCTGGACCGGCGGGAATCTCGGGCGCATCGGGGTTGAGCTCGCGGTCGATATACTCCGGGTTCACGCCGTGGCCGCCCAGATACTCCATGCCGGGGCCCTGGGGCTCGCCGGACGCAAGCGTCTCGTTGGCAGCCATGCCGGCAGCGTTGCCGGTCTTTACGGCCGAGGCGGCGCGCAGGGCGTCGAGCTCGCGCTTGCACTCCTGGCACATACCGACGGTACGGGCGGCCTGGATGGCCTCCATGCCGCCGGTCTTTTGCAGCAGGCGCTTGGCGTAGTCGATCTCCTTATGCGGGGCAAACGGCTTGCCGCAACGCGAGCAGTGCTCAAGCGTATAGACGCTCTTGCTGGTGAGGTCGTCCTTGCTCATGACAGCCAGCTCAAACTCCTCGGTGAGCTTGATGGCCTCCATGGGGCAGGCTTCCTCGCAGCGGCCGCAAAAGATGCAGCGGCCGTAGTCGATCGACCAGGTGATGGTATCGTCCGCAAGGTCGGTGTCCATGCGAATGGCGTCGGCCGGGCACGCCACGCCGCAGGCACCGCAGGCGATGCAGAGCTCGGCATTGTGCTCGGGCTTGCCGCGCATGTCCTTGTTGGTGGGGAACGGCGCAAACGGGTACTTGACCGTCGCGTCGCCGGCCTTGGCGTTAACCTTCCAAAGCTTCAGCATATTAGAGCGCCTCCTCATCGAGCGGGGCGGCCACGGTGCCCTCGCCCGCAAGCGGCGACTTGTCGCGCCAGACGTTTTCAAACTGCTCCTTGTCGAGCACGTGGTCGCGCTTGGCGGCGACATCGGTCACCGTCACGCGGTCGGTGCAGGAGTAGCACGGGTCGAGCGAACCGACGATCAGCGCAGCGTCGCCCACGGTGTTGCCGCGGAACATGTAGCGCAGGACCGGCCAGTTGCTGTACGTGGCGGCCTTGGCGCGCCAGCGGTAGCACTTCTGGTTATTGCCGAGCATGGCCCAGTGCACGTCCTCGCCGCGCGGCGCCTCGGTGGCGCCGATGGCGTACTTGTGCGGGGTGTACTCCCAATCCGTGGTGAGGATGGGGCCCGACGGGCAGTTCTCGAGCATGGTCTCGATCATGTCGATCGAATCGTAGACCTCCTGGATGCGAACGGCGGTACGGCCGAAGGCATCGCAAGTGTCGGCCGTGGCGGCGTGCATCTTTTGGACATCCGGATCGGCATAGCCGTCGAAGGGATGGTCAAAGCGCACGTCGCGGGCATAACCCGAGCCACGCATGAGCGGGCCGACCGGCGAGAAGTCGCGTGCGATCTTGCGGTCCAGAATGCCGATACCGCTCGTACGCTCGATAAAGTTGGGCGTAGAGAGCAGCACGTCGACGAGTTCCTGAACCTCGGAGCGCAGCTGGTGGATGGTCGTGAGCGTGGAGAGCTTCTGCTCGGCCAAAATGTCGCGGCGCACGCCGCCGATCACGTTGAGGCCGTAGGTCTTGCGGTGACCGGAGAGCTTCTCGGCCAGATCCATGGACTTCTCGCGGACGCGGAAGAACTGCTGGAAGCCGGAGTCGAAGCCCGTGTAGTGCGACGCCAGGCCAATGTTGAGCAGATGCGAGTGCAGACGCTCGACCTCGAGCATGATGGCGCGGATGTACTGGGCGCGCGGCGGGACATGAATGCCCTGGGCGCGCTCGACGGCCTCGGCATAGGCCACCGAGTGGGCGCAGCCGCAGATGCCGCAGATGCGGTCGGCGAGGAACGTCACGGCGTCATAGTTCAGGCGCGTCTCGGCGACCTTCTCCATGCCGCGGTGCACGTAGAACAGACGGTAGTCGGCATCGACGATCGTCTCGCCCTCAACGAACAGGCGGAAGTGGCCGGGCTCGTCGGAGGTGATGTGCAACGGTCCCATGGGGACGAGCGTGGTCTCCTTGCCCTTGGTGTCGACCAAGAATTCGTAGTTTTCCATGTCGCTCGCGGGGGCGGGGCGGAAACGGTAATCCATCGAATCCTTGCGCAACGGGTACAGCCCGCTGGGCCAATCGTCGGGAAGCACCAGGCGACGGCGGTCGGGCAGACCCTCGGGAATCAGGCCGAACATATCGCGCAGCTCGCGCTCGCCCCACACGCAGGCGGGGACGAACGGCGTCACGGACGGGAACGTCATCTTGGCGGGGTCGACCTCGGCACGCACGGTAACCCAGCCGGGGTCCTCCCCCTCCATGGAGATGACGTAGTACACGGCGTAACGGCCGCACAGGGAGCGCTCGTCGTTGCCGACAATCACGGGAATCCAGCCGTAGCGCTCGTAGTACAGGTAGTGGACGGCCTCGGGCAGCTTGTCCTGCTTGACGGTAATCGTCAGCTGGTCCTCGCACTGCCACTCGACCTTCTCGATGCAGCCCGGAACAGCGCGGCGCAGGGCCTCGACATGGCTCTCGCAGCGACGGGCATACACCTTGTTCTCAGTTTCAATCATTCGTTACTCCACCTCGCTCTGAGCGGTCTCGGTACCGAACACAGCGCGGTACATCGGCGTCGCGTGAAGCTCCTCGGTGCTCTGCTCGAGCACGATGCCGGTCGCAGTCTCCACACCGTGCACGAGAGGCAGCGGGGTGGCGATGCCAAACCACAAGATCATGACAGCCAGGATGATTTCGGGAATAAGCATGAGCGCCGGGGCCTCATGCTTGCCCATGGCCTGGGGCGCATGGCCGAATACCGACTTGAGTGCGATGCGGGTGAGCGCGGAGATGGCCACGGTAAGACCGAGGGCGACCACGACGACCAGCCACATGGGACCGGCGGTAACACCGGCGACAAAAGTCAGGAACTCGGAGATAAACATGCCAAAGGGCGGGAAGGCACCAAGACCGAGCAGTGCCAAGATGGCGAGCGCGGCGGTTGCGGGGGCAACCTCGACGACACCCTGAATCTTAGCCAGGCTACGCGTGCCAAAGGCGTGCTGGATGTTGCCGGACACGCAGAAGGCAAGCGTCTTGGTAAAGCCGTGGAACACGCAGTGCAGCAGGGCCGCGGCGATACCCAGCGGGCCACCGATACCCAGGCACAGGGCGATAACGCCCACGTTCTCCACAGACGAGTACGCAAAGCGGCGCTTGAGGTCGTCCTGGCGAAACATCGAAAGTGCCGCCACCAAAATGGACAGCGTGCCGACGATCAGCAGCAAAAGCTGCGGATACTCGGCGCCCACGGCCTGGATGGTAAAGCCGTAGAAGCGCATGATCACGAGCATGGCGCACTTAAGCAGCACGCCAGAGAGCAGGGCCGAGACAGGGCTCGGGGCCTGGGAGTGAGCATCGGGCAGCCAAGTGTGCATGGGGAACAGGCCGGCCTTGGTGCCAAAGCCGATCACGATAAACGCAAAGGCGAGGCGCATGAGCGTCGGATCGAACTGGTCGGCATACGGCAGTACGCACGACAGGAATGCGGCCTCGTGGGCGTTGGGAATCACGTCGGCGGCGTTGGCGTAGATCAGCAGCGTACCGAACAAGCCAAAGGCCACGCCGGCGGTGCAGACCATCGCATACTTCCAAGAAGCCTCGAGGGCCGTCTTGTTCTTGTAGATACCCACCAGGAACACGGTGGAAAGCGTGGTTGCCTCCACGGCGGCCCACGTGAGGATCATGTTGTTGGACAGGCACGCGAGCAGCATGGTGAACACAAACAGGCTAAACAGCGCAAAATACTGCTTGGCGCGCTCGGCGGGCATGGAGCCCTCCTCGATATCGGCCTTTACATAGGGCAGCGAGAGCAGCCCGGTAAGAAAACCGATAAAGCCGATGAGCAGCACAAAGATGGCACCCAGCGAATCGAGGTGGAACCACAGGCCAAGAGCGCTCGCGGTGTCGCCGCTCATAAGGACGTCACCAGCCGTCACAATCGACAGCACCAGGACGGCTGCGACGGAGACCAGGTTGAGACCGGCAAACACGTTATAGGACGTGTTCTTGGGCAAAAACGCCATGACCAGCGAGAACACCAAAGGAGTCGCGAGCAGGGCGAGAATCAACGTTTCCATGGACTACCCCCTCAGCTCGGACAGGTCGCGCGCATCGAGCGAGTGGGAGTCGTCCCAAATGCGACGCACGACGATGGACATGATGATGACGGCAAAGATGGCGTCGGTGGCGATACCGATCTCGATGATCTCGGGAGCGGTGGGGGCCAAAAGCGCGAGCGTCACATGGCTGCCGTTTTCCATAAGGCAGTATCCAAAGATCTGCTTCATGATGTTGCGCTGCGAAATGATGCAGGTGAGGCCCACGAAGAAGTGAGCGAAGCTAATGGCGAGCGCTGGCGTTGCAACCTCGGCCGTGGGCAGGCTGATCTGCGTCACGACGGCAAAGCAAATCGCGACCTCGACGGCAATGATGCAAATGGCCCACGCGGGCTTAAGGCCGGCCTTGAGCGATGCGTCGCTCGGCTCGCCCATCTTCTTGTATGCGCGGTTGAGAATGTAAGGGACCAGGACGACCTTGGTGATAAAGGCAGATCCAGCCCACATAAGCAGCTCCTGCGCACCGGTGGTGGCACCGAGCGTAGCGAGCAGTCCCACGAGCACCAGTGACTGCACCGCATACCAGCTGATGGCGTGCTTGATGTTCTTTGAGACGACCACCATGGTGGACGTGACGATCAGAAGGCCGCCAAGGATGTTGACGATCGAATAACCCATGTCGTTCTACCTCCTAACCGATCCAGCTGGCCGAAAGCGGGCCGCTGACGATAACCATGATGATGAGCACGATGAACACGAACGCCATCGCGCGGGGAAGCGGGGCTCCCGCAGCGACCTCGTCGCTCGGCTCGCCGGGCAGGCAATAGCCCATCCACTTAAGGAACCAGGCAAAGGTGGCGACGGTCTCGGCGACCATGATGCACACGAGCACCAGGATCGCAACGTTGCCGGCACCCACAGAAAAGCCGCCGGCGATGATCTGGAACTTCGAGAAGAACGTGTTCATGGGCGGCACGCCGGCAATGGCGAGCGCCGCGACACCAAAGCCCACGCCCGAGATCGGGTACTTCTTTACGATGCCGCGAAGCTTGGGCAGCATACGCGTGCCGAGGGTAAAGGAGAACGAACCGGCGATCAGGAAGAACAGGGTCTTGGCGAAAGCGTGGTTAAAGATGTGGCACACGGCACCGTCAAAGGCCAGCTGGCTGCCAAAGACCGAAACGCCCAAACCAAAGAACACATAGGAGAGCTGGGCGATCGTGGAGAAGGCCAGCAGGCGCTTCATGTCCTTTTGCGGCAGGTACATAAGGAAACCAAAGAGCATGGTGACCATGGCGTCGATAATGGCGACCCAGCCCACGATCTCGGGAATCTCGCCGGCAGAGACGAGTGCACGCGCGAACACGCACACGCCGACCTTAACCATCGAGGCGCCATGCAGGTAGGCCGAAACAGGCGTCGGTGCCTCCATAGCCGAAGGCAGCCACATGTACATGGGGACCTGTGCGGACTTTGCCCAAGCCGCAAACAGCACGAGCAAAAGGACGATAGCCTTGAGCTTGGCGTCGAGGCCGGCAATCGCGGTGATGGCGAAGGTGCCGGTGTGGGCAAACACGATGGCGGCGCCCAGATACAGGCCAAGCGCACCGATATGCGTAATAATCAGGGCCTTCATGCCGGCCTTCTTGGCGGTAGGCGACATGTAGTAGCTAATGAGGCCCCAAGAGCACGCACCCGTGATCTCAAAGAACACGAGCTGGCCCAAAAGGGTCGAGCTGTACACAAGGCCGGCCATGGCGCCGATGAAGGTCGCGAGGTACGCGTAGAAGCGACGACGCGGTGCGTCGGGATGCTCACGGTTATTCTCGCTCATATAGGGAATCGAATAGATCACGACAAGCAGGCCGATACCCACAAAGGCGGGCGCGAGCAGTGTGCTCATGCGATCGAAGGTGAATCCCATGACGAGGGTCTGCCCAAACGAGATCAGGGGGACCTGCGTGTCGGGCATGCCGGCGCCAGCGAAATTCGCGGCGAGGGCGACGGTGCAGACCGTCGAGACGGCGGCACCCAAAACGCTGAACCACTTGGCGTACGGACGGGGGAACAGGGCGACGAGCACCGAGGCCACCATCGGGGCCGCAATAGCGACCAAGCCGAGAAGGGACAGACTGACTGCAAATGACATTGTTTCTCCCTTCTCCTACACGCCGACGACCACGAAGACAAACGCCAGAACGGCGATGCCCACGACGGCCCAGGTCTGATTGCCAAGCACCTTAAAACGCGAGCGCGAGCAGGAGTTCTCGATTACGCCGCATACGACAAAGTCGATCAGGCACTTCACCAGGAAGATGACCGCGCCCAGAACGGCCGCGATACCCACGGCCGCGGGCTCGCCCCAGGGGACGAAGATCGCGCAGAACCAGGCGACGACCAGGACCTGTTTCATGGACATGGCGAGCTTGGCCATGGCGAGCGACGGGCCGGAAAGCTCGGCGAGCGGGCCTTCCTGAAGCTCCTGCTCGGCCTCGGCCTGATCAAAGGGCAGCTTGCCGAGTTCCATGTAGCAGGCAATCGCAAAGGCGATGCCGGCGAGGATCACGGCGACCGGCGCGTCGATGGCGCCCGTCATGATGTGCTGACCCATGGTGGCGATGTCGGTGGAGCCGCACACCAGGGCGGCGGCAAACAGCGCCAGCAGCATGGACGGCTCGATGAGCACGCTCATGAGCAGCTCGCGGACGCCGCCGATACCGGCGTAAGCGTTGGACGAATCCACACCGCAGAGGGCGAAGAAGAAACGGGCGAGCGCCAGGCTGTACATGATGGTGATGGCGTCACCAAAGACCGGGATGGGGCTTTGTGCCGTAAAGAGCGGCAGACCCATCGCGAGCATAAAGGCGACGGCGAAGAACAGCGGCGGCATAATGCGCAGCGCAAAGCTCGCATCCTCGCTCTGGGACTCGGGGCGCGCAAAGAGCTTGGCCAGGTCGCGGTAGTCCTGCATGATGCTGGGGCCGCGACGGTTGTGCATCTTGGCGCGGATCACGCGGCCGAGACCGGAGAAGAACGGTGCGACGGCCATGACGACCACGCCCTGCAGAACGGCAAGTACGATGTTGTTCATGCTCTCCCCTCCTTAACCCATTTGCACGGCGAGCACGAGGAACACCACGAGTGCCGCGACGATGTAGCAGATATAGATGCTGTAGTTGCCGCCCTCGAACTTAGTCGCGAGGTCGGCGAGCTTCTCGACACCCTTATGCGGGGCATCGACGAGAACCTTGTCGGGTACGGGCTCCACAGCCTCGGCCACACCGGTGAGCTTCTGGAAGAAGTGTGCGATGGACCAGCAGACGGCCGTGCAGCGGTCACGCAGCGTGTAGAGCGGCTGCATAAACCAGGACACCTCGGAGGCAAAGGTCGTGGCCACGACGGGCATATGCTCGTTGGGAGCATAACCGCATGCCCACGGCTGAGACTTCTGCACCTTGCCGACGGTCTTGAGCTTGCGATAACCGCAGGCAAGGCCGACGAGCACCACGAGCGCAATGGCGATCGCGGGCGTGGAGGTGGCAGCGCCGGAGTACTGGTTCATGAGCTCCATGCCCTCGGCGGCGAACACGCCACCGTACGGATGCAGCACGGACGCGGCGACATCGACCAGCACGGGCGCGATCACGGGAGCGCCAATGCCCAGCACGACGCAGATGGCCGCGAGCAGGCCCTGCGCAAACACCATGGGGGCGGGAACCTCCTTGGCATTGGCAGCGGCCTCGGAGCGGGGCGCGGAGGCAAAGGAGACGCCATAGGCCTTGACGAAGCACGTGACAGCCAGCGCGCCGGTAATGGCAAGCGCGACGGCAGCGAACACGGCCACGATCATGACGGCCTTGTCGCCCTGCATGGCAGCGTTAAACAGCGACTGGTAGGTAAACCACTCGGACACAAAGCCGTTGAAGGGCGGGATGGCCGAGATGGCAAGAGCGCCGACGAGGAAGCAGATGGCCGTTGCCGGCATACGACGGAACAGACCGCCCATCTTCTCCATATTGCGCGTGCCCGTGGAGTACAGCAGTGCACCGGCGCCCAAGAACAGCTCGCCCTTAAACATCGCGTGGTTAAACGTGTGGTAGAGGGCGGCCATCAGAGCCAGGACGGCGATGCCGACCGAGTTGAGTGCCATGGCGGCCATGGAAGCGCCGACGCCGAGCAGAATGATGCCGATGTTCTCGACGGAGTGATAGGCCAGCAGGCGCTTGATGTCATGCTCCTGCAGGGCGAATGCCACGCCGAGGACCGACGAGATCGCGCCGAAGACCATGACCATAAGGCCCCACCAGACCTGAACGCCCGAGGCGGAGAGCAGGTCGAGACCAACCTTGAGGATGCCGAAGATACCGATCTTGATCATGCCGCCGGACATGAGGGCCGACACGTTGGACGGCGCCTCGGGATGTGCCTTGGGCAGCCAGCCGTGCAGCGGGATGATACCGGCCTTGGCGCCAAAGCCAAAGAAGGCGAGCACGAAGCACACGGATGCGACCGCGGGGCTAAACTGCGTGGCGCGGAAATCCGCAAAGGCAAACGAGCCACCGGCGAAGTTGGTCATGGTGAGGAAGCTCGCCATGATGAGCACAAAGCCCACGTGCGCGATCACAAAGTAGAGCCAACCGCCATGGATGGAGTTCTCGTTCTCCTCGATCACGACCAGGAAGTACGAGGTCAGCGACATGAGCTCAAAGGCGACCAGGAACCAAAACACGTTGTCGGCGGTGATGACGAGCATCATGGACGCCACAAAGGTGTTAAAGAAGAAGCCGGCGCGGCCCTTTTTGCCCGGGTACTCATCAAAGTAGTTGAGACCGTAGATCGAACCGGCAAACGCGAGCACCGAGATGAGCGCCACGAACAGGCCGGACAGCTGGTTGAGCAGCAGCTGGAAATGGGCAAACGGGAAGAACACGATGGTGTCGACCGACGTGACATCGCCCAGCACGGCCTGGATACCGGCCACAAACGAAAGCACCGCGGCGACGGCGCCGATAAGGCAGCCGGCGGTCTTGGCGGCGTTATCGGCCTTGATCAGCAGAACCGAGGCGAGCGCACCGATGCACGAGACGGCAAGCGATGCGATAAACAGCGTCATGCTATCCATTGTTTACGCTCCCTTCTGCTTTCTCGGACAGACCCTGGGCCACAGCGGTAACGTCGACGGACGGACCGTTTTCGATCGAGCGCAGGCGCTTGGCCTCGTCGAGCTCGCGATCGGCCGCGCCGCCCATGACGGTCAGTGCCTTGGTGGGGCACGCCGCCACACAATGCGGGCCTTCCGGATCGAAGGCGCACAGGTCGCACTTGACGGCGCAGGTGTACTGGCCGGGAGCCCACGTAAGCAGGCTGCTCAGGGACTTAGGATACGAAGGCGTCGGGTCGCACATGCCAGCGACACCGGCGATAGACGTGCCATCGGGATGGATGGCTCCGAAGGGGCACGCGATGGCGCACAGCCTGCACCCGATGCACTCCTGCTCCTTGACGTGGATGCGGTCGCCATCGTGCTCGATGGCATTCACCGGGCAAACCTCGGCGCAGGGGGCACCCTCGCAATGGTGGCAGGCAAGGGCGGCCGAAATACCGCCGGTCTTCACGAGCGCCAGGCGCGGCGTATCCTGAAGACCCTGCATCCGGTGGGCGTCGGCACAGGCGGACTGGCATGTTCCGCAGCCGATGCACCTCTCCGGGTTGATGTCGATGAAGCGGTTCATCCCCACTTCCTTTCAAAATAACGGGCCGGGCTCCCGAACGTACGGGACGCCCGGCCCAAAAAAGCCAACGAGAACGGGACTACACGATTTGATTCACGTGCGTCTCGTCGTCGAACTTGGCGGCGCCAGGCTCAACGTCCTGGGGAGCGGCGGCGTCGACCAGAGCCTGCTTGAGCTCGGTGTACTGACGCTCCACCTCGCCCTCTGCCCAAACCTGGTCGGCAATGGCGTCGACCTGGCAGGCGGAGAACTTGTCCTCGGGCGTGTGCGAGACCGGGTCGACCTTGTGCATGGTCAGCTCGTTGCACTTGCCGATCCACCACTGGTAGGTCATATAGACCGTGCCCTTGTTGATACGGTCGCTCACGTCGGCGCGGCTGTATACCTGGCCGCGGCGGCTGTGGATCGAGACGATGTCGCCGTTCTTGATGCCACGCGCCTGGGCGTCCGCGGGATTCATGCGGACAAAGCCGGGCTCGTCGGCGAGCAGCGCCAGCGTCTTGCAGTTGCCGGTCATCGAACGGCAGCTGTAGTGGCCGACCTCGCGGACGGTGCACAGAATGAGCGGGTACTCATCGTCGGGAAGCTCGGAGGGCGCCTCCCAGTCGTGCGCCATCAGGTTGGCGCGGCCGTCCTTGGTGGTGAACTTGCCACCAGCGAACATGTCGGGCGTACCGTGGTCGTTCACATCGGTGCTCTTGACCGGCCACTGGGCGTAGCCGCCCTCGGGAGCCATCTTCTCGTAGGTCGCGCCCACAAAGTTGGGGCACAGGCTAATGCACTCGTTCCAGATCTGCTCGGTGTTGTCGTAATGCATGGGGTAGCCCATGCGCGTAGACAGGTCCGCGAAGATCTCCCAGTCGTGACGGCACTCGCCCTTGGGCGGAACGGCCGCGTCAAAGTGCTGGAAGCTACGGTCGGATGCGGTAAAGACACCCTCGTGCTCGCCCCAGGAGGTGGCAGGCAGGATGACGTCGGCGAGCATGGTCGTCTGCGTCATAAAGATGTCCTGGCAAATGAACAGATCCAGCTCGGAGAGCGTCTTGCGCATACCGGCCGAATCGGGCTCGGTCTGCACCGGGTCCTCGCCGTAGTTGTAGAAGCAGTGCACCTTGCCCTCGTCGACCAGGTGGCCCAGGTCGGTGAGCTTATAGCCCTCCTCGAGCGGGAGCTTTTCCTCGGGCACGCCCCAAGCCTTGGCAAACTTGGCGCGAGCGGCGGGGTCGGTGACTTTCTGGTAGCCAGGGTACAGGTTGGGCAGCATGCCCATATCGCAGGAGCCCTGGACGTTGTTCTGGCCACGCACGGGCGCGAGGCCGGAATTGGGTTTGCCGATCTGGCCGGCAACGCAGGCGATGGAGGCGATGGTGTGCACCGTCTTCAGGTTCTGCTTCTGCTGGCATACGCCCATGCCCCAGCCAATGATGGCAGAGGGCTTCGCCGTGGCGTACATCTCGGCAGCTTGGTGGATCAACGCGGGCTCGACACCCGTGATGTCCTGTACGGATTCGGGAGTGTAGTTCTTGATGGTCTCCCACCACTCGTCAAAGCCGTTCGTATGTTCGGCGACGAATTCCTTGTCGTAGAGGCCATCGTTGACCAAGCAGTTGGCAAAGGCGTTGAGGAACGCGACGTTGCAACCGTTCTTGATCGGAAGGTAGAGATCGGCGATACGCGCGGTTTCGATATGGCGCGGGTCGGCGACGATGATCTTGCAACCCTTTTCTTTGGCTCGCACGATACGCCTTGCGACGATGGGGTGCGAATCGGCAGGGTTATAGCCGAAGAGGAAAATGCAGCCCGCATCCTCCATACCGGGGATGGAGCATGACATGCAACCTGAACCAACCGTGTCCATCAGACCGAGGACAGTAGGGCCGTGTCAAGTACGGGCGCAGTTGTCCACGCTGTGGGTGCCGATGCACGCACGCGTAAACTTCTGCATGACGTAGTTCGCCTCATTGCCGCCGCCTCGCGAAGAGCCGGTGGTCATGACAGCGTTAGGACCATATTCGTCAATTATGGCCTGCATCTTAGATGCGGTGAAATCCAGTGCCTCGTCCCAGCTTACGCGCTCAAGATCCGCGCCCTTAGTGCGGCGGATCATCGGGTGCAGTACGCGGGGAGTCAAGATCTTGGTGTCGTTGATGAAGTCGTAGCCGCTCATGCCCTTAAGGCACAGCTCGCTCTGGTTGGTGATGCCGTTGAGCGGTTCGGTACCCACGACCTGGCCGTTTTGGACCAGGAGGTTAAACTGGCAACCGGCGCCGCAGTACGGGCAGATCACTTTATGCTTCTCCATGACACCCTCCTTCCTTTCTCTGCTACCGAATACTCGGTACTTATTTGACAATCATTGGGCCTGTCGCCCGACGCTTACGCCTCGTTTTCGATGGTGGCGCGGGCACGCTCGGCAGTCAGCTCCGCCAGGCGTTCCTCGTCTACCAGGGTGAGACCCTTGGTCGGACACGCCTCGGCACACGCCGGACCGCCGGGACGGTCCACGCACAGGTCGCACTTGAGCACGAAGCTCTTAGTCTGCGAACCCACGCGCACGTCGCCCATCAAGACGGGGACCTGCGTGGTTGCCACGCTCACGGCGCCAAAGGGGCATGCCATGACACAGCTCTTGCAACCGATGCAGTTGTCCTCGTTGACGCCGATGCGATGGTTCTTTGGATCAAAGAACAAGGCGCCCGTAGGGCAGGCCTTGGCGCACGGGGCATCCTCGCAGTGGTGACATGCCACCGGCGCGGAAATCTCGTAGGTGCGCGTTACGCGCAAGCGAGGTGCGGCGATGTTGCCGGGAATATCGTGTGCCTCGATGCACGCCGCCATACAGGTTTGGCACCCAATGCAGCGTGAAGAATCAGCCACGACTCGTTTATTGCCCATGTTGTTCACTCCCTCCTGAATCCCATGCCGGAGAGACCCTGCCGACGTTGCCCCGGACCGCCCGTGGTCCGGCATCGGCGTATCGAGTGCATGCGGCGAAACAGGCACTTCGATAGAATTCCTCCAACGATATACAGGTTAAATATACGCAGTTGCAGGGGGCAAACTTGAGCATAGGCCCTGCAATACGGGTGTATTGCAGGGGTTTTGGCAGGTTGGAATTATTCTCTAGAAGCTATAAAGGTGAGTGTATTACATGCGTACGCCTCAGAGATTTTTACGCGCTCTCATTTTAGATGTACTACGCTTGTATTCAAGTTAATGGTTATTTACTTGAGCGAAATAAAGTAATCGTTATAAGATGCTCAAGTATCGGCACATGCCGCATTTGACCGACTATATTGCACGCTCATTAAGGGGGCCAGTGATGTCATCGACTCAAAAACGAACCATCCTGCAGGTGCGCATTCGCGAGGAAGACAAGCAGCATGCCGAACATCTCTACGACGCCATGGGCACATCGCTCGCCGAGGCCGTCCGTCTATTTGTCGCGCAGAGCATTTTGATGCGCAAGCTCCCCTTTCAGCCGGTCGCCGTGCGCTCAAAGGACGGCACCGCCGCCTATGGATCGCTCAAAGCATACGGTGACCCCAATCGCCGCTCCGAGGAGCGCAATGCCTGGATTGAATACCTTGCCACAGAAAGCGACGATTCGATTTTGGGTCCCGAGGAAGTAGATATCCATGAGTAGCACCATCATCGACGAGACCGTCATCCTACGCTACCTGCTTGACGACGACGAAGTCCTGTCACCGCGCGCTGCCAAGGTCATCGCCACGCGCACCGCTCGTGTCTATCCCGAAATCATCACGCGCGTCGTGGTCACGCTGCGCGACGTCTATAAGGTTCCCCGCGTTGAGATTGCTGCGGCCATGAAAAGGCTGCTCGATGACGTCATGGTCGACGAGCCCACCGTTGTCGCCCTTGCCGTCAAACTTTTTGGCAAGACCCATATGGACTTTACCGACTGCCTCCTCGCAGCCCGAACCGCCATCTACAACGATGATGTCGTGAGCTTTGGCAAGCCCATCATCCAAGGCATGATCGATTACCGCCGAAAGCGCCAAACCGCAGCCGAAGCCCACAGTCACGGCACCGACGCCCGCGACCACGGCACCGACGCCACCATCGACAAACTCCGCCACCAATCCCGCCACTAGCCCCATCCCACCCTAAGTTGCGGTGAAATACGGACTGTTTGGGGGTGCGGACGATTTCTTGGACCGCGCCTAGGCGTATCCAAGCTTCCTGC
>CAMQJB010000036.1 GCA_947002045.1 uncultured Collinsella sp.
CCCCCCCCCCCCCCCCCCCCCCCCCCCCCCCCCCCCCCCCCCCCCCCCCCCCCACGCCATTTTTCTATCAGATAACTCGCTGAAGTACGGTGACGAAGGCGCAAGGCCGGGAGGGGTTATCTAAGCCGACATCCCGCAGCCGCGAAGCGGCGAGGACGTCGGCGTGATAACCCCGCAGGCCTTGCGCCGGCGGGAAGGAACCTATTTCACGACCAAGATGTCGCAGTCGGTGTTGCGCAGCAGGAACGTCGAAATTGAACCCAGGAGTGCATACTTGATCGAGGACAGGCCACGAGCGCCGCAGAGCACCAGGTCGGGCTTGACCACGTCGAGCATCTCGTCTTTGAGCGTCTCGCGAATGCGGCCGGCGCGAATCATGACCTCGACCTCGGGAATGTCGGGATTGGCCTTGGCCTCTTCGAGCTGCTTGGCGATGGAGTTCTTAAATGCCTCCTCTAGGCCGTTGACCAGATCGACCGGATAGGAACCGGCGCTCTCGAGTGCCGTGGAATCGATAACGTGGCCGATAATCAGCTTGGCGCCGTTGTTCGCGGCGACCTTGATGGCGCGTGCGAGCACAAAATCCTGCTGCTCAGTACCGTCGAGTGAAACAAATACCTTGGTGTAGCCCTCGTTCATGGTTTCCTCCTTGGTCTATCGCACGGGCGTGGGGCTCGTGCATCGGGCGGGCGCGGATGCGTGGCCGCTGGACACTTTATCTTGTTGCAGTTATACCCAAGGATTTGGGTTTGACCGCTCGCAATTCTGTGAACGGGCGAGTTTTTTGGTAAGGGTGGGCGCGGTCGCGGCCGAACGGTTGATAATGGGACATCGCCCGCAACCGTCCGCAGAACAATATCGGCGGGTGTCTAACGAGGGGGTCCCTTTGGATATCATTGAGCTTCTAAAATCTGCCTTCATGGGCCTGGTCGAGGGCATCACCGAATGGCTGCCTGTTTCGTCGACCGGTCACATGATCTTGGTGGACGAGTTCGTCAAGATGAACGTGAGCGAGACGTTCTGGAATATGTTCCTGGTCGTGATTCAGCTTGGCGCCATTTTGGCCGTCTGCGTCCTGTTCTTCTACGATCTCAACCCGTTTTCTCCCAGCAAGGGCAAGGAGGGCCGTCGCGACACCTGGGTGCTGTGGGGCAAGATTGTGCTCGGTTGCATTCCCGCCGCGGCGATCGGTCTGCCGCTTAACGACTGGATGGAGGAGCATTTCTATAATGCTCCCGTCGTGGCGCTGGCGCTCATTGTGTACGGCGTGCTGTTTATCGTGATCGAGAACTGGCGCGCGAACAAGCGCGACCAGGCCGCTCTTGCCGGTTCGTTTGGTTCGCGTGCCGTGGTGGCGGGCGGACGACCCGCTGGTGCGCATTTTGCCGCGCCCGCTGCGACTGCCGCTGCAGACGATGACGATAATCTGGACTTTGGCTCCATCACTACGCTCGAGGATCTGAGCTGGAAGACCGCGCTTGGTATCGGATGCTTCCAGGTGCTCTCGCTGGTGCCGGGCACGTCGCGCTCCGGTTCTACCATCATCGGTGGCCTGCTGCTGGGCTGCACGCGTTCGGTGGCGTCTAAGTTCACGTTCTTCCTGGCCATTCCTGTCATGTTTGGCGCGAGCGCGCTCAAGCTGGTCAAGTACTTCGTTAAGGGCGGCACCTTCGGCACCAACGAGATCGCCATCCTGGGCGTGGGCTGCGTCGTCGCCTTTGTGGTGTCGCTTATCGCCATCAAGTGGCTTATGGGCTTCGTCCGCCGTCACGACTTCAAGTGCTTCGGCGTCTACCGCATCATCCTGGGCATCGTGGTGCTTGCGTACTTCTTTGTCCTGGAGCCGATGCTCGGCCTGTAACTTAGTCGACGCTGCGCGGCGGCCGGGGCGACAACTTGTCATTCAAAGGGGGCGGCATGACCAGAAGGTCTATGCCGCCCCTTTTCATGCCAATTTGTTCGCCCCGGCCACCGCTCGCTGCTGCTGCCATGACATCGGCGGTTTCGTGATTGTCAATTGATTGGTGCAGACTAACCTGACCCCATTGCGCCTAATCCGCTGGGGTGGGCCTGACGGTGGCGCACGGAGTCGTGGTGTGATTTGCGTCGGTGTCCGCGCGGCTCGGTATACTGGTACGGCTCAAACTATGGCGCCGCCCGCAGGCGCGCCGTCCGTCAGATGAGGAGTCGCCCATGACCCAGCCCTTGCCCTGGGAAAAGAACGCCACGGTATCCGTGCCGCCCGCGCCGGAACCCGTGCCGCTCGATGCATACACCGCCCCTGCAGCGCCGGAGCCCGAGCTCGTCCCGCTCGACATCTACGACGCTCCTGCGCTGGCACCCAAACCCGCCAAGCCGCTCGTCGACATCGACAGCCTGAATCCCGCCCAGCGCGAGGCGGTTCTGACCACCGAGGGCCCGTTGCTGGTGCTCGCCGGCGCCGGCTCGGGCAAGACCCGCGTCCTGACCTTCCGCATCGCACATATGCTCGGCGACCTGGGCGTTAAGCCTTGGCAGGTTCTTGCCATTACGTTTACCAACAAGGCCGCGGCCGAGATGCGCGAGCGTTTGGCGGCGCTCATTCCCAGCGGTACCCGCGGCATGTGGGTGTGCACCTTCCATGCCATGTGTGTGCGCATGCTGCGCGAGGACGCCGACCTGCTGGGCTACACCGGTCAGTTCACCATCTACGACGACGATGACTCAAAGCGCATGGTGCGTGACATTATGCAGGCGCTCGGCATTGAGCAAAAGCAGTTCCCCATCAACATGATCCGCAGCAAGATCAGCTCGGCCAAAAACGCCATGATCGGCCCCGAGGACATGCTCAAGAGTGCCGATAGCCCCAACGACAAAAAGGCCGCGCAGGTCTACTTGGAGCTGGAGCGCCGCCTACGCGCTGCCAATGCGATGGACTTTGATGACCTGCTCGTGCGCACGCTCGAGCTGCTGCGCACCCGCCCCGAGGTGCTCGATAAGTACCAAGAGCGCTTCCGCTACATTAGCGTCGACGAGTATCAGGACACCAACCACGTCCAGTACGAGATCGCCAACCTGCTGGCCGCCAAGTACCAAAACCTCATGGTCGTGGGCGACGACGACCAGTCCATTTATAGCTGGCGTGGTGCCGACATCACCAATATCCTGGACTTTGAGAAGGACTTTAAAGACTGCAAGACCGTTAAGCTGGAGCAGAACTACCGCTCTACTGGTCATATCCTGAGTGCCGCCAACGCCGTGGTGCGCCATAACTCGCAGCGCAAGGACAAGCGCCTGTTTACGGCCGAGGGCGATGGCGAGAAGATCCAGGCCTTCCAGGCGAGCGACGAGCGCGACGAGGGCCGCTGGATTGCCGGCGAGATCGAGAAGCTGCACTCCAAGGGCACGAGCTACGACGATATCGCCGTGTTCTATCGTACCAACGCCCAGTCGCGTATTCTCGAAGATATGTTCCTGCGTGCGGGCGTGCCCTACAAGATCGTGGGTGGCACGCGATTCTTCGACCGCGCCGAGATCCGCGACGTCATGGCTTACCTCAAGATGATCGTGAACCCGGCCGACGAGATGAGCGTCAAGCGCGTCATCAACACACCGCGCCGCGGCATCGGTTCCACCTCGATCCAAAAGATCGAACAGCTGGCGCGCGACAACCGTTGCTCGTTCTTCCAGGCTTGTGAGATCGCGTGCGCCGAAACCGGCATGTTTAGCGCCAAGGTGCGCAATGGCCTGTCGAGCTTTGTGTCGCTGGTGCGCGAGGGCCGTCGCATGGATGGCGAGCTCAAGGACGTCGTCGAGATGATTGTCGACAAGACGGGCCTGCTGCAGGCATTCCGCGCCGAGGGCACCATGGAGTCCGAGAGCCGCGCCGAGAACATCCAGGAATTCCTGGGCGTTGCGGCCGAATTTGAAGAGACACACGAGGATATCGAGGGTACGCTTGAGAGCTTGGAAGAGCTGCGCGCGGCTGGCGTTGCCGATGTGCCTGCCGACGCTGAGCCCGAGCCCGTTGTGGTGAGCGCGCCTGCGCCCGAGCCGGGACCGTCCGCGCCCGCGTCCTCGTTTGAGGCGCTGGTCGGCGCGCGCGATGCCGCAGGTTCCAATCCGCTCGATAGCCTAGCCGCCCCGGCGCTCTCGCCGCAGGATGCTCTGGCCGCCGCCATCGCGGGCAACGCATATGCCGCGTCGACGGAGATGCCGGCGGGTGCCGTGCATGCCGACGAGATCGAGCGCACCTACGGTCCGCTCACCTGTAAGGCGCTGCCGGCGCTCATGGAGTGGCTGGCCCTGCGCTCCGACTTGGATTCCCTAGCCGGCGAGACGCATGCCATTACCATGATGACCATCCACTCCGCCAAGGGCCTGGAGTTCCCGGCGGTGTTCGTGGCCGGCATGGAGGAGGGTATCTTCCCGCACGTGCACGACTTTGGCGGCAGCGATGACCCGGGTAAGCTCGAGGAGGAGCGTCGCCTGGCCTACGTCGCCATCACGCGCGCCCGTAAGCGCCTGTTCTTGACCTATGCGGCCACGCGTCGCACCTACGGCTCGACCTCTGCCAACCCGCGTTCGCGCTTCCTCAACGAGATTCCGTTTGAGGATATCGAGTTTAGCGGTATCGGTTCTGCCGGCTTTGAAGGCACGGGCTGGGAGAAGCGCGGCGACCGTCACGGCACCTTTGGCTCGGGCATGGGCTCGGATATGTATGGCGGCAAGGTGTTCGGCTCGCATACGCGCTCGACCGGCGGTTCCGGTTCGCGCGGCGGATCGAGCTTTGACGATTTCTTTGGCGGTAGCAGCTACGGGACCGAACGCCATCGTGGGGTCTCGCCCGATGCCGGCCGTGTTGCCTCGACCTTTGGCGCGGGCGCGCCGCGAGCCAAAAAGCCGTCGTCCAAGGTGTCCCCGACGGTGGAGCGCAAGGTCGATCGCGCCAGCGCATCGCAGGACTTTGCCGCGGGCGATACCGTGAGCCACAAGACCTTTGGCACGGGTACCGTGATCTCGGTCGCCGGAGACATGATCGAGGTTCAATTCGAAAAGACCGGCCAGACCAAAAAGCTTATGAAAGGTTTTGCACCGATCGTCAAGCTGTCGTAATCCCGGCGGACCTGGTCGGGCGTATAGGGCAACATCGCCTGCTCGGGCAGTCCTGCGCAAGACGGAGGCCACATTAAGTGGCCTCCTTTGCGTGCGGAACTCGCGACCGATGTTGCCCTATACGCCCGCCCAGGTCCTTGGGTAACGTTGCTGGACGAACGTCGCTTTGCTGGTTCGCTTTTTGATCTGGAGAACCGGGTGGGCTGAATACTTAGACATGGCAAGGGGCTCCCCCGTTAAAGAACGGGGGAGCCCCTTGTTGCGTTTTAAATGGTGCGCTTGGCTTTGATGATTGATGATTTTATACGATTCAGTATAATTTCAGTTAGATACTTAAATGTAACTGAAATGAAAACGGTGAGTGGACATGCTGCTAAATTGTCTCCCAAAAAGGCTCTTCTCTTTAGAGCTCGCCATCGACTCGGAGCCAGTTGAGATGCAGATTCCTCGCATGTATCTCGAGCGGTATTCGCTTCGCTTAGCGCGGCTCGGCATGTCTGAGCAAGGCCGTTTTATTGTTGCGGAACCAAAAGAACCGCCCAGTGTCATTTCGGCGCGAAATTTCGTCAATGCAGTGCGTAAGATAGATGCTCGCCCGGTGGCAATTTGCTGGGATGCTATGGATTTAGGCTTTATGCGCGCGCTTTCTTCGGAGGGGATCGCATATATCCGAGATGAGCGAAATGCGTTTCTGCCGTTTATCGGAGCCGTTATTTCCGATGAGGTGCTGGGTGCTTCTCCTGCTGCTTCGCTTTCGCCCCAATCTCAACGAATCGTTCTAAATCTCATCGCGGGACGATGGGTTGACTGCTCCGCCGGCGACCTAGCTCGTCTGTGTGGCAAAAGCGCGGCAAGCGTCAGCGGCTATCTTTCGGAAATCGCCGCTATAGCTCCTGGGTTGATTATGCGGGACGGCAAAAAGCGTATATTGTGCGACGCCGGGCTGTCGACCGAGACGTTGCTGGATGGATTTGAGGACTATCTTCGCACACCCGTTTTAGAGCGAATCCGGCTCAAGAAGGTTATCGAGAGAACAGAGCTACGCGCCGTTGATGCGCTGCTTTCCGGTGTGTCTGCCCTTAGCTATATGTCCGACCTTGCTCATAATGATTCTGCCCCAACCGTTGCTCTCGAAAAGTATCAGGTAGATGCCTTAAGAGAGCACATGGGCGACAGATGGTTGGAGGCCCAGTGGTACGAACCGGCCGCTATCGAGATTGAGATCTGGTCGTATCCCGTGGACGCGCCGTCCGATGTTAGTTTTGATACGACAGGTTTGCAATGTGTCGACCCGTTCTCCTTATACGTTGCCTGCGCAAAAGCGGATTACAAAGATGACCGTCTGCTCGATGCGGTCGAACAACTCAGGAGGACGATATGCCAAAAGTGAGGGGAATAGAGCGATTTGCCGACGCCATGAGCAGCTGCAAAGGTGGTTACGTCCTTATTGGTGGAGGGGCCTGCAGCGTTCTATTTGACAGCGAAGGTGATTCATTCAGGGCTACCGAAGATTTGGATGTCGTCGTAATTGTTGATGGGGAAGGCGTTGAATTTGCCACTGCATTGTGGGCATTTATCAAAGCAGCTGGATACGAGGTTGGAAAGGTCGGCGATGGAAAGTGCACTTACTATCGGTTCTGTTTGCCCAAAGGATCAAGGCGAGCCCTAGACTATCCCGGTCAAATCGAGTTGTTTGCCCGACATCCTGATTTTGTGCTCGAAGACGAAATGAGCGAGGTAGCTCCTCTTTCCTTTGACGGGGCGATATCGAGTCTTTCCGCCATTATTCTCGACGATGGCTACTACGAATTTATTCGCGACAACGCAACGAACGTAGAGGGCATCACGTTGCTCGATGCGCTCCATATCATCCCCCTCAAGATGCGTGCGCACATTGATATCAACAGGAGCTATGAAGAAGGGCGTCATTGCAACGATATAGATCGGCGGAAGCATCGTTCAGATGTTGCTCGACTTGCCGGTTTGTTGTCGTCCTCAGCGCGTTTGGAGCTAACGGGGCAAATGAGGGTTGATGCGGAGGATTTTCTTACGGACTTTGCTTCGTATGTAAATCGGCAGACCAACCGTAAGGAAAGGGCGCGGCTTCAGGACACGTTATCGTTTCTCGAAAGAGTGTATTTGTAGGCATCTTGATTCGTAATGTATGGCAGGGGCTCTTCCGTTGATGAACGGAAGAGCCCCTTGTTGCTTTTTGATTGTCGTAACTAGTCAGAGGTTCGCCGGGACGGGGCGCGGGATTTGGTCGATTGCGAGTTCTGCACGAGCCGGAGAGCACTTAATGTGCTCTCCGTTCGAGCGGGACTGTCCGAGCAGGCGATCAAACCCCGCGCCCCGTCCCGGCGAGCGCTTGGGGACCGGTGACCTACAGGTGGCTGACAATCAGTTCCATATTGCCCTCGAGCTCAATCTTGTCCACGGTGCTCGGAGCTAGCAGGTGGCTTCCCTTGTGGACGGGGTCGCCGCAGACGGTGCCTTCGCCGTCGATGACCGACAGGCACATGAAGGGCCAGCGCTGGTCGAGGGTCTTGCTGCCGTCGACACGCACGCGATCGACGGTGTAGCAGGAGTTAGACTCGAGCTCGGTCACGCCGTCCACCTCGGGCGCGGTCACCGTGCCGTCGGTCGGAGCCTGAGCATCAAAGTCGATGCAGTCGAGGCTCTGCTCAATGTGCAGCGGGCGCAGCTTGCCATCGGTGCCGGGACGGTCGTAGTCGTACAGGCGATATGTCACGTCGCTCGACTGCTGCGTCTCCAAAATGAGCGTGCCGGTCTTGATGGCGTGCACGGTACCGGAATCAATCTGGAAAAAGTCGCCCTTGTGGATCGGCAACACGTTGAGCATGTCGTCCCAACGGCCTTCCTCGATCATCTGTGCGGCCTCGGCGCGGTCCTTGGTACGCTGGCCGACGATGATTGTGGCGCCGGGCTCGCAGTCCAGCACATACCAGCACTCGGTTTTGCCCAAGCTGCCGTTCTCGTGCTTGGCGGCGTACTCGTCGTTGGGGTGAATCTGGATCGAAAGGTCGTCCTTGGCGTCCAGAATCTTGATGAGCAGCGGGAACTCCTTGCCTTCACAGTTGCCAAAGAGCTCGCGGTGCTCGGCCCACAGCCACGACAGCGTGTGGCCGGCGTACGGGCCCTCAGCGATCTGGCAGTCGCCGTTGGGGTGGGCCGAGATGGCCCAGCACTCACCGATGGGACCATCGGGAATGTCGTAACCAAATACGGTTTCGAGCTGGCGGCCGCCCCAGATCTTCTCGTGAAAAATCGGCGTCAGCTTAAACAAATCGGACATGTGCATACTCCCATAAGGTTGTGCAGGTGCCGCGTAAGACAGCTCAAAACGAGCACCCACCGGATTACAAAACTAGGCCAGCGTTACGTTGTGCAGCTCAAAGCGGTCGCCTACGTTGTGCGAGATAGAATATTCAAACGCGGTGCCGCTATCCAAGAAGCCAATCTGGTTGAGTTCGAGCAGGGGAGAGCCGGGTTTGGTATCCAGGCGCTCGGCTTCTTCCTCGGTTGCCGCCACGGCGCGTATGGTGCGATGGAAGCTCGAAATCTTCAGCCCGCATTGCTCGCGGATAAAGCCGTAGACCGATCCGTACAGGTCCTTCTTTTTAAGGCCCGGGATCAGTTCGAGCGGCATATAGGTGTACTCGATAACGATGGGCTTCTCGTCGACCTGGCGCACGCGCACGATGTGATAGGCAAAGTCATCCTCGGCAATTCCCAGCTGGGCTGCGATGTCCGCTGGTGGATTAACAATCGAGAAATCGTAGACCACCGAGGTCACCTTCTCCCCGCGGTGCTCATACGAAAACCCTGGGCACGGTCGTTTTTGCCCTGGAAAAACGCCTGGCCGGGAAGTCCCGCCGTGTCCTTAACGTAGGTACCCGATCCACGACGGCTGGTAATAAGACCTTCCTCGGTGATTTGCTCGATAGCTCGTTTGACGGTGATTTTGGAAACGCTATAGAGCTCGCAGAACTCAACGACGGTGGGAAGCTTGTCGCCCGGTTTAAGAGCACCACCTCGATACTTCGACGAATATCTGCAGCTATCGCCTCGTATTTGGGAATCAAGGAACCTCCTTTCCAACTTGATTGAGAATAAAAGAAAGTATAGTCAACGCCTAAGTATCTCTATTGAGTTATTGAAAAGTTCGAGAAAGATAAAATCAAAAGACGCCCCGCTTGTAAAATCAGAGCGTTTTAAATGATAAACATCTGAGTAGTGTCGTGTTGAGGAATGATCGGTCCGAGGGCGGGACCGAACCGATATAGCGGCCAGCGAACCGAATCTCGTACTCTGCGTTTTCCCAGATAAAACCTGCCAAAACAAACCTGTCTCTTTTTGGTAGGTTTTTGCCTTGGGAGCGGTACCATACAGGCAATGTTTAAACGAGAAAGGTGGGCTCTCATGGAACCTAAGCAGTACTACATCGGCATTGACGTCGGCGGCACTTCGGTTAAGGAGGGCCTGTTCGACGAGGACGGAAACCTGCTTGCCAAGGCCAGCGTGCCCACGCCTCCCATCGTTGACGCTGCGGGCTTTGCCGCGGTGACCGAGGCTATCGACCAGGTGGTCGCCAAGGCGCAGATTCCGCGTGCCTTTGTGGCAGGCATTGGCCTGGCCGTTCCGTGCCCCATCCCGGCGTCGGGCGATGCCAAGGTCAAGGCCAACATTGCCATTAACCTGCCCGAGCTGAGGATTGCCATTCAAAAGCACTGCCCCGACGCGGTCGTTAAGTACGAGAACGATGCCAACGCCGCTGCTATGGGCGAGGCCTGGCTCGGCTCTGCCAAGGGCGTACAGAACGTGGTGATGGTCACCATCGGTACCGGTGTGGGCGGCGGCGTTATCGTTAACGGCGACGTGGTATCGGGCGTTGTGGGCGCCGGCGGCGAGATTGGCCACATGTGCCTGAACCCGGCCGAGGAGCGCACCTGCGGCTGTGGCGGCCATGGCCACCTAGAGCAGTATTCCAGTGCCACCGGCGTGGTGAGCAATTACCTGGCCGAGTGCAAGAAGGCGGGCGTCGACCCCATCGAACTCACCGGCCCCTCCGATTCCAAGGACGTGTTCCAGGCCTGCCGCGAGGGCGACAAGCTCGCGCTGGCCGCGGCCGACACCATGGCCGACTATCTCGGCCGTGCTCTGGCACTTATCGCCAACGTGGTCGACCCCGAGATGTTCCTGATCGGTGGCGGCGCCTCCGCCTCGGCCGATGTCTACCTCGACAAGGCTCGCGAGTACTTCCAGCGCTACGCGCTCTCTGCCTCGCGCGAGACGCCCATTAAGGTCGCTTCGCTCGGAAACGACGCCGGCATCATCGGTGCCGCCTACGTAGCTCTGCGCGCCGCCGGCAAATAGCTGGTGCAAAGGGGGCAGACTTCGCTCCAACACTTGCCCCAAAATATGCCGTGGCCCTTCCGTCTGCGAAGGCTCGGCATCGGCGTGCTACCATAGCTACGTCCAAGTACACATATCAAGTGGAGGATATCCATGGCAAACGTTCTTGTCTTTGGTCACCAGAACCCCGATAACGACGCCATCATGAGCGCCGTCGTCCTGTCCCAGCTGCTCAACCAGGTTGAGTATGCCGGCAACACCTACGAGGCCTGCGCCCTTGGTCAGCTTCCGGCCGAGTCCGCCAAGCTGCTCGCCGACGCCGGCATCGCCGAGCCCCGCGTGATCGAGTCCGTCGAGGCCGGTCAGCTCGTCGTCCTCACCGACCACAACGAGTCTGCCCAGTCCGTCGCTGGCCTTAAGGACGCCACGGTCTTTGGCGTTGTCGATCATCACCGCATCGGCGACTTCGAGACCGCCGGCCCGCTGCACTACATCTGCCTGCCCTGGGGCTCCAGCTGCACCATCGTCACCAAGCTCGCCGGCGTGCTCGGCGTTGAGCTTTCCGACGTCCAGGCTAAGCTGCTGCTCTCGGCCATGATGACCGACACGCTCATGCTCAAGAGCCCCACCACCACCGATGTCGACCGCGCCGTCGCCGCCAAGCTCGGCGAGCAGGTGGGCGTCGACCCGGTCAAGTTTGGCATGGAGGTCTTCCTCACCCGTCCGTCTGGCTCTTTCACCGCAGCCGAGATGGTCGGCAACGACATCAAGATGTTCGAGCCCGCCGGCAAGAAGCTGCTCATCGGCCAGTACGAGACTGTCGACAAGACCCGCGCACTCGGCATGATCGACGAGATTCGCGAGGCCATGCGCGCCTACGCCGCCGAGAAGGGTGCCGACGGCATTGTCCTGTGCATCACTGACATCATGGAGGAGGGCTCGCAGGTCCTGCTCGAGGGCGAGACCGAGGCTGCTCAGAAGGGCCTGGGCATTGCCGACGAGCACGACGGCGTCTGGATGCCGGGCGTCCTCTCCCGTAAGAAGCAGGTCGCTGCCCCCATCATGGCCGCCTGCTAGGTTTAGTTGACTAAACGCCACGACCGGATCGCGGACGCCCCGCGCTCCGGTCGTTTTTTGTGCACGGCGCCGCGTCGTCTCTTGGACAGGCGTGCCCGTGCCGTTGAGCAAATAATGTTCAACCTGTGGTTCCGCTTTTCGGCCACGCCTGCGTGCTTGTCGTGCAGGGTAGGCTAGATGCAAGCGTAATACGTTAGAGCGCGGCGCCGCCACTTGGGCGGGCCGTGCTTTTTTAAGACGGGAGCTTTCCCGTGAAAGGAGCCGCCCATGGCAGCAACTGAGCAGCTGTTCAACGTTCGTGAGCGCAAGCGCTTTGAACGTCACGACATTTGGGAACGCATCACCGAGAACGGCACGATTTCCGCCGCCGTCATGGTCTTCGCCGCCATCGCCGCCGTCATTTGCGCCAATACCGATGCCTACGAGGCCATCCATCACTTTTTGGAGACCCCGCTGTATGTGGGTCTGGGCAACCTTACGGCCGGTCTCACCGTTGAGCTTTTCGTCAACGACTTCCTCATGGCGATTTTCTTTTTGTTGGTGGGCATTGAGCTTAAGTACGAGATGACGGTCGGCGAGCTCAAGAATCCGCGTCAGGCCATGCTTCCCATGCTGGCGGCCGTGGGCGGCGTCGTCGTTCCCGCCTGTATCTACCTGATCTTCAACCATGCCGGCGCCCGCAACGGTTGGGCCATCCCCATGGCAACCGATATTGCCTTTGCGCTGGGCGTGCTATCGCTTTTGGGCAATCGCGTTCCCAACGGCGTGCGCGTGTTCTTCTCGACGCTCGCCATCGCCGACGACCTCATCTCCATCGCCGCCATCGCCATCTTCTACGGTCAGAGCCCCAATCCGTTTTGGTTGGGCGCCGCCGCGCTTGTGACCTGCGCGCTCGTGTGGCTCAACAAGACGCAGCATTACCGCCTTGCCCCGTATTCGGTACTGGGTCTGCTGTTGTGGTTCTGTATGTTCAAGAGCGGCGTGCACGCCACGCTTGCTGGCGTTATCTTGGCCTTTACCATCCCGGCCAAGTGCGGCGTCAAGCTCGATAGCCTCACCGATTGGTTGGGCGAGTGCCTGCCGCTGCTCGATGACCGCTACGACGACGAGGCGCACATCTTGGGCCAGCATGACTTTACCGTCTCGACCACCAGGGTCGAGCGCGTCATGCACCGCGTGACCCCGCCGCTCATCCGCATGGAGCGTCTGATCTCCACACCGGTCAACTTTGTGATTCTGCCGATCTTTGCGTTCGTGAACGCACAGGTTCGCCTGGTAGGCGTGGATATGAGCACGTTGCTCACCGACCCGGTGACGCTCGGCGTGTACTTTGGCATGCTGCTGGGCAAGCCGATTGGTATTTTTGGCATGACATTTGCCCTGGTCAAGCTCAAGGCTTGCCAGTTGCCGCGCAACGTCAACTGGCACATGATTGCCGGTGTGGGCATTCTGGGCGGCATCGGCTTTACGATGTCGATCCTCATCAGCGGCCTCGCTTTCCCGACGGCCGAGTTTGAGGTTCTTGCCGCCAAGGCTGCCATTCTTGCCGGTTCGGTCACCGCGGCCGTGCTCGGCATGATCTACATGAGTGTGGTCTGCAAGCACCCCGCGCCCAAGAACGAGTAAAAGCTCGAAAAAAGACACCAGAACCGGTTTGGATGCGTTCGAAACTCGGATCCGAGCGCTACTGGCCCCCTGCCAGATACCCCCCGTGGTCAAAAAACGCCGTTTGTGAGTACTGTCACAAACGGCGTATCATTTTAGGTGCGGAAAATAATGAACAAATTTATAAGAACTGTACGTTAATGAGTGACCATCGACTTCCAATTTGGCGCTAGCTGACGGTGATTAGGGAGTTTCAAGTCGAGTTTTGCCGATTTCGACCAAGAAACGCTGCTACTAAAAAGGTGACAGTACTCATATTTGCCCTTTTTTGGCCACAAGCCCTAAAACAAGCCTCGCCAGGGTCGGGAAACGGGCCAAATGCCGGCCTCGAGGCTTATTCCACGGTGCCGTAGACGGCGCCCCAGCCGTGGGCGGCCAAGGCGGAGTTGAGCTGGTCGCAAAGCGATTGGCGGTCGTAGTAGCCGGGCGGCAAAAGGTTGACGATTTCCATGAGGTCGGGCGCGAGGTCCAAGATCTCGGCCTGCACGATGAGATCCAGGCGGTCGATGGCGCGGCGGTCATAAAACAGTCCGTCGACCAGGCGCTGCAGGTCGCCGAATTCCTCGGCCTGGAACGATCCGTACTCCATAGTGCCTCCTTGGGCGCCCCACACCGGCATGCGCGGCGATGTCGTAATTCATTGCGATGGACTTAATCTATCACGGCTTCATACCGTTGCGGCAGTGGCGGTCTATACTTAGACGAACTGCAACGTCCCGCTTCGCGAAAGGTCGCACCCATGCAGACGATCTACCAGAAGATGGAAACCACCGAACTCGATGCCGCCATCGAGGCGCTCAAAGCCGAGGTCGCCGAGGTCAAGGCCAAGGGCCTGGCGCTCGACATGGCCCGCGGCAAGCCGTCGCCCTCCCAGGTGGACATCTCTCGACCCATGCTCGATATCCTCAATGCCGATGCCGATCTGCACGACGGCAACGTCGACTGCTCCAACTACGGTTGCTTTGAGGGCATTCCCTCGGCACGCAAGCTGGCGGGGGAGTTCCTGGGTTGCCCCGCCGAGCAGACGCTCGTACTGGGTTCGTCGAGCCTGCTGATCGAGCACGATATCGCCGGCATGTTCTGGCGCTGCGGCTCGTGCGGCAGCGAGCCTTGGGAGGCTTATGAGACCGCGCATGACGGCAAGAAGGTCAAGTTCCTGTGCCCTGTTCCCGGCTACGACCGCCACTTTGGCATCACTGCCGACTTGGGTATCGAGAATGTCCCCGTCGCGATGACCGACAACGGCCCCGACATGGACGAGGTCGAGCGCCTGGTTGCCGCCGACGACTCCATCAAGGGTATCTGGTGCGTGCCCAAGTATTCCAACCCCACGGGCATCACCTTTAGCGAGGACACCGTGCGTCGCCTGGTCGAGATGCCCACGGCCGCGCCCGATTTCCGCATCTTCTGGGACAACGCCTACTGCGTGCACGACCTGTACGACGAGACCGACGAGCTCGCCAACATCTTTGACCTCGCTCGCGCGGCGGGCACCGAGGACCGCGTGGTGGCCTTTGCATCGACGTCCAAGATCACCTTCCCGGGCGCCGGCATCGGCTTTATCGGTGCGAGCCCCGCGGTTATCGCGGAGTTCTCCAAGCGCCTGAAGGCCGGCCTTATCAGCGCCGACAAGCTCAACCAGCTGCGCCACGTACGCTTCCTTCCCACCATCGAGGCGGTCAAGGAGCACATGAAAAAGCATGCCGAGTTCCTGCGTCCGCGCTTTGAGGCCGTCGAGCGCAAGCTCACCGAGGGCTTGGGCGACACAGACTGTGCCACCTGGACGCACCCCCGCGGCGGCTACTTTGTAAGCTTCGATGGTCCCGAGGGCTCGGCCCAGAAGGTCGCCGCGCTTTGCGCCGACCTGGGCGTCAAGCTCACGCCGGCCGGTGCTACCTGGCCCTATGGCAAGGACCCGCGCGACACCAACATCCGCATCGCGCCGAGCTATCCCACAGTCGAGGACCTGGAGGCCGCGCTCGATGTGCTGGTGCTGGCTGTGAAGCTGGTCGCTGCCGAGCTTGCGCGTGCCGAGCGCGCCTAACGCGCGGCTTCCCGTACTATCCGCACTTTCGATACGTAAAGGAGCGTATACATGGATTTGGGTATTTCCACCAACCCCACGCCAGAGCTCTATACCATTAAGGTAACCGGCGAGATTGATATCTCCAATGCCGATAGTCTGCGCAACGCCATCGACTTGGCGCTCGAGCAGCCCACCGAGGCCGTTGAGCTCGACTTTGCCCAGGTGAGCTACATTGATTCGACGGGCATTGGCGTGCTCGTGGGCGCCGCGCACCACGCGGTCGACCACGGCAAGCGCTTTAGCTGCACCAATGTGCAGCCCCCGGTGATGCGCGTGGTTCAGCTGCTGGGCGTCGACCAGGAGATCTCGATCACGGCGGCATAAGCCCTGCCCCAAAAGGGCGTGCCGTTTGGCATATGTTTGTGATGCGCTCGGACGTTTTGGCGTCCGGGCGCTATACTTGACCGAATGAATAGACGAGTTCCGGCCGAATGGCGCGGTGCGGGCTCGACTCACATCGAGCCTTGGAGGTATGTGTGTTTGGTATTGGAGAGGGTGAGCTCGCGATCATCGTGGTCTTCGGCTTTTTGCTGTTTGGCCCGGATAAGCTCCCACAGATGGGCCGCACGATCGGCCGTGCCATCCGTCAGTTCCGCGAGACGCAGGAAAAGATGACGGCCGTTGTTCAGTCTGAGATTATCGATCCGGTAAGTGAGGCCGCTTCGGCACCGGTCAAGCCCAAGAAGACTGCCGTCGATGACGATTCCGATGCGGACAAGGATGCCGCCGAGACGGCAGCGCCCGCCAAGAAGGAGACCTTTGCCGAGCGCCGTGCCCGCCTTGCTGCCGAGAAGGCCGCGAGCGAGGCTGCCGCCGAGGGCGAGGGTGCTGCTGAGGAGGCCGAGGGTGCCGAGCCTGCCGCTGCCGCCGAGCCTGTCGTCGAGCCCGAGCCTGCTGCAGAACCGGAGCCCGAGCCCGAGCCGGTAGAGCCCACGACGGCCGACCTCTACGCCCGTCGTCCCCGCAAGCGCAAGGCCGTCGTCGACCAGCTCGCCCGCGAGCTCGAGGCCGAGGACGACGCCGCTGCCGCCGACGCCTCGAAGGGAGGCGATGAGTAATGCCTATCGGACCTGCGCGCATGCCGCTCTTCGATCACCTGGGAGAGCTCCGTCGCCGCCTGACTATCGTGGTCGTGTCGGTGTTTGCCGCCGCCATCGTGCTGTATTTCGCCACGCCCGTGGTGCTCGACATCCTGGAAGACCCCATCCGCTCCTTTGTGCCGGACGGTAAGTTCTACATCACCACCACGCTCGGCGGCTTTGGCCTGCGCTTCTCGCTGGCCATCAAGATGGCCGTGGTCATGTGCACGCCCATGATCATCTGGCAGATTCTAGCATTTTTCCTGCCGGCGCTGCGTCCCAACGAGCGCAAATGGGTCGTGCCCACGGTGCTCGCCTCGACGGTGCTGTTCTTCCTGGGCGCCATCTTCTGCTATTTCATCATCATCCCGGCGGGCTTTGAGTGGCTTATCGGCGAGACCTCGGCCGTCGCCACGGCGCTGCCCGACCTGGAGAACTACGTCAACATGGAGCTGCTCTTTATGATCGGCTTTGGCGTGGCGTTTGAGCTGCCGCTCATCATCTTCTACCTGTCCGTCTTCCACATCGTGTCCTACGCTGCTTTCCGCGGTGCCTGGCGTTATGTATACGTTGGCCTGCTTGTGGGATCGGCTGTGATTACGCCCGACGGCTCGCCCGTTACGCTGGGCCTCATGTATGGTGCCCTGCTCTCGCTCTACGAGATTTCGCTTGCCATCGCCCGTGTGGTCATTACCGCGCGCGAGGGCAAGGAGGGCTTGTTTGTGAGCCGTCTGGACCTGTTTTCGGACGACGAAGACGACGAGGAGTAAATCGGTATGCACGAGGTTGGCATTGTCAACGGCATACTCGATACAGTGATTCGCGCGGCGCGTGGGGCGGGGGCCTCGCGCGCCGTTTTGGTAACGCTGCGTATCGGGGATATGACCGAGGTCGTGCGCGAGGCGCTCGACTTTGCGTGGGAGACGTTTCGTGACGAGGACCCGCTCACGCGCGGCTGCGAGCTTGCCGTGGAGGAGGTCCATCCACAAAGCGAGTGCTTGGACTGCGGTGAGGTCTTTGAGCACGACCGTTTCCATTGCCGCTGCCCCCAGTGCGGCGGCGCCAACGTGCGCCTGCTGCACGGCCGCGAGCTCGACATCGCCAGTATCGAAATCGAAACCCCCGACGATTAGCCCGCCAGCCACCTGGGGACGGGGTATAAATGTTGGAAATTAAGGAGTGCCGAATATGGCCGAGAAAACGATTGATATCGCGTCGCCGATTCTGTCGCGCAATGAGCGCCTGGCAGATCAGCTGCGACAGCGATTTAAAGAGACAAACACCTATGTGATCAATGTGCTGTCGAGCCCCGGCTCGGGCAAGACTACCACGATCCTGGGCACCAACGAGCGCCTGCGCGACAAGGCCGGCCTGCGCTGCGCCGTTATCGAGGGCGATATCGCCTCGGATGTCGACGCCATCACCATGAAGGAAGCCGGCATGCCCGCCATCCAGATTAACACGGGCGGCCTGTGCCACCTCGAGGGCAACATGATCATGGAGGCCGTTGACGCGTTCGACCAAGCGGTGGGCCTTCAAAATATCGACGTCATCTTTATCGAAAACGTGGGCAACCTGGTCTGCCCGGTCGACTTTGACTTGGGCGAAAACCTGTCCATCATGATTCTCTCGGTGCCCGAGGGCGACGACAAGCCTATCAAGTACCCGGGCATCTTCCAGCACGCCGGCGCACAGCTGCTCAACAAGGTCGACGTGGCTCCGGCTTTCGATTTTGACATGGATAGGTATACTAAGACACTCGATGACCTCAATCCGCAGGCGCCGCGGTTTGCCGTGAGCGCGCGCAAGGGCGAGGGCATGGATGCCTGGTGCGATTGGCTCATCGGGCAGATTGAGCAAGCAAGGGCGTAAGTCGGCCGCCATACGGGCGGGCGTAGCCGCAGAGATACGAGATAGGAGCCTCTTTTGAAGCTCATCATCGCCGAGAAAAACGACGCCGCGCGTCAGATTGCCGAGCGTCTGTCCACGGGCAAGCCCAAAAAGGACAAGGTGTACAACACCGCCATCTACCGTTTTGAGTGGAAGGGCGAGGAGTGCGTGACCATCGGCCTTGCCGGTCACATCCTAGC
This sequence comes from uncultured Collinsella sp., assembly GCA_947002045.1. Taxonomy (GTDB): domain Bacteria; phylum Actinomycetota; class Coriobacteriia; order Coriobacteriales; family Coriobacteriaceae; genus Collinsella. The sequence continues at coordinate 18,468 of CAMQJB010000036.1, forward strand.
GCCCGATTTTTGCGACAGCGTGCTGTTCGATAAAAAGCTGGGCTGGTATTCGGTCACCGAGGACGGCGAGATGCTGCCGGCCGACATACCCGATGGCCTGGCGCGTCCGCCCTACGACACCAAGCGCAAGCCGTTTCTTGCCGATGGCATCTCAATCAAGGGCTGGAAACTCGAGAGCCTGCCTTACCTCACCTGGGCGCCCGTCATTAAGCTACCGGCCGAGAAGGAACTCATTCGTTCGCTCAAGAACCTCGCTAAAAAGTCTGACAGCGTCATCATCGCCACGGACTTCGATCGCGAGGGCGAGCTGATTGGTTCGGACGCCCTCAACAAGGTGCGCGAGGTTGCGCCCGACTTGCCGGTCGCCCGCGCCCAGTACTCTTCGTTTACCAAGGCCGAGATCACGCACGCCTTCGATAATCTCGTCTCGCTCGACCAGAATCTGGCCGACGCCGGCGAGAGCCGCCAGCACATCGACCTCATTTGGGGTGCGGTGCTCACGCGCTACCTGACGCTCGCCAAGTTTGGCGGCTTTGGTAACGTGCGCTCTGCCGGCCGTGTGCAGACGCCGACGCTTGCCCTGGTGGTCGAGCGCGAGCGCGAGCGCATGGCGTTTGTGCCCGAGGACTATTGGCAGATCCGCGGCATGGGCGCCGCACAGGGTGCTGCCGAGGATGACCGCTTTAAGATCGCTCACAAGACGGCACGCTTTACCGACAAAGACGCTGCCGAGACGGCGTACGGCCATGTCGACGGCGTTGCGACGGCGACCGTTGCCGCGGTGACCAAGCGCTCGCGTAAGCAGCAGCCGCCCACGCCGTTTGCGACCACCTCGCTGCAGGCTGCCGCCGCGGCCGAGGGCATTTCGCCTGCGCGTACCATGCGCATCGCCGAGTCCCTCTACATGGCCGGTCTCATCAGCTACCCGCGTGTCGACAATACCGTGTACCCTGCGACGCTCGATCTGGGCGCCGTGGTGAGCGACCTTGCAAAGATCAACCCGGCGCTGGCGCCCGTGTGCAAAAAGGTGCTCGCCGGCCCCATGAAGCCCACGCGCGGCAAAGTCGAAACCACCGACCACCCGCCTATCTATCCCACGGGCGAGGGCGATCCGTCCGCGCTCGACGGTGGCCAGCGCAAGCTCTACGACCTCATCGCCCGTCGCTTCCTGGCAACGCTCATGGGTCCCGCGACCATCGAGAACACCAAGCTCGAGCTCGACGTCAATGGTGAGCCGTTCGTGGCTTCGGGCGATGTGCTCGTGACCCCGGGTTTCCGTGAGGCGTATCCGTATGGACTCAAGCGCGACGAGCAGATGCCGCCGCTGGAGCAGGGCGATGCGGTCGACGTGTTCGACATTAAGCTCGAGGCCAAGCAGACCGAGCCGCCCGCACGCTACAGCCAGGGCAAGCTCGTGCAGGAGATGGAAAAGCGCGGCCTGGGCACCAAGTCCACGCGCGCGAGCATCATCGAGCGCCTGTACGCCGTGCGCTATCTCAAAAACGATCCCGTGGAGCCGAGCCAGCTGGGCATCGCCATCATCGATGCACTGTCGCAGTTTGCCCCGCGCATCACGAGCCCCGATATGACCAGCGAGCTCGACGGCGACATGACCCGCGTGGAGCGCGGCGAGGACACCGAAGAGCATGTCGTGACGCACTCGCGCGCGCTGCTGGCCGGTGTGCTCGACGAGCTGCTCAAGCATACGCAGGAACTGGGCGATGCTATCAGCGACGCCGTCACGGCCGATGCGCGCGTGGGCGCCTGCCCCAAGTGCGGCAAGGACTTGGTTATGAAGACGAGCGCCAAGACCCGCGGCAGCTTTATCGGCTGCATGGGCTGGCCCGACTGCGATGTGACCTATCCGGTGCCGAGCGGCGTCAAGGTGAGCCCGCTCGAGGGCGAGGCTGCTGTGTGCCCCGAATGCGGTGCGCCGCGCATTAAGTGCCAGCCGTTCCGCCAAAAGGCTTTCGAGATTTGCGTGAACCCCACATGCCCCACCAACTACGAGCCCGACCTTAAGGTGGGCGAGTGCAAGGTGTGCGCCGAGGCAGGACGCCATGGCGACCTGATCGCACACAAGAGCGAGAAGAGCGGCAAGCGCTTTATCCGCTGCACCAACTATGACGACTGCGGCGTGAGCTATCCGCTGCCGGCGCGTGGCAAGCTCGAGGCGACGGGCGAGACCTGTCCCGAGTGCGGCGCTCCCATCGTGGTGGTCAACACGGCGCGCGGTCCGTGGCGTATCTGCGTCAACATGGACTGCCCGACCAAGGAGAAGAAGCCCGCCCGCGGCCGCAAGACTGCGACCAAGGCGAGCACGGCGAAGAAGACCACGGCGAAAAAGACGACTGCTGCCAAGAAGACGACCGCCAAGAAGACTGCCGCGAAAAAGACGACCACCAAGAAGGCCGCCGATAAGTAACGGCGCAGCCGAAACATTGACTAAGACAAAAACGAGCGAGGGTCCCATGATTCTCGCTCGTTTTTGTCTTAGTCATTGGGGACGTTCTTTAATGACTAGTCGTTTAAGAACGTCGCATGCGACTAGTTCACCTCGACGGGCTTGGCGCCGGGATAGCGGTCCTCAAAGTCCTGACGGTACTTGTTGCTGTTGGTTCCCGGCTCGTTGTCGTGTGCCAGCGGCGTCACGATTTCGTCCTTATGGTCCGCGGGCTTTGCGTACTTTAGGCTGATCTCCCAGGCATCGCAGATCGCGTCGATGCGGTTGTCCAGGTCGTCATACAGGGCAACGATGTCTTTCCAAGAACTGTAGTTCTTAGAGCTCATGGGGACGTCCAGGTCCTCGACGATATCGTAGTACTGCTCGATGGTGTCTTCCGTGCGCTCGGCGACGTCGGCGAGATTTTGACGGGCGGTGCGATCTTCTTCCAGATAGCTGTCATTGAAGGCCTGCGCGCAGGCGCGAACCTGGCTATCGAGATCTTCGAGCAGATCGTAGTATTCGCTCAGGCGACGGTAGAGGTTTTGCTCGGAGAGGGTCGCTTCGCCGCCATCCTCGTCGTCATCATCGTCATCGTCGTAAAGGCTATTGAAGTCGCCGAGGGGCTTAAGGTCGTCGGAGTCAACATCATGGTGCGGCTTAGTAATCTCGGCAGTCGTTTGCGTGGCGGCGTTGTCGAAAGGCTTGATCACAAAAAAGATGACCAAGGCGATGATGATTGCCACCAACACAACGATAACGGCGATAAGTACCTTGGTGCCGCTCTTTTTGGCGGCGGGGGCCTGCGGTGAATCGGGCGCGTGCGTAGATGCCGGTTGCTGTTGGGGCGGGGTGCCCGCGACGGGCATGCGCTGCATGGTTT
>CAMQJB010000037.1 GCA_947002045.1 uncultured Collinsella sp.
CGACCAGGGTAACGGTGAAGACCATAATCGGAGCGATGCAGTTACGCAGAACATGCTTGATCAGAATCCACGGAGCCTTGGCGCCGGACACGATGACCGCGCGGACATAGTCCTCACCGTACTCGGACACGATGTTGGCGCGCACGATACGGGCGATCTGCGGGGTGTACATAAAGCCGATCGCAAAGATGATCGACGGCACGGAATTGCCCAGGATGGAAACGAAAACGGCTGCGAGGGCGATACCCGGGATGGACATGATGATGTCCAGGATACGCATGATCGCCTCAGAGATAGACTTGCGCGAAACCGCTGCAAGAGCGCCGACAACGGAACCACAGACCAAAGCCATGGCGGTAGCACCAAAGCCGATAATCAGCGAGTAACGTCCGCCGTAGAGCATGCGCGAAAGGATGTCGCGGCCCTTGTCGTCGGTACCGAAGATAAACCCGTTGCCGGGAGCCTGGCGAGCCGTAAAGATCTCAACCGGACTATAGGGGGCAAGCAGAGGAGCAAGGATCGCAGTCAGGGCGACCAGCACCAGCACGACGGCGGCAATCTTAGAAGACAGCGTCATCTTCTTCCAGCCACCGAGCTTGAGCCCCTTGGAGGCAGCCTTCTCGAGCTGCTCGGTTTGCTTCTCTCGAATCTTTACCATAATCTACACCGTCCTGATGCGCGGGTTGATGAGCAGGTAGAGCATGTCAACCACGATGTTGATGATGATGAAGGCAAGAGCAACGACGATAACGACGCCCTGAACCAGGTTCGCCTCGTTGCCCTGAACGCCCTGCAGAATCGCGGTGCCCATGCCGGGGAGGTTGAAGATAACCTCGATGACGACGGCGCCGCCCATGAGGTAACCGATCTTAAGACCGAGGGTGGTGACCGGGGTGATCAGCGCATTGCGAAGAACGTTGATGCCGACGACGACCTTCTCGGGAACGCCGGCGCCGCGAGCCATACGGACATAGTCCTTGTCGAGCTCCTCGACCATGGCGGTACGCACGATACGAGTCATCTGGCCCGTCAGCGGAAATGCCAAGGCGATAGCGGGCATGATCATACGTCCCAGATAGCCAACCGGATTCGTGGTGAAGTGAGGCAGAGCGCCCGATGCCGGGAGCACCTTAAGGTAGGAAGAGAACAGCAGGATCAACAGAACGGCAAGCCAGAACGACGGGGTTGCCAAGCCGGCGATGGAAAAGACGCGGATCACTTGGTCCGGCCATTTGTCGCGATACAGTGCCGCGATGACGCCGAGCAAAAACGAAACAACCGCACCGATGGCAAGGCCGATGAAGGTCAGCTGCATCGTGACGGGCAGGGCCGTGGAGATGCGCTTGGCAACGGAGTTGCGAGCAGCACCATAGGTGCCCATATCGCCATGGATCAGATCGCCCATATAGCGCACGTAGCGCACGGGCCAGGGGTCGTCCAGACCATACTTCTCATGGTACTCGGCAACCGCCTCGGGCGAGGCGCCGTCACCCAACGCCGTGTAGGCGGGGTCGGTCTTGGAGAACGACATAAGGAAGAACACCAGGACGGTGACGCCCAATGCCATGATCGGCAGCGCCACAAGACGCCTTCCAATCAAACGTAGCAAGTTGTTCACGTTCTCTCCCCTTTCTTTTGTCGGTAGGACCAACTGGTATATGAGTACGGATACTCATTACAAGACCCGAGCGACATCGTTGCCGCCCGGGTCTTTGTTTCAACTATGAGGATACGGTCACAACGACCGACATCCTGCATACAGACTCAAGCGAGTCTTACGCCTTGACGGTCGCAACGCCCCTGAAGGACATGCTCGTCGTGCCGATGCCCTTGAAGCCATCGAGGGCCTCGCCGTTGGGCGCAGTGGACGGATCGTCCCAGGAAGCGGAGACGGTCTTGACGTGGACAACGGGGTACAGAACGGCGTTGTCGGCAATGATGTCAAAGCACTCGTTCCACTTCTTCTGCTGCTCGTCGCCCTCGGCGGCAAGAGCCTCGTCCATGAGGCCGTGGAGCTTCTGCCACTCAGCGGACTCCTTCCACGGGCAACGGGTCTGCATCCAGACGTTGTCGCCGTACCACCAGTTGAGCAGCAGGTCGGGGTCGGCGCCGAAGCAGGAAGGATCGCCAGGGGCAAGGAGGATATCGTAGGCCTCGCCGCCGTCGATGGCAGCGTAGGTGGCCGGCGAGGTATCGGTCTGGATGGTCACATCGAAGCCGAGAGCGTCGAGGTCGTTCTTGACCTGGGCGGCCATGCCCTTAATCTGCTCGTTGTCGGTGGTGCGCAGGGTGATGGCACCCGGGGTGATGCCAGACTCCTCGATGAGCTTCTTAGCCTTCTTGGCGTCGGTCTTGTACACCGTGGAAGCCTCATGATAGTTGGTGAAGCTCTTGGGCAGGTAGCAGCTGGCAGCGGTGGCAAGGCCGGCGAAGGTGTTGCTGACCATCTTCTCGGTGTCGAGCGCATACATGACAGCCTGACGGACCTTGACGTTGTTCCAAGGCTCCTTGGCGACGTTGAACATGATGAAGCGGGTGCCGAAACCCTGAACGTTATCGATCTTGCAGCCGGCGCTCTCGAGCTGGTCGACGGCGTCAGCGGTAACGAGCTCCATAACGAGCGTGGAGCCCTCCTGCTGAGCGGTAACGCGAGCGGTGGGGTCGGTCAGGATGCTGTACTGGATCTTCTTATCCTCGGCAGCATACTCACCGTTGTACTCGGGGTTGGGAACCAGGGTGATCTCGGTATCGGAGATAGAGTCGTACATCCAGGGGCCGGAGCCGATCGGCTGCTTGGCGCGATCCTCCTCGGTCTGGGTGGCCGGGGTAACGCGGATGATGGCAAGACGATCCTTGAGCAGAGAGAAGTTGGGGACCTTGGTCTTGACCGTCACGGTGCTGGCGTCCTTAGCCTCGATGGACTCGAAGGGCTGGAAGAACGGAGCATAGGTAGCGGAAGCGGCGCAAGCGGTGTAGGAGGCAACGACATCGTCAGCGGTGACCTCGGTGCCATCGGAGAACTTGGCGCCCTTGCGGATGGTAACCTCGAAAGTGGTGTCGTCCACAGACTTGGGGTCGTCGGTGGCGAGCTCGTTGAAGGTGCTGTAGTCGTGGTAATCGATGCCGTAGAGGCCCTCGACGACGTGCCAGTTAGCACCCAGGCCCACAGCGGAGCCGGTGCTGGCGGGGTCGAAGCTGGACGGAGCGTAAGCGGAACCAGCGGTGATCACGCCGCCGCCACGGTTGGCGGAATCGGTGGAACCGGAAGCGGAACCCTCGTCGCTAGAGCTGCCACCGCAGCCGGTGAGACCAAGCCCTGCGACAGCAGCGACGCTGCCGGTGAGGCCGAGGAACGAACGCCTGGACATACCCTTGTTGATGATGGCCATGTCTTCTCCTATCAATAGAGAATCTTACCCGGGAGCACCTAGACTTGCCCCCGCGCAACTTGCGGACGATATATACCTTACCTACCGACAAACCCAACTTGGGTGCCGCGCTCGGCGACCGATACATACATACGCTTGAACGGTATTTACTACCGTTCACCGAATTCATTGACAAACGATTCGACAGACAGTATGTATCGGCGAGGTGAGATATCAGTCTTCGTCAACCCGCAGGATAGCAGGGTTATTCACCATGGCTAGTCAAACGTTTTAGCGTTAATAAAACCCGAAATCAGCAGGTAATCGCCGCGAAATAAATGATTGAAAATCAGCCAATCATGTATATCAGTTGTTTAGAAGCGCGTTTAGTTTTCGGAACGGCTGGCCGATGCCTGGGCGCGCTCGGCATTCCATGCAACAAGTGCCTCGTGGACCGCTTTGGCGACATCGGCCGGAACGCCTCGAACTTCCGCAATCTCCTGCTCGCTTGCCGCGCGCAAACGCTTCATCGAGCCAAAATGGCGCATAATGGCACGTTTTCTGGTGGGTCCCACGCCCGGAACGTCGTCAAGCACCGAAACCGTCATAGCCTTATCGCGCAACTCGCGATGGAACGTAATCGCAAATCGGTGGGATTCATCGCGAACCTGCTTGATCAGATAAAGCGAAGCGGAGCCGGTCGGCAGCACGACGGGGGTCTCGTCCCACGGCACGAAAACTTCCTCATCGGCCTTTGCCAAGCCACAAACTGGTATATCGAGGCCAAGCGCCTCAAGTTGCTTAATTGCAGCGGTCAATTGCGGTTTGCCGCCATCGACAACGAGCAAATCGGGGCGCGAGCCAAAGCGCTCGTCCGCCATGCGCTCGGGAGCATAGCGACGCCCCAGAACCTCGGACATCGATACGAAGTCGTTCGCCTCGTCCAATTCGGCCTGAATTTTAAAGCGACGATACTGGCCCTTGTCGGCACGGCCGTTGGTAAATACCACCATCGAAGCGACGGTAAAGGTGCCGTGCAACGTCGAGATATCGAAGCACTCGATGCGCAACGGCGGCGCAGGCAGCGCCAGCGCGCTTTCGAGCTCCAGGAGCGCCTGATTAGTGCGATCGTCAGCATACCCCGTGCGCATCATGTAGCGCATGAGGGCATGGCGCGCATTTTTGGAAGCCATATCGAGCAGGCGGTGCTTTTCGCCGCGCTGCGGCCTATGGAGATGGCAAGAGCGTTCGCGCTTGCCCGCAAGCCACTCCCCCAACGCTTCGGCGTCCTCAAGCTCGACAGAGAGATTGATCTCGGCTGGAATATCAGCCGTCTCGTCGTAATAGCGCTTAAGAAAGCCCGATTGAAGCTCTTCCTCGTCGACATCCAGGCCTTTATCGAGGATGAACTCACAAGTTCGAACCGTTCGGCCCTCGCGAACGACAAAGACACAGGCGGCAGAGATAGTCTCTTCGCGATAGAAGCCGATGACGTCGATATCGACGCTCGATGGAAAAACGACCTGTTGGCGATCGTCCAGGCCCCTAATGACTTCCAGGCGACGCTTGACGCGCGCCGCACGCTCAAAATCGAGCGTCTCGGCTGCCTCCGTCATCTCGAACGTAAGCTCGTCAACGACATCCTTGCGATGGCCCGACAAGAAACGTTCGACACGTTTGACGTTCTTGGCATAGTCGGCAGGGGAAATCGCGCCGATGCATGCGCCCGGCCCGCGCCCGACATGGTAGTCAAAGCAGGGACGCCCGTTTTGCGCGCAAATCATATTGACGATGTCTTCTTCGCCCTTATGAGATTCGACGATGCGGCGGCAGCGGCGCCATTCCGCACAGGATGCCGAGCAAATAGGAATAACCTTGCGTAGCGTATCGATGGTCTCACGCGCCGCACGGCTATCGGTATAGGGGCCAAAATAGCGCGTTCCCGGTTTATGACGCTCTCGCGTGTATTTAATAGCCGGAAACAAGTCGCTCTTGGTAATGGCGATAAAGGGATAGCTTTTATCGTCTTTGAGATCGACGTTAAAGTACGGATGGTACTGGCCAATCAGATTGCGCTCGAGCACCAATGCCTCGTGCTCGGTCTCCACCACGATATAGTCGAAGCTCGCCACCAGCTGCATCATGAGCGGGATCTTTTGACGCTCGTCCTGCAGCGTCACGTATTGACGCATACGGGCACGCAGGTTTTTTGCCTTGCCCACATAGATGACATCACCCTTGGCATCTTTCCAAAGGTAGCAGCCGGGTTGCGTGGGAACGCGCGAAACCTGCTCGGCAAGTGTTGGAATGTTGTCGTGACCTGCCACGCGCACCTACTTGCGACGAAGCAGCGCCGAGACCTCGGGCATCTTAAAGACGAAGGCAAGACCAAAAGTTACAGCGAGCGAGACGACGCCTGCAACACAAACGTAGCCCAGGGTAATGAGGATCGAGCTGCCAAGCGCTCCGACAAAGTGCTCAAGTGCCCACATGACGCCGGCGCCCGCGGCAGCGCCCAAGCCACCGAACAGTAGGCCGAAGAAACCGCCATGCAGGATAGACTTGACCTGAAGGCCATGCAGACGACGGCGCAGCCACCACAGTGAGCATCCGACCAAGACCACGTAGTCAACGACGTACGAAAGCGCAATTGCCGGCATACCGTAGCCCAGCACCACGCCAAACAGCAGCACCGAACCGGCCTGGCCGATAGCGGAGTACAGGCAATAGCGGCTATAAGGTTTCATATCGAGCAGGGCCGAGAAGCTCTTCTGCATCAGCACGACCACGCCGTAGAGCGGCAGGGAAAGTGCCAGATAGATAAGGAACTCCGACACCAGCGCCACACCGGATTCATCGAACTTGCCGGCGCAGTAGATCATGTTGAGCGGACGGGCGAAGACGATCAGATACATCGCAAACGGAATCAGGAAGAAGAACATCTGGGCGACACCGCGCGAAATGCCCGTGCGGACGCTGTCGTAATCCTTCTCCTGCGCATCGTGAGAGAGTTCGGTATAGAGTGCCGTCGAAAGCGAGGCGGCGATCAGCGCATAGGGCAATGTGTACCACAGGCGCGCATATGCGATGACGGAAGGGCCGGTCTCGGGCTGCACCACCAGCGCGGCGGCATTGGTAATGGAGGTCGAGACAAACATGCACACCGTGGCGAGCAGCGTCGGGATACCAAGCGCGATCGTCTGTCGCAGCGCGGGATCCTTAAAGTCGATATGGATATGAGGATGCACGCCATGCTTGCCAAGCGCGGGAATCTGGCAGGCCATCTGGACAAAGACGCCGAGGGTCGTACCAACTGCGATCAAGATAATACCGGCCTGCTCGCCAAATTGTGCAGACACGGGAGCAAAGCCCATAAAGCTGGCGATGACGATGACATTGTTGAGAACCGGGGCAAACGTCGACCAGAAATAGTCGCGGTGTGCGTTGAGAACGCCCGAGAACACCGAGCCCAAGCCATAAAACAGAATTTGAATAGCAAAGAAGCGGAACATGAACGCAGCGGTATCCATGCTGCCGCCATCGCCCGAAAGGAACGACTGCGTCCAAATAAAGCCGGGAGCAAACACGGTGCCCAGCAGCGAGATACCGCCCAGCAGCAGAAGCAGAATACCAAGCAGGTTGCCGACATACTCGTTCGATGCCTCGCGACCCTGCTCGCGCCTCACACCCATATACACCGGCAAAAACGCCGTAACGAGCATGCCGCCCATCACGAGCTCGTAGAGCATGTTGGGCAGGTTGTTGGCAACCTGATAGGAGGACGAGAGCAGCGACATACCGATGGCGGCCGCCATGGCCCACGTGCGGATAAACCCGGTGACACGCGACACGATGGTCAGCACGGTCATAAGGCCAGCAGAACGACCAACCGTGGAGTAGTCCGACGAACCCATATCGTCTACGTCGTCCTGAGAGTCCTCATAAACCTCATCTTGTGGCGGCAAATCGTCCAAGACGGCAAAGGAGCCGGTCATCGCAAAGGGATCGTCAACCAAAACGGCGTCATCAGCAGGTGCGGCGTCATCGCTGTTCGGCATGTTGTTACCGGATACGGCATCATCATCGAATATGGCATGGTCGCCAAACACCGTGTCAACTTCATTGGCGGCGACGGTTCGGGCAGAAAACGACAAAGGGTCCCAGTCGTCATCACCGTCGATGGCCACGCCCTCGACGGGATCGGTCGAACCAAGCGGCGACCATTCGTCATCCGAAAGAAGCGGTTCGCCATCATCATGAGCCGTGGGCTTGGCGGAATGAGCGGCAGGAGCGCTCTGCGGTGTGCTCTTTCCCTGGGCTGCCATCAAAAACACCGCCGTCTCATCGGGACGCGGCTCACGAGGAGCCTCGGAGGCGATCGGCATCACGCTGGCGCTCGATTGAGCGGCGGCCAAAAAGACAGCCGTCTCATCGGGACGAGCCGAAGAAAGAACCGTACGGGGAAGTGCCGTGCCGGCACCGGCGGCACGCAAGTACACGGCCGTCTCGCCCGGGTCAGCGGCAGCGGACCAGGCGTTTCGAATCTCGTTATCGAACGAAGCGGCCTCGGGCGCGGGCGTCTGAGGAGCCGACCCTTTTGCAAAGTGAGCTCCGCGCTTTGATTCTTCCTGCGGCATCGCTCAGTCCTCTCTCGTGATCGGGGCAACCGTCGCCCCGCAAAATGCAACTAAGTCATCGGGAGCAAGCTCAAGCTGATAGCCGCGCTTGCCACCCGAGATAAAAATGGTATCCCAAAGGACGCATGTCTCATCGATCAGAGTCCGGAAGCGTTTTTTCATACCGACCGGACTGCAACCGCCGCGGACATACCCCGTCGCGGCAAGCAAATCTTTGACATGCATCATGGTCAGCGACTTTTCGCCTGCGGCGCGCGCGGCGGCCTTGAGGTCGAGCTCGTCGGCAACGGGAATGCAGCACACGACATGGTCGTTGGACGGCGTCGTGCAGACCAGGGTCTTAAATCCCTGACCGGGCTCCTCGCCAAGCTGCTCGGAAATCGCGACGCCCAGCCCCGACGATTCGTCGCCATCGTCTTCGTACGTATGGAGAACATAGGAGATGCCGGCGCTTTCCAGCTCGCGCATCGCATTGGTTTTTGACGTCTTAACAGCCTTTGCCATGGCACATCCTTTCCCTCGCAGAGCGACGTAAGGATTAAGTATAGGGCCAATTCCGCCGCATATGCCATCTCGACACACAGAAGCGCCACCGAATCAGAAGGAATCGGTGGCGCGTCGGTACTACAACGTCTCTTTACTGTGCGTCGAGCTGCGCCTGACGCTCACGGTCACGCTTGAGCAACGGCGCCAAGAACTTGCCCGTGTAGCTCTGCGAACATGCCGCGACTTGCTCCGGCGTGCCTGAGACCACGACGGTTCCGCCGCCATTGCCGCCCTCGGGGCCCATATCGATCAGGCGGTCGGCAACCTTGATGACATCAAGGTTGTGCTCGATCACCAGAACCGTGTTGCCCGCATCGACCAGGCGTTGCAACACGTCGAGCAGCTGACGAACATCCTCAAAATGGAGGCCGGTTGTGGGCTCGTCCAAAATGTAGAACGTCTTGCCTGTCTGGCGACGATGAAGCTCCTTGGCGAGCTTTACGCGCTGCGCCTCACCACCCGAGAGCGTCGTGGCGGGCTGGCCCAAGCTCACATAACCTAGGCCGACGTCATACAGGGTTTGAAGCTTTCGCTTGATCTGCGGAATATTCCCAAAGAAAGCCAGTGCCTCGGCCACGCTCATGTCAAGTACGTCCGAGATAGTCTTGCCACGATAGGTAACCTCGAGCGTCTCGCGGTTATAGCGCTTGCCGCCACAAGCCTCGCAGGGAACATAAATATCGGGAAGAAAGTGCATCTCAATCTTGATCTGGCCGTCGCCCTTGCACGCCTCGCAGCGTCCGCCGCTCACATTAAAGGAGAAGCGTCCCGGCGAGTAGCCACGCGCCTTCGACTCCGGCGTGCTCGCAAACAGCGCACGCAGGTCGTCCCACAAACCAATATAGGTAGCGGGATTCGACCGCGGCGTACGGCCGATTGGCGACTGATCAATATCGATCACCTTATCGATGCACTCGATACCGTCGATTTTTTTGAACGGGCCCACGGGACGCGTAGAGCGATGGATAGCGTTGGTGAGGGCAGGCGCAATCGTATCGGTGACCAAGGAACTCTTTCCCGATCCCGATACGCCGGTTACGACGGTAAGCGTGCCAAACTCAATCTTGGCGGTAACGTTTTTGAGGTTGTTGGCACATGCTCCCGTAATCTTAAGACAGCCACGTCCGGGGTTGCGGCGTTCATTGGGAACTCGAATCATTCGCTTGCCGGTCAGATAGGCACCCGTCATTGATTCGGGGCACGCCATGATGTCAGCGGGCGTTCCCGCGGCGACCACGTGCCCGCCGTTGACGCCCGCGCCTGGCCCCATATCGATCACATAGTCGGCAGCGCGAATCGTGTCCTCATCGTGTTCAACGACGATAACGGTGTTGCCGATATCGCGCAGGCGCTCGAGTGTCTTAATCAGCCGCTCGTTGTCGCGCTGGTGAAGACCAATCGAAGGCTCGTCCAGAATATAGAGAACGCCCATGAGGCCCGCACCGATCTGCGTAGCCAGGCGAATGCGTTGCGCCTCACCGCCGGAAAGCGTCGCCGAAGCACGATCGAGCGTCAGATAATCAAGGCCGACATCAACCAGAAAACGCAAGCGTTCCAGGATTTCCTTGACGATACGACCGCCGATGAATTGTTGACGCTCGGTGAGCTCAAGGTCCTCAAAAAACTCGAGCGACTCGCGGCACGACAGGCAGCAAACCTCATAAATGGACTTGCCGCCCACGGTGACGGCGAGCATCTCGGGGCGCAGGCGAGCACCATGGCAGCTCGAACACGGCTCCTCGCGAATGTACTTCTCCAGGCGCGCCTTAGTGTTCTCGTTGGTCGTCTCGGTATAGCGCTCGTACAGGATATTGCGCACGCCCGAAAACTTGGTGTCCCACTGGCTGCGACGACCGTCGAGCTTTTGATAGTCCACCGAAATCTTCTTGTCGCCCATGCCATCCAAAAACGCACGACGCACCCGCGGGGGCAGGTCCTCCCATGGCGTATCGGCACTCACCTTAAAGTGTTTGCAGACCGCAGCAAAAATCTGCGGATAATAGTTGGAATTGCCGAACAGGCTGCCAAAGACTCCGTCGGCAATCGACTTTGAGGGGTCTTCAATCAGCGCCTCGGCATCGACTGTCTTTTTAAAGCCCAGGCCATCGCACTCGGGACATGCACCATAGGGCGCGTTGAACGAGAAATCGCGCGGCTGCAGGTCGTCGATGGAATGCCCGTGCTCCGGGCACGCCAGTGCCAGCGAATACTCCAGCAGCTCGCCCTCGGTTCCCTCGGGAGCGTCGCGCTCGGGCAGCATGTACACGTTCACGTTACCGTGCGCCAAGGCAGTCGCCTGTTCAACCGACTCGGCGATACGGCCCAGAGAGTTTTCCCGAATCACGATGCGGTCGACTACGACCTCGATATCGTGCTTGAACTTTTTGTCCAGATCGATGGGGTCGTCGAGCGAGCGTACTTCGCCGTCGACACGCACGCGGCTAAAGCCCTCAGCCCGAAGATCCTCGAACAATTTTGCGTACTCGCCTTTGCGCCCGCGCACCACCGGTGCCAGCACAAACGCACGACGACCCTCTCCCGCTGCCAGGACCTTATCGGCGACCTGGTCGGTGGTCTGGCGCTCGATAACGCGACCGCACTCGGGACAGTGCGGCGTGCCCACGCGTGCAAAAAGCAAGCGAAGGTAGTCATAAATCTCAGTTACAGTACCCACCGTCGAGCGCGGATTCTTGGACGTCGTCTTCTGATCGATCGAGACGGCCGGCGAAAGGCCGTCGATCGAGTCTAGATCGGGCTTGTCCATCTGGCCTAAAAACTGGCGCGCATAACTCGACAGGCTCTCCACGTAGCGACGCTGACCCTCGGCATAGATCGTGTCAAACGCCAGCGAGCTCTTGCCCGAGCCCGAAAGACCGGTAATGACCACGAGCTCGTCGCGCGGGATGGAAACATCGATATTGCGCAGGTTGTGTTCGCGCGCACCACGGATAACGATAGAAGAATCAGACATGGAAGCTCCTTGCCTCCTATAACCTCAAATCACACTGTCGATGAGTTTAACGCACTCAACGCGCACAGATGTTCGTAATACAAGATTCGCAGACCTTTTGCTTTGCGTGTCGGGTGCTTTGTTTCTCGAAATGCCGTGGAAAGGTTAGAGTAATCTAAAACTGAACTTAATTTGCTGTAACAGAGGAACGTCCATGACCGAAGATATCCCCCTTGAAATCACTTCGAGTGGCATGGCCAATCTGCCCATATTCATCGCCGTCCTTATCGTGGCCGCCGTCGTCGTGCGCGTGTATTTTTCAATCAAACACAACGAAAAACCGCCCATTGCCCGCGTCTTTTGGTGCGCGATGCTCCTCATCCCGCTCGGCATGGTAGCTGCATGGATTACGAATCAATTGCTCGTAAATGAGGACTGTTCCCTATGGGTCCTTTCTTATTCGGCGCTCGGTGCTGCCGCCGTCATACTTCTTGTCGAGCCCTTGGTTTCGGGACTTATCGACCAAACCGATCTTGCGACGGGAACGGTTGCCTGTATTTGCCGCGACATCCTTGTCGTCGCCGCTGTTTCAGCGCTCTCGTTCGTTTCACTCGAAATTGCCTGCAACGAAACGTTCTATCGCATTCCCGCCAACTCATTCGGGTTTTCCGTTGGGCTGCTCGCGACGGTTCTGCTCTCCCTTTATTTGCTGGGACAGCGTCATGGAGGAGTCATGGCCCTCGTGCCCGTCGTCTGTTGTACCCTTGGCATTGCCGAGCACTTCGTCATAACGTTTAAAGGCGAGGCCATCCTGCCGAGCGACATTTTGGCATTGGGCACCGCAATGGAAGTAAGTGAGGGATATGAGTTCACCTTCACTGCAGGAATCGTAACCTCACTCGCCCTGCTGGAGATTTCCCTGGGGCTTCTTTCGCTTATCCGACCGCGAAAGCTCCGTACGCCCGCCCATGTCTTCCCCGCAATCGCCGCTAACCTCTGCGCTTTTCTGCTAGTGACCGTTGTGGGGCTCTTGGGCTTTTCCAACATCGACTTGGAGCAGTCGCTGGATTTTGGATTTGACCGTTGGCAGCCCATCACCACGTATGCGTCTCAGGGTTTTATCACTTCGTTCACCGAAATGGTCAACGAGTTGCCCATTGAAAAGCCCGAAGACTATACGCCCGATGAGGCGCAGAGCATCGAGCAGGAGCTCGCCGCCGCCTACGACAGCACGTATGGCTCGAGCGAGCAGCGCGCGGCGGCCGTTGCCCAGTTCAATGAAATCAAGCCGACGATTGTTGCCGTCATGAACGAGAGTTTTAGCGACCTTTCGTGCTTTGAGCAGCTCCAGGCGGCCGGGTACACCGGTCCCGCATTCTACAACTCGCTTCCCGACACACTTGTTCGCGGCACCATGCTCGCTTCGGTCACCGGTGGCGGAACGGCGAACTCCGAATTCGAATTTTTGACCGGAGCGACAACGGCCTTTGTCGGATTAGGCAAAATCCCCTATCAGCTGTATCAGATGAATGGCGTCAACAGCCTGGCAAAGGACCTTAAAGAGCTTGGGTATACCACTACCGCTATGCACCCGCAAAACCCCGTCAACTACCATCGAGATAAAATCTATCAGCAGCTGGGTTTTGGAGACTTTCTTTCAATCGGCGATTTCGAAGGTGCGCCCTATTACCATGCCGGCGTATGCGACTACGCCACCTACGACAAGATACTCGACCTGCTCAGAACCGACGAAGCCCCGCAGTTCATCTTTGACGTCACGATGCAAAATCACGGCGGCTACGACTATGGCACCGTTCCCGCCGAAGAGCTGACAAACTATTGGGTCGAGGGAGCCAGCGAGGGCGCCAATAGCGCGCTCAATACCTATCTCACCTGCATCAATGCATCCGACCGGGACCTCGAGTACTTTATCAACGAGCTCCGCAATATCGGCAGACCGGTTGTTCTTGTCTTTTTTGGCGACCATCAGCCGAGCGCCGCAACGACTCTCAACGACGAGCTGTACCCTCAGGAAGATACGGCAAGCCACGCTTTCCGTATCTATCAGTCGACCTATTTCGTCTGGGCTAACTATGAAATCGCCGGCAATACCGAGCTCAACGTCTACGACACCGTCGGGGCAAACGAGATTGCAGCTATTACCCTTAATAAGATCGGCGCCCCGCTCACTGACTATCAAAAGGCCCTGCTTGCAACAAGGTCAGATGTGCCCACCATCAATGTCGCCGGCTATATTGGTGCCGACGGGCTGCGCTACGACTTGGAATCTGAAGACAGCCCATACGCCTCGACGATCGACAAGCTGCAGCGCATGCAATACCTCGAGTTCGCCAGCAAAGTTCAGTAAGCCCGCCCATTCGCTTGGACCCATCGTATTGCAAGCACGCTCGGCCCAAATGCATCGCAAATGACTCCCGCTCGCAAACGAGGGTACAATGACGCTCGTGTCACACCGCGGGGCTCCGGCCCCAACATATACAAAGGAGTCATACATGGGTTGCGAGCACGCACAAGCAGCCGGCGGACAATCAACGCCGTCGCAATTTGAAGAGAATACGCTGTCGGAGGTCAAGCGCGTTATCGCTGTGCTTTCCGGCAAGGGAGGCGTCGGCAAGTCGTTTGTGACGGGCGCCATCGCAACCGAGCTCGCCCGCCGCGGCAACAAGGTTGGCATTCTCGACGCCGACATCACCGGCCCCTCCATCCCCAAAATGTTCGGCATGAGCGGACGCCATGTCCATGCCCTCGGCAACCTCATGCTGCCCGAGATCTCCGAGCACGGCGTCAAGGTCATGAGCTCCAACCTGTTGCTCCAAAACGAAACCGATCCCGTCCTTTGGCGTGGCCCGGTTATCGCGGGCGCCATCAGGCAATTCTGGAGCGAGACCTCGTGGGGCCCCATCGACTACCTGCTGGTCGATATGCCTCCGGGAACGGGTGACGTCGCGCTCACCGTTTTCCAATCGCTGCCCGTCGATGGCATCGTCATCGTCACGAGCCCGCAAGACTTGGTCTCGATGATCGTCGCCAAGGCAGTCAACATGGCCGAGAAGATGAACGTCCCTATTCTGGGCATTGTCGAGAACATGAGCTATATCGAGTGCCCCGACTGCGGCAAGAAGATCGAGGTCTTTGGTAAGAGCAAGCTCCCCGAAGTCGCCGAGCGCTACAACCTCGACATCTTGGGTCAGCTTCCCATCAATCCGTCACTCGCCGAGGCCTGCGATAAGGGTGAAGTCGAGACCGCACTGCCCGATGACATGCTGCCCAAGGCCGTCTCCGCCGTTGAGGCCATCGCCCCGCACAAGACAGACGAGGCCTAAGTGAACGCAAGCGCCTTCTATGACGTCTTGGTGATCGGCGGCGGGGCCTCGGGCCTCGCCGCCGCCCTTTACGCGGGGCGGGTGGCCAAAAGCGGGTGCGTCGGGGCGCGCGCCCGCGCCCACCCCCCCGCCCCCCGGCGGGGCCCCCCCCCCCCCCCGGGGGGGGGGGCGGGGGGGGGGGGGGGGGGGGGGCCCCCCCCCCCCCCCGCCATTACGGCGGCGCGTGTCGACAAAAGGGTCTGCGTCGTCGAGCGCGACGTCGCCTGCGGTCTCAAGCTGCTCGCAACCGGAAACGGCCGCTGCAACCTCTCAAACGAATCCATCGACATTCGGCGATATAACCGCCCCGCCTTTGTCGAATCCATCATGGGCCCCCAACCCGAGCAAGATCTCGAGAGTTTTTTCTCCTCGCTGGGCATCATGACGATCCGTGAGGAAGGCCGCCTATACCCGCGCTCCCTTCGCGCCGAGTCGGTTCGCGATGCACTCCTCAATGCATGCGAGCGTTTGGGCATCACCCTACTCTGCGGAACTAACGTCATTGCGGCTCATAAGGCTTCCGAAGGCTGGACGCTTCAGATCGACCGTCCCGCTCATGTACTCAAACCCAAAAAGCACGGCGACCGAAAGACGGAGCTCCGTTCGCTTCGAAAGGCGTTAGCCGATACTCCTCGCACGAGCGATGCCCTGCAGGCAAGGGCCGTGGTTATCGCTACGGGCGGCAACCCCACCGGCATCGCCGAGGTGTTTAGCCTTCCCTTGACGCCCCTGCGCCCCGTCCTGTGCCCCGTATCGGCATCAGTCGTCGGCGACCGGACGGCACTCGGAACTCTGGATGGTCTGCGCGTCCGAGCCCGCTTAACGCTCTCGCGCAGCCACGAAGAGCTCTGGCGAGAAGATGGCGAAGTGCTGTTCCGTGCCTTCGGCATCTCAGGCGTCGCCGCCTTCAATCTCTCTCGCCGTATCAACCAGGGCGACACTGTTCTGATCGACTTCTTTCCAGATTTCTCCAAAGATGAGCTGCTCGATACGCTCGAGCAGCGTGTCAACGTGCTCGGCGATTTTTCGCCCCGAAACTCCCACTGGCTTGACGGCATGCTCGCCCCGCAGCTCTCACACGTCGTCTGTACGGCATTCGAGCGGTGCCATCCCGGCTCGCGCGATGTCATCCACCTGGTCTCAATCCTCAAGCACTTTAAACTGTCCGTCGAAGGGACGGCAGAGGAGCGCTCAGCACAGGTCACGCGTGGCGGCATATCTATCGAGTGCGTCTCGACACCCAATCTTTACGTGAACAGCACCACAGGCGCCCCGCTTTACGTCTGCGGAGAAGCGCTCGACATCGACGCCGATTGCGGAGGCTTTAACCTTGCGTGGGCCTGGATCTCGGGTATTCGCGCTGCAAGCAGCCTGTAGCCGCGCAGTCTATAATCAAAAACGCATTCGGGCCGTCTGGGATACCGGACGGCCTCTTTCTTGCCTCTAAGGAGACCTCGATGATCGAAATCACCCAAGTCAACGCGACGCTCGATGAGGCCGGCGACGAAAACGCCTGCCTTGCTATTGGCAGACGCGCCGTCAAACGAGCCCTGCGATGCGAGGATTCCCAGATTAAAGCCATTGAGCTCCATCGCAAGTCAATCGACGCCCGTAAAAAGCGAGATGTTCATTTTATTTTGAGCTTTCGAGTTGAGCTGACAAGCTCCCGACTCGAACAGGAAGTGGTCGACCGCGTCGCCGAGCGCAACCGCTCGCGCATCCGCATGGTTGACGGCGAGGCTCCTTCATTCCCCAACCCCGTCCCGAATGCACCCAAGGGGCGTCCCGTCGTTGTCGGCGCCGGTTGCGCCGGTCTCTTCGCCGCCCTGACCCTTGCCGAAGCGGGCCTTAAACCCCTGCTCATCGAGCGCGGCGACCCGGCATTTCGCCGCTCACATGCGATCGACCTCTTTCTAAAGGAGCGCATCCTCGACCCCGAGAGCAATATCCAGTTTGGTCTGGGCGGCGCGGGGACCTTCTCGGACGGCAAGCTCAATACGGGAACCAAAAATCCCGCCCATCGCCTTATCCTCGAGACCTTCGTCGAAGCGGGCGCTCCCCGCGATATTCTATGGGATGCAAAACCGCATATTGGCTCCGACATCCTCCCCGCCGTCGTTACCAGCATCTCCCAGCGCATTGAACAGCTCGGAGGAACCGTTCGCTATCGAACGAAACTCGTTGACATTCACACTGACACATCTGGCGCCATTGTCGGTATCGACATCCAGTCGTCCCACGACGCGACAAGCGAGTCAATCAACACAAAGCATCTCATCCTTGCTTGCGGTCATTCTGCCCGCGACGTATTCGAGGTTCTCAAAACCCATGATGTCGCCCTCGCTCAAAAGACGTTTGCCATGGGCGTTCGCATCGAACACCCGCAGTGTGATATCGATCGGGCGCAATATGGCCCCGCGGCGGGTCATCCCGCGCTCGGAGCAGCCCCCTATAAGCTCGTTACCCATCTTCCCAACGGCCGCAGCGTATTCTCATTCTGCATGTGTCCTGGCGGACAGGTTGTCGCAGCCTCTTCAGAGCCCGGCCATCTGTGCGTCAACGGCGCCAGTCTCAACGCCCGCGCCGGCCGCAACGCAAACGCCGCTCTCCTCGTTAACGTCACGCCCGACGATCTCCCCAGCGACGATCCTCTTGCAGGCGTAGAACTCCAGCGCATTTGCGAGCGGGCTGCCTATCGCCTTGGCGGCTCCAACTGGAACGCACCGGCACAGCTCGTCGGCGATTTCCTTGCAGAACGCGCCAGCACGACATGCGGCAAGGTAAAGCCCACCTATCCGCTCGGCGTGACTTGGACAGCAATCGATGAGTCATTGCCGCAACATATCATCGAGTCGCTTCGTCTGGGAATTCCCTTACTCGGCAAAAAACTGCGTGGCTACGACCATCCCGATGCCGTCCTCACCGGTGTTGAGACACGCTCGAGCTCTCCGGTCACCGTTACTCGAGACCGTCAATGCCACGCTGTATCGACCCCGGGGCTCTACCCTTGCGGCGAGGGGGCCGGATATGCCGGAGGAATCATGAGCGCAGCTACCGATGGCATCCGTTGCGCCGAAGCCCTGATCGCAGACCTCTAGCGCACGAATTCCAGCACGCAAAAGACACAGGCCCCGAGCTCCACAGGGAACTCGGGGCCTGTTCGCTATTTCTTAAACCGTGCACCCTGGCGTTTTCTGCCCGATGCGAACGTGGAACCCTTGCGGGCCTGCGAACGTAAGCGCTCGATCGTCTCGTCCTCAGACGCACCCTCGAGCATCGCCCGAATCTGAACGACAGCATCGCGCAGGCGCGCCGCCTCCTCAAAGTCCATGGCGGCAGAAGCGTTGCGCATATCCTCTTCCATGGTTTCGACGATCCGCACAAGCTCGTCATGCGGCAGTTCTTCCAACTGCTCCGCAAGTGTCTGCTCGGGTGCCACCGTTTCCGGCACGCCGCCCTCGCCCGACTCATCGGGCGTATAGAATGCGCCATGGCCAAGGGAGTCGCCCTTCGAGCGCCCCTTGGAACCCACAGTCTTTTCGGCCTCGGCAATAAAGCTCGAAATGTCGTTAATGGCCTTGCGGACCGTCTTGGGCACAATGCCATGCTCTTCGTTATATGCCATCTGAATCTCGCGACGGCGCTGCGTCTCCTCGATGGCTTCTTTCATCGAATCGGTCACAACGTCTGCATACATGATGACCTCGCCGTCGGCATTACGGGCCGCACGGCCAATCGTCTGAATCAACGAACGGCGATTGCGCAAGAAGCCTTCCTTGTCAGCGTCGAGAATTGCCACCAGCGAGACCTCAGGAAGGTCTAGACCCTCGCGGAGCAGGTTGATGCCAACCAAAACATCGATCTTTCCCTCGCGCAGCGTTCGCAGGATCTCGACACGGTCCATCGTCGCCGTATCGGAGTGCATGTAATTGACCTTAATGCCAGCGTCGAGCAGGTGGTCGGTAAGGTCCTCCGCCATGCGCTTGGTCAGCGTGGTCACCAAGACGCGTTCCTTGCGGGCCACACGTTCGCGAATCTCATCCTCGAGATCATCGATCTGACCGCGAACTGGACGCACGTCAATTTTGGGGTCGAGTAGACCGGTCGGTCGAATGATCTGCTCCACATCGTTTTGACTCACACGCAGCTCATAATCACCTGGCGTTGCCGAAACATAGATGAACTGGGGGATCCTCGCCTCAAACTCATCAAATCGGAGCGGACGGTTATCGAGTGCCGAGGGCAGGCGAAAGCCGTGCTCCACCAAGGTCACCTTACGCGAACGATCGCCCTCATGCATACCGCGGATCTGCGGCACCGTCACATGGCTCTCGTCGATGATGCAGAGCATATCCTTGGGAAAGTAATCAATCAAAGTAAAGGGCGGCTCGCCCGGCTTGCGGCCATCCAAATGGCGCGAATAGTTCTCGATGCCGTTACAAAATCCCATTGTCTCGAGCATCTCAAGATCGTAATCGGTGCGCTGCTGCAGACGCTGCGCCTCGAGCAACTTGTCGGTCGCCTTGAGCTCTGCCACACGCTTCTCGCACTCTTCGCTAATCGATTTCAGAGCCGCCTTGACCTTGGGTTTCTCGGTAACGTAGTGCGATGCCGGCCACACAGGAATAGCCTCGTACTCACGAAGCATCTCGCCGGTGACCTCATCGATTTCGGCGATAAGCTCGACCTCATCGCCAAAGAACTCAAACCGCAACGGATGCTCGGCATAGGGCGGATACACGTCGACGACATCGCCACGCACGCGAAACGTACCGCGCGCCAGGTCATAATCATTGCGATCGTATTGAATATCGATGAGCGCATGGATAAAGTCATCACGCTCGAGCGGCACTTTCTTGTCGACATTCGGCGCCAGTCCCGCATAATCCTCAGGAGAGCCAATACCATAGATACAAGACACCGATGCAACGACGATCACATCACGTCGAGAGAGCAGCGAGGCGGTCGCCTGATGGCGCAGCATCTCGACTTCTTCGTTGATCGAAGAATCCTTCTCGATATAGGTGTCGCTTTGCGGCACATACGCCTCGGGCTGATAGTAATCGTAATACGATACGAAATAGACTACGGAGTTATTGGGGAAAAACTCCTTGAGCTCGCTTGCAAGCTGAGCGGCAAGGGTCTTATTGGGAGCCATGACAAGCGTCGGCTTACCCAAGGCCTCAATGGTTTTGGCCATCGTAAAAGTCTTACCCGAACCAGTCACACCCAGCAAAACCTGATAACGGTCTCCGTCCCTCACGCCCTGCACAAGCGACTCAATGGCCTTGGGCTGGGAACCGGCAGGCTCATAGGGAGAAACGACTTCAAATGGCACCTCAGAGCCCTCAACGCCAAAGCGTTTAAGTTCACCGCCAACGCGCTCTACTTCAAATTCCGCCATGGATACTCCTAACTCATACATCTGCAGTATACGCAGGCGGTGGGCTTAGTCCTATACGAACCGATCGGGATAGAGAGTCTTATAGCGAACCCAGGCATTATTGACGCGGATCAGATAAGCCTGCGTCTCGGGAAAGGTAATCGCGTTGTGAAGCGATGTGTCCTGCTGTGCCCAACCGTCCACATTACCCATGCCGGCGTTATATGCGGCAATAGCGCTGTCCGTCGACCCGTTAAAATACGTTAGAAGATACGAAAAATACGCACAGCCAAACTCGATGTTCGTAGCGGGATCGTTAAGGTTGTCGGCTGAATACTCACTACCATCGACAAGACCCAAGGCAATCATATCCTGGGCAGTCTCAGGCATCAGCTGCATCAATCCCCGAGCGCCTTGATTCGACTCAGCCTCGGGATCCCAATTCGATTCAGACTTTATGACAGCACACACCAGATACGGATCAAGATTGTGCGAAATGCTCGATTGCTTTACATATGCCTCATAGTCAATCGGATACAAAGGCTTAAAGAAGGCGGCAGGGGCATACGAGTAGACGAGCGAAATAAGGCCGAAGACGAACACAACGACAATTGGCGCCACGCGATACCACGTAAAGAAACGTGTCTTAGGCATCGGCCTCCTCCTTATCCGCTACATCCCCGAAGCCATGGCGCGCAAGCCATGCGTCCAGTTGTTCATAGAGCGAATTATCGCCTGCCGCATTATCGATTACCGTCGTAGCGAGATTGCAAAGCGAAGCCTCATCAGGTTGGCATGCAGAGCGAGCATCAAAATCAGAGGACCCCATACCACGATGAATGGCACGCTCGCGACGAACTGCTAAAGGAGCGCTGATAACCAGAATTTCATCAGCCAGGCCAAAAGCATCCTCAAAACCAGTCGGGGCAGAAACCTCGACAACCGCAAAGGGATAACGGGGGGACGAAACCGTGCAGCAAACCGGATCAAGAATCCTCAGCGACAACTGATCGATAAGGACCGGATGGACAATACCGTTGAGCCGAGCGACGGAATCAGGAGAAACAAAAGCTCGAGAGGCTAAAACGCTGCGACGAACGCCGCCCTCCTCGTCAAGAATGTCCCAGCCAAATTCCTCAGCGAGTGCGCCAACGAGATCAGAACCCGGAATATATAACGATTTTGCGAGATCATCCAAATCAATGAGCATGGCGCCGCGAGACTCAAGATAGCGACAGGCGGTCGACTTACCCGAAGCAATATTGCCCAAGACAAAAACGGTAAACATCAAGTCCTCCCTAACGCCAATGGGAGTTATTATCGCGCAAATACAAAAGAAGGACTCAAAATACAGCCAAACAGTAAGACAAGCTAAACGAAGGCGAGTTCTTGTATTACAGCTCTCTATCAAACGAAAAAAGGGGGAGGCCGCGAGGCCTCCCCCTTCTACATTCCCAATGGCGGCTCGGT
>CAMQJB010000038.1 GCA_947002045.1 uncultured Collinsella sp.
TGGCTAGCGCGCGCTTGAGGCGCCGATGCTGGCAGAAATGTGGGGCTACCTTTAGTGCCGATGCCGTCGGGGGGCCCCAAATGGGGGCTGTTTGCGGGCTTTGGGGGCCCCGTTTTTGCGTTGCGCCACTCGAAAGGATGGATATGGAGAAAACCGCAGAGCAGCTGCGCCGCGAGCACATTGCCCTTGAGGGCGACACCCATGGCAAGAACAAATGGGCGATTCTGTTCACCGTGCTCATCATGACGTTTATGTCGTGTCTGGATTCGACCGTCGTGACCGTGGCGTTGCCCGTGATGCAAAAGGAGCTGGGCGTGGGCCTCGACCGCATCCAGCTGGTGAGCTCGGTGTATCTGCTTGCGACGTGCGTGGCTATGCTGCCGTTTGGCCGCCTGGGCGACGTGCACGGCAAGGTCGGCATATTCCAGCTGGGCGTCATCGTCTTTACGGCCGGTTCGCTGCTTTGCGGGCTTTCGGCCTCGCTCGAAGTTCTTATTCTGGCACGCATCGTTCAGGGCGTCGGTTGCGCGGCGGCCATGGCCAACAACATGGGTATCATCACCGAGTCGTTTCCGGCTCGCGAGCGCGGTCGTGCCATGGGTATTCTCGCGACCTTCGTGGCCCTCGGCATGATGTGTGGCCCCGTGCTGGGTGGCATGCTGGTGGCAAGCTTTCCCTGGGAGAGCATCTTCCTCATCAACCTGCCCATTGGCGTCATCTCGTTTATCGTGGGGCTCTACACGCTGCCGCATGTTAAGCCGGAGGCCGGCGAGCGCCCCATGTCCCTGATCGAGGCTGCTCGTCGCTGCTTTGCAAATTCGGCCTTCACCATCAACCTTGCCTGCATGCTCATCGTGTTCGTTGGTATTGGCGCATCCGAGTTTATTCTGCCGTTCTATTTTCAGGACGCCCACGGCTTTGGTTCCGACATTTCTGGATTGCTCTTTTTGGCGCTGCCGATGGTGAATGCCTTTATCGGCCCGCTTTCGGGTACGGTTTCGGACCGTGTTGGCTGCGAGGGCCCCACGGCGGTCGGCCTGGGCGTGTACGTGTGCGGCCTCTTTGCGGTAAGCACGCTCGACGAGCACTCTTCCATCCCTGTGATCGTGTGCTGTGTCGCGTTTATGTCGTGCGGTACGTCGATTTTCCAGAGCCCCAATAACTCGCTGTACATGGGCTCGGCTCCGCGCGAAGCGCTCGGCTTTGCTGGCAGTCTGGGTAGCCTGGCGCGCTATGCGGGTATGGCAGTGGGCATTACGGCGGCGTCGCATATCCTGTATGGGCAGATGAGCGTGGCGATGGGCGAGGCCGTGACCAGTTTTGTTGCAGACCGTCCGGATGTGTTCCTGTTTGGTTTCCGTTCGGTGTTTTACGTGCTTATGGCTGTGGCCGCTGTGGGCTTTGCGCTCGCCATGGTGCGTTTGGTGAGGGTGCGCGCCCGCCATTAGCTTGTGGAGGCAGGCTTGCCACGAATCGGCCCATCTACTGGTCTTGCGGCTTTATGGTGCGATGCGGCTTGTGGGACGGGCGGGGGTCGGTCCGTGGTAGACTATCGAACAACGTTTATTAATCGCGCGGTATCGTTGCCGCGAGAAGGGGTTGCGCCATGCAGGAGCTTGAGGATCGTATTCGCCATGACGGCATCGTAAAGGCCGGTAACGTCCTTAAGGTTGACGCCTTCCTCAACCACCAGTGCGACGTTGAGCTGTTCGACCACATGGGTGCCGAGTGGGCCCGTCTGTTCGAGGGTGTCGAGATCAACAAGATCCTGACGATCGAGGCTTCGGGCATTGGCATGGCTTGCATCGCGGCTCAGCATTTTGGCGGCGTGCCGGTGGTCTTTGCCAAGAAGGCGCAGTCTATCAACCTTGACGGCGAGCAGTATGCCACGACCATCTACTCCTTTACCAAGCAGAAGGAGTACCCGGTCATCGTCGGCAAGCGCTTCCTGTCCGAGGGCGACAAGGTCCTGATTATCGACGACTTCCTGGCCAACGGCTGCGCGCTCGAGGGTCTCATCAAGATCTGCGAGGCTGCGGGTGCCGAGGTGTCCGGTATTGGCATTGCAGTGGAGAAGGGCTTCCAGGGCGGCGGCGATAAGCTCCGCGAGCGCGGCTTCCGCGTCGAGAGCTTGGCCCGCATCGCCGATATGGACTGCGAGACCGGCGAGATCACCTTCGCCTAAGCGCGCAACACAAGCGATTGGTATGCGATGTGACAAAGGGACTGTCCCTTTGTCACATTTTTTGTATGAGGGGAGGTGTTGATATGGATGAGAACAAGATGGGATGGCGTGAGTATGCGCACTATGCCGAGATGTCGGTCGAGGAGTTGGCACGCGATTGCGAGGTTCAGGTGTTTCGCGCGACGGGCCCGGGTGGGCAGGGCGTGAACACGACGGACTCGGCGGTGCGCATGAAGCATGGGCCCACGGGGATTACCGTGACGGCGCGCGAGAGCCGCAGTCAGTTCCAAAACCGTAGCAGCTGCCTGCGTAAGCTGCGCGCTGAGCTTGAGCGTCGCGGGCGTCCACCGCGCCGACGCGTAAAGACCAAGGTGCCTCAGCGCTCTCGCCAGCGCAGGCTCAATGACAAGCACTTCAACGCCATTAAAAAGGCCAACCGTCGCAAACCGGGCAGCGACGAATAGCCTCCTCATAAGTTGCGGTGAAATAGGGATTGTTTTGCGGCACTTGCTGCATAAACAGTCCCTATTTCACCGCAACTTAGGTTGGGTTAGCGGGTGGGGCGCCAGACATGGAGGGCGCCGGCGAGGATGTCGACCTCGATGCGCGAGGCGACGATGGGCTCGCCGTCGGCTTGGATGGGGTAGTCGGGCTCCTCAAAGGTGAGCTCGGCATGGCGGCAGCGGCGCATGCGAACCGGTGGCAACTTGGTATGGTGGCCGTCTTTGGCCGAGAGGAACATAGGCAGGGCAATCGCGCGAGGGACGGGGCCGCATGCGTAGCAGACGTCGAGCATGCCGTCGCAGGGGTCGGCATCGGGGCAGATGCGATAGCCCGAGCCATACGTGGGGCCCAGCTGAATCGCCATGATAATCGCCCTCACGCGCTCGGCGGGCGCCCCGTCAAAGCTGACTGCCATGGGGTAGTTGCGATAGCGCAGGCCAAACTGCTCAAGTCCCGAGAGGGTGTAGAGCGGAGCGCCGGTGAAGCCCGTCTTTTTGCGCAGCTCGGTGGTGCCCAGGCCGATGGCGGCGTCAATACCGACGGAGAGCGTCTGGTCGTAATACTCGACGATCGCCTCACCGCTACCGTTTGCGGGGTTCCATGAGCGAATGCACCCGATGTCCTGACGCTGCAGCTCGCAGGTGAGCAGCGCGCCAAAATCCTTGCCGGAGAAATCGTCGATGCCGAGCGTCTGGGCAAAATCGTTGCCGGAGCCTACGGGTAGGACGGCAAGGGCGGGACGGACCGCCTCATCCTGCGTCATGAGTCCATTGACGACCTCGTGGATCACGCCGTCACCGCCAAGTGCGATAACGGTGCGATAGCCCGTTGCCTGGGCGGCCAGTTCCTTGGCGTGTCCCATGCGCTCGGTCAGCACCAGGTCAAACTGGGATGCGCGCGCGGTCATATCCAAAAAGCGCTGCAGACGCTCGGCAACTTCGCGCGCCGCACCCGACTGGGCGGCGGGGTTGGCGATGATGAGCGTACGACCAAAATCAGTTGCGTGCATGGGGCGACTCCCGGCGTATTGCGTGACGGTGCGGTCGCACTCGGGTTGCGTTACCCCGATTGTGGCTGCACTGTAAATACTTGCGTCTACTCTATCAGGTCGTTGTGGCGCTCGATAGCCTCCGCCACTGTACCGCCCTCGTCCACAATAAGCGAACGGCGTTTAGGCGAGACAATGCGCTGCGCAGGATATACGCCGCGGTGGCCGCCGACGAGATAGCTGATAAACGCCACGATCACAAAGAAGCCCGCGGCCGTTCCATGGAACAGGTCGATGGCCATCATACAGGTGGTGATGGGCACGTTGAGGCCGGCGCAGAACACGCCGAGCATGCCGAGAGCCGCCAGAAAACTGGGGTCGAGCCCGGTAAGGCATCCGATCCATCCGCCGAGTGCCGCGCCGATGCCAAACAGGGGCGTGACCTCGCCGCCTTGGAAGCCCGCGCCCAGAGTAAGCGCTGTGACGACCAACTTGATGGCTGCGTCCGCCAGGGTGGTGTTGCCTGCAAATCCGGCGCCGGAAAGCCACGTGGAAAGGCCGGCGTAGTTCCAGGCGTCGAGGAGGGCATAGGCGGCCAAAACCACGAGTGCTCCTATGAGTGCGCGAACGAGGTAATTGGTGATAAAGCGGCCGTACAGGCTCTTGACGGTTCGAACCGACCAGGCAAAGAGGCGTGCCGTCAGACCGAAGATAATGGCGCTGATAACAACGATGACGACCGTTTTGGGCGACATGGCGGGAACGCTGGCGATGACATTCGCCTCGTACTCGGTTCCCAAGGCAAGCGATGTAAAGTAGCCGGTAAACGAGGCGACCAGGCAGTAGATGCCTGCGGTGTAGTCGATCTTGCCGATAAAGCACATCTCCATGCCAAAGAAAGCTCCGGCAAGGGGCGAGCCGAATACGGCGCCAAAGGCCGACGAGATGCCGGCGAGCATGAGGTCGTGGTGATCATGCTTTTTGAGGTGGGCGAGGCTCGAGATGTTGCTGGCGATGGTGCCGCCAATCTGTACCGCAGCTCCCTCGCGACCGGCCGATCCGCCCGTTAGGTGTGTGAGCGTGGAGCAGACGAAGGTGAGGACGGCCATACGCATATGGATGAGGCGTGTGCCCAGAGCGGAGTCGATGACCAGGTTGTTACCGCGTTTGGCGGCAAGGCCGTGGTTTTTGTACACCCATGCAGTGGCCATGCCCACAACGGGAAGCAGCGCGTAAATCCATGCATGGTGCTCGCGATAGTCGGTCGCGATATTCAGCGAGGCCAAAAACGCCCAAGCGGCAACGCCCATGGCGAGCGAGACGATGACGACGAGTGCGAGCAACTTGGCGCTTGCGAGTAGGTTGCGGACATTGCGGCGCGTGTCGGCAGCTAAGAGATGCTCGGAACGGGTGATCTGATGCCTGCCAGCCATGATGACGTCGTTCAGGGAGAAAAAACCGCCGTCGTCGAGCGGCTGGGAATGATCCTGCGCCTCGTTTGCGCTTTCGGGTTTGTCGTTATGAGCCATATGTTCCTCTTTTAGGTTGTAACGCAAGCATTATAAAACGCGGTAAACGCGACGAGCCGGTGGGTTGGTTTCCATTCTGTTTCGTGGCCTGCAACCGACAGGTGTATTTGCGGGTACAGGCCGAGTCGCGGTCGTGCGTCGGGGGATTATACTGAGACAAGCATAAAGAATCGGCGCCCCTGTTGTGCGCCGTGGCATTAAGAGGTGCATATGGCAGAGAAACTCATTCCGCTGGAGGACGCGCAGTCGATTGTTTTGTCGCACGTTGCTCCGACCGATCTCGTCGAGATTCCCGTGTGGCAGGCCGCCGGTCTTCCCTTGGCCGAGGACGCGGTGGCCGATATCGACATCTCGCCGTTTGCCAACAGCGCTATGGACGGATATGCCGTGCGCTCGGCGGACTTGGTGCAGGCGTCTGGCGAGGCGCCGGTGACGCTCGACGTTATCGGACACGAGGCCGCGGGCCATGTGTTTGAGGGCGCAATCGCCCCGGGCGAGACCGTCCGCATTATGACAGGCGCGCCGGTGCCCGAGGGTGCCGACGCCGTAGTGAAATACGAGATCGTCGAGGTGATCGATGGTGACGGCAACGAGGGCTCACACGCGAGCTTCTCGGCGCCGGCCAAGGTGGGGGAGAACGTTCGCTCTGCTGCCGAGGAGGCCCATGCCGGCGATGTTGTGATGCGCGCCGGCGAGGTTGTGGCTCCGGCCGGCGCCGGCCTGCTGGCAAGCGCCGGTTACGCGAGCGTGAAGGTGCACGCTGCCCCACGTGTGGGCATCATCTCGCTGGGCACGGAACTGGTCGCACCGAGTAAAGTACCGGCGCGCGGTCAGATTCGCGATTCCAACTCGTCCGCGTTGATGGCCGAAGCACTCGATGCAGGAGCCGAGCCCGTGTTCTACGGCATTGCGCCTGATGATGAGCAGGCGATTGCCGAGCTCGTGCATCGCGCGGTGCAAGAGTGCGATTTTGTCATTACGAGCGGAGGCGCCTCGGCGGGCGATTACGACTATGTGACGGCGCTGGTCCAGCGCGAGGGCGAGGTGCTGTTCGATCGCATCTCGATGCGCCCGGGCAAGGCCATTACGTTTGGTTTGCTCGGCGGCAAGCCGTATTTGGGGCTTTCGGGCAATCCCGCGGCGGCGTATGTGGGCTTTGAGATGCTTGCCCGTCCGGCGATTCGCAAGATGCGCGGCTTTGCCGAGGGTGCGCGTCCCGTGCAGCGGGCGACGCTTACGCATAGCGTGAAGAAGCGCCAGCATCGCCGCTTCTTCGATCGCGCCACGGTTTTGTGCGACCCCGAGACCGGTGAGCTGTTGGTGACCGAGGCTAAGACGCAGAATTCGGCGCTGCTTGGAACTATGCAGCGTGCGAACTGCCTGCTGTGTATTGACGAAGGACCGTGCGAGCTCAGGGCGGGAGATGTCGTGGACGTTGTTCGCGTCGACCTGCCCGAGGGCGCCGTGTTGTAGGAGGAATGCTATGGAGCTGAAGATTTCGATTGTGACGTGCTCGGATACGCGCGATCTTGCTCAGGACGAGGCGGGTGCTGCGCTCGAGGAGCTTATCGAGGCGCAGGGCTGGACGGTCGCCTCACATGTGGTCGTGCGCGACGACGCCAGCGAGATTGGTGATGCCATTGTGGAAGCTGCTGATGAGTGTCACGCCAATGTCGTACTCACTTGCGGCGGTACGGGGCTTTCGATGCGCGATGTGACGCCCGAGGCGACGCGTGCCGTCTGCGACCGCGATGTGCCGGGTATTGCAGAGGCAATCCGTGCGTATTCCATGACCAAGACACGCCGCGCTATGCTCTCGCGCGCCGTGTGCATGCAGCGTGGGTATACACTTGTCATCAACTTTCCGGGATCTACGAAAGCGGCCCGCGAAAGCTGGGAGGCCGTGAGCGACCAGCTGGAGCATGCGGCCCAAATGACGGCGGGCGGCGGGCACGCCAAATAAGCGGTTTACCTGCGGCGGAGCGACCTTGCGAGTCGCTCTGCCCTTTTTATGCAGCGGCAGTGTGGGACGTCTCGTGTTTTCGGTAAAAGAAAATTATCAGGCGGAGGATATTTATCATAAACATTATTCGCGTGAAAGTATAATCTATTAACAGAATAAAGCTCGCGGCGGGACGCCCGGGCGTAGCCTTCGAAAGGGTTGAACATGTTCGATATGGTTTCTCGCCGCGGATTCGTCTCGCTTTCTGCTGTCGCCGCTGCCGGCCTTGGGCTTGCCGGCTGTTCCGGCAATAAGGAGTCTGAGTCGACCGGCTCCGATGCCGGCTCCGCCAAGATTTCGTCCAAGAAGGCTGTTGAGCTGCAAGTCTTTGCTGCCAACTCACTTGAGAAGGCCCTTCCCGAGGTCCAGGAGCTCTACACCGACCAGACCGGTACCACGTTTGCCGACACGCAGTTTAAGGCCTCCGGCGACCTTGTCGAGCAGATGCGTGCCGGTGCCACGGTTGACGTACTCATCACGGCCTCCAAGGGCACCATGGACGACGCCGAGGCCGCCGGACTCGTCGATGCCGACACCCGTGAGGATATGTTCGTCAACGACCTTGTGATCATTCGCGCCGAGGGCTCCGACACCAAGGTCGAGGTCATCGACGACGTCGCGAATCTGGACGGCAAGATCGCCATTGGCGACGCCAAGACCGTTCCCGCCGGCAAGTACGCCAACCAGGCCCTGGCCTCCGTGGGCCTCTACACCGGCACCGAGGGCGACGACGGCGAGTATGCTCCCGAGATCGCCGACAAGGTCGCGCTGGCCGACAAAGTTGGTACCGCCGCCGCCTATGTGTCCACAGGCGACTGCGTGGCCGGTTTTGTCTACAGCTCTGACATCTTCCGCTACGACGGCATCGAGGAGGCCTTCGTGTGCCCCGAGGATTCGCACAAGCCCATCGTGTATCCGGGCGCTGTCGCCGATGGCTCCGAGCATGCCGACGAGGCCAAGGCGTTCATCGACTTCTGCCTGACCAACAAGAAAGCTCAGAAGATTTGGGCTAAGTACGGCTTTGAGCTTTCCGCGTAGTGCGGCTTGGCGTGATAATTCCATCGTTTTGTGTTTCACTCCGTCCTTGTATTCGCTTGGAGCTTTTCGTGCTTAATAGATTCCGCATGCTTGTCGCCTGTGCTTTGGCCTTCGCGCTTTGCTGTGTGCCGGGATTTGCGTTGGCTGGGGATGCTGAGGACGGGGCCCAGGTTGCTGCGACCGCTCATGGGCTTTCCTATGGGATCGAGGGTTTTGAGCGGTTGGCCAAGGGGACCGCTCGTGCCATGGAAGGCCAGCCTGAGGGCTACCGGTTTCCCGTTGACGAGGACGTGGACCTTGTGGTGGCGCCTGCTGCCGATCGCGTTGTGGTGTGGATATCGCCCAAGGCGGTCGAGAAGTTTGGATTGGATCCGCAGGACAACGAGTGCGTATCGGGTCTCAAGGCCCTCGTCTGTGAGCTCGACAGCGCAAACTGCATGGGAGGTGCGCAGCTGGGGGATATGGATCTTCCTTGGTATGTCACGGCGGAAACAACGTTTGATGCCGGCGGGTATACCTATGGCTTTGACGAGCACGGTGCGGATGGGGACCGCTATGTGGTGATTGCATCAGCCTCAGGTGATGCCAAGGGCGGCGCGCGTTGGCTTGATAGCGCTCAAATGGTTGAGGCATCGTCTGTCGTGTTGCGGGATGAGCAGGGGCCCTTGACCTCTCTGGTCTCCTTTTTGGGCGACATCGACTATCGCCCGTTTTGGGTGTCCATAAAAACGAGCGGCCTTGCCCTGCTGATCTCCGTTGCGCTGGGCTTGTTCGCCGCGTGGAAGACTATGGGTACCTCGAGTCGTATCAAGGGCCTGCTCGATTCGGTCTTTACGATTCCTATGGTGCTGCCGCCCACGGTCTGCGGCTTTCTGCTCCTCATGCTGTTTGGCCGCTCGACCGGGGTCGGTCGGTGGCTTATCGCGCATGGCGTCTCGATCGTCTTTACGTGGCCCGCGGCGGTGATATCTGCCGTGGTGGTGTCGTTTCCCCTGGTCTACCGCACGGCGCTCGGTGCCTTTGAGAGCCTCGATACGCAGATGCTCGACGCCGCGCGAACCTTGGGATGGTCCGAACGTCGCATCTTTGCTAAGCTCATGATGCCGCTCGGCTGGCCCTCCATCGCCGCCGGCACGGTGCTCGCCTTCGCGCGTGCCATGGGCGAGTTTGGCTGCACCTTGTTCTTTGCGGGCAACTACGCCGGCATTACCCAGACCATTCCCATCGCCATCTACTTTGAGTGGATGGGGGGCAACACGTCGGTAGCCCTCTTTTGGGTCGTGGTCGTAATTGCGTTCAGCTTCCTGGTCATTCTGTTCATCAATATGTACACCGCTCATTCGCAAAAGTATCGCGAGCGGGGCCTTTCCCGTGCGGAGCGCAAGCAGGCCAAGCAGCTGGGTGGCCAGGCCGATTCGCTCGACCCAGTCGGCGGCGATGCGCTGCGTATCGATCGCGAGGCGCTGGCCGAGCTCATGCGCGATGACGCCGTCTCGAAGGGAGGTCGATAGGCCATGTCGCTTGTCCTGGATATCAAAAAGCGCTTTCCGGGGTTTATGCTCGACATGCAGCTTGAGGCCGGCGAGGAGCGTGTGGCGCTGCTGGGCGCCTCGGGTTGTGGCAAGAGCTGTACACTGCGCTGCATTGCCGGTGTGGAGACCCCCGACGAGGGGAAGATCGTCGTCAACGGCGTGACCTTTTTTGACTCGGCGGCGGGCATCAACCTGTCGCCCCAGGAGCGCAAGTGTGCCCTGCTGTTCCAAAACTATCAGCTGTTTCCCAACATGACGGTGGCCGATAACGTGTGCGCTGGCGTTGAGGGTGCAGGCGACGCCGCGGCGCGCAAGCAACTTGCCGAGCGCTACCTGAGTATCTTTGGACTGGCCGACTTTGCCGACCGCTATCCCGCGCGCCTCTCGGGCGGCCAGCAGCAGCGCGTGGCGCTCGCCCGCATGGTAGCGGCGCACCCGGGCATCTTTATGTTCGACGAGCCCATGAGTGCGCTCGATGCGTACCTCAAGAGCGCCCTCGAGCAGAACATGCTCGACCTGTTCGATGTATGCAACCGCACCGTGCTCTACGTGAGTCACGATATCGACGAGGCGTGCCGTCTGTGCGAGCGCATCTGCGTGATGCGCAACGGGCATGTTGAGGAGATCGGCTCCATCGAGGACGTGGTTCGCCGTCCGCAGACGCTGGCGGCGCTGCGTCTGACGGGGTGCAAGAACACAAGCCGGGCGCGCAAGATTGGCGACGAAGAAGTTGAGGCCCTCGACTGGGGCATGACCTTTAACGTGGGTCGCGAGGTTCCCGATGACGTGGCATATCTGGGTATTCGTGCGAGCTACTTCCATGTGGACAACCGTGCCGAGCGGGGTCGCAACAGCTACGATTTGCACGTGGCGCGCGTGAGCGATTCGCGTTTTGAGCGCCTGGTGCTGTTGGATGCGCCGCGGGCCGATGCGCCCACGCGTCTGCAGTGGAAGGTCAACAAAGTGGGCATGCCTGTCGACGAGCTACCGCAAGCAGGCGAGACGCTGCGCATGCATTTTGATGCCAGCAGGATCCATTTGGTTTGTCGATAGCGCCGGGTAATGCCGTCGGGGATATAAGCCTCGTCGGCTTTATCTTGTCGCACGACGAATGAGGGATGACAAACTCTTATCAATTAAGATAATTATTTATTAAACGACGGCACACGACGCTGTCGTACGCATGTCGGCGGTGTTCGTCTGGACGACAACCGTTGATATAGTTGACCTTAACTTGTAAAGGAGGGTGCGCACATGCCGCAGACGACATATATTCGCCGCGTTGCCGCGCGTGCCCTGTATATGGCTCGGAGCCGCATATGAGCAGGTATGTTCACGGCTCCGGGAGAGACGACGCACAACTAAATAACCGTCCGCAAGGCAGGTTCCCTAAAATTCCGGGTTTGAGCACGGCCGGGCAATCGCCGTCCGTCGTGCATCGATACCGCTGTTATCCGTTTTTGGTTCGAGAGGGGAACCGTCATGGCTGAAGAATTCGATTTCCATCCGATGTGGGAGAGCCTCGGCATGAATCTTGCCGACCACGACATGCTGCTGGGCGCCGTGGGCCAGATGTACGGCGATATGTTCCTGACGCAGAACAATCGCCCCAAGTCCACGTCCTACCTGGACTTTGTAGCCACCAACATCCACAGCGGCCGTATTAAGGAGATGCTCGACAAGAAGGAGGCCGGCGAGGCCACCAAGATCGTGGGCTCGTTCTGCGTCTACGTGCCCGAGGAGATTGTGCTCGCCTGCGACGGCATTCCCGTGGGCCTGTGCTCGGGTGCCGACTGGGCGACCGACAAGGTCGAGGAGCATCTGCCGCGCAACACCTGTCCGCTTATCAAGAGCTTTGCCGGCTTTAAGCTGGGCGAGGTCTGCCCCTACATCGAGTCGAGCGACTTGGTAGTCGGCGAGAACACCTGCGATGGCAAGAAGAAGGCCTACGAGTTCTTTGCCACGCAAAAGAACATGTACGTCATGGATATCCCCAACGTACACGACAAGTCGACGCTCGTGACCTGGAAGGCCGAGGTCAAGAAGCTCGCCGCCAAGATCGAGGAAGAGTGCGGCGTCACGATTACGCCCGAGCGCCTGAAGGCCGCCATCCACGCCGTAAATGAGAAGCGCCGTGCCCTGCAGCGCCTCGCTGCCACGCGCGCTGCCGACCCGGCGCCCATCAGCGGTCTCGACAGCCTGCTGACCGTTCAGGCCGCCTTTATGGACGACACGCCGCGTCTGACCGGAGCCATTAACGATATGGCGGCTGAGTGCGAGCAGCGTGTCGAGGCCGGCGAGGGCGTGGCGCCCAAGGGGACCAAGCGCATCCTGTACACCGGCACGCCCATGGCCGTGCCCAACTGGAAGCTGTTCAACCTCATCGAGAAGGCCGGCGGCGTCGTGGTGGGCGAGGAGTCCTGCACGGGTTCGCGCTACTACAAGGATCTGGTCGACGAGTCCGGTGAGACGGTCGACGAGATGCTTGATGCCATCGCCGAGCGCTACTTTAAGATCAACTGCGCCGTCTTTACGCCCAACGACCAGCGTATGAAGGACATTGTCCAGATGGCCAAGGACCTGCATGCCGACGGCATCGTCGACGTGGCCCTGCAGTTCTGCACGCTCTACGAGATGGAGTCGTTTGCCGTGGAGAAGGCCGCCGAGGAGGCCGGCATTCCGTTTATGCACATCACGACCGACTACGCCGGCGAGGATGCAGGCCAGCTACAAACCAGGATTGAGGCCTTCTTGGAAACCATTTAGGGCTATCCGTCCCGGCGGCTTTCCCGGACACCCGATCTTGCCGTTCAAACCGTCGCTTGCTACCAAAGTATGCGGCGCTCATCTTTCACGGCAACCTCGGGCACCTGGGAAAGCCGTTTCCTTGGTTGGTTAAAAGGTTCGTTAAGGAGTTATATGTCGGAAAATATTGAGCAGCCGTTGCCGTCCACGTTTGAGGAGTTCAACGAGCAGCGCAAGGCGGCGTTTATTCGCGTCAAGGATTACAAGCAGGCGGGTAATCGCCTGGTCGGCTTCCTGTGCAGCTATACGCCACTCGAGATTATCGATGCCGCGGGGGCCGCAAGTGTCGCTCTGTGCGGTACGTCCGATGAGGTGATTCCCGAGGCCGAGAAGGTGCTGCCGGCAAACCTCTGCCCGCTCATCAAGTCGACCTACGGCTTTGCCTACTCGCAAAAGTGCCCGTTTACGTACTTTAGCGACATGATCATCGGTGAGACCACCTGCGACGGCAAGAAGAAGATGTACGAGTTACTCAACGAGCTCAAGCGCACGTACATTCTGCACCTGCCGCAGGGTCGCGATCGTGCCTATGAGCGCGAGGGCTGGTACGAGGAGTGCCGCCTGCTCAAGGAAGAGCTCGAGAACTTCTACGGTATTACGATCACCGATGACGACCTGCGCGCCGCTGTCCGTCGTCGCAATCGCTTGCGTGCGGCCCAGCTCGAGATGTTCGCGCTGCAGGCCAACCAGCCGGCGGCCATGAGCGGCGTCGACCTGATGAGCACCATGTTCGCCGGTACGTTCAGCTTTGATATCGAGGCCTATACGCAGCAGCTGGAGCAAAAGGTCGCCAAGCTGCGTGAGTCCTACGAGGCTGGCGAGCGCCCGATTGCGGCGGATGCCAAGCGCATTCTGATCACTGGCTGCCCGGTGGGCGGCGTGATCAACAAGATCGGCCGCACCATCGAGTCCAACGGTGGTGTGGTCGTGTGCATGGACGACTGCTCGGGCGAGCGCACGGCGGCCATGATGATCGACCCGGATGCTCCCGACATCCTGCGCGCCATCGCCGACCGCTACCTGGACATCAACTGCTCGGTCATGACGCCTAACGAAGGCCGCATGGGAAACACGCTGGCTATGTGCGAGAAGTACCATGTCGATGGCGTGGTAGAGAGCGTGCTGCAGGCCTGCCACACCTTCAACGTTGAGAGCGCGCGCATGCAGGAGGCTGTCGAGGGTGCGGGCATTCCGTACATGAAGATTGAGACCGATTACAGCAATGGCGACATGGGTCAGATCGAGACGCGCATCGCCGCCTTCATCGAAACCCTCTAGCTTCCTCAGACACCGGATCTTGCCCCTCAAACCGTCGCTTGCGTACCCAAAGTACGCTGCGCTCCTCTTTCGGGGCAATCTCCGGCACCTGAGAAACCTAGAGCTAAGGCGCCTGAACGCGCCGCTACCTTTGATGTTTAGATTGGGAGAGAGCCATGATAGGGATCGGGATCGATATCGGGTCTACGGCGGCTAAGACTGCCGTGGTCGACGGGGAGGGTTCGGTGGCGTGGACGTGCGTGCAGCCAACCGGGTTTTCCTCGGTCGATGCTTCCGAGCGGCTGCGCGAGGCGCTGGCAGCGGCCGGCTACGACGTGACGGCCGACGACGTGCGCGTGGTCGCGACTGGCAACGGTCGTGTCGCCGTGCCCTATGCGCACAAGGTCGTGACCGAGATTACCTGCCACGGTACCGGTGCCGTGCGCCTGTTTGGCGATCACGGCACCGTGATCGACGTGGGCGGTCAGGACACCAAGGTCATTCAGCTTAAAAGTGGCCGAGTGGCCAAGTTTGCCATGAACGACAAGTGCGCCGCCGGCACGGGGCGCTTTTTGGAGATCATGGCCGACCGCCTAGGTATTTCCCAGCAGCAGATGGCCGATCTGGCACGTTCCGGCGAGCCTACCAAGATTTCCAGCATGTGCACGGTGTTTGCCGAAAGCGAGGTCATCAGCCTGATCGGTCGTGGCGAGCCGCGCGAGAACATTGCGCGTGGCGTGATCGACAGCGTGGTCTCGCGCGTGGCGACCATGGCCGGGCAGGCCGCGGGCGCCCCGTACTACCTGACCGGTGGCCTGTGCGAGAACGCCTTCGTGGTGGAGCGGTTGGGCGAGCTACTGGGGTCGCCGGTGACCACCTCGCCCCAGGCTCGCTTTGCCGGAGCGATCGGCGCGGCGATTCGCGCACAGGCGCTCAATTAATGCATCCGCCGTCGGCTCGCATTCATGCGTATACTGGGAGAAAATGATTGACCGATGAGAGGAGGTATCGATGGCTGACGATCAGATTAAGCTCACGTCTATGACGGCCGCGAGCGGTTGAGCCGCCAAGCTGGCTCCCGGAGCCCTCGCCCAGGTCCTGGGCGATTTGCCCAATGTGCATAATGACAACTTGCTCGTGGGGTTCGATACCTCCGACGATGCGAGCGTCTTCAAGGTGGGGGAGAACCTGGGCCTCGTGCAGTCCGTCGACTTCTTCCCACCCATGGTGGACGACCCCTTCCTCTTTGGCCAGATCGCCGCCGCCAACTCGCTGTCGGACATCTACGCCATGGGAGGCACTCCCTCGCATGCCATGAACCTGCTCTGCATCCCCAGCTGCCTAGGGGTGGAGGTGGCCGGTCAGATCTTGGCGGGCGGCGCCGACAAGTGCGTCGAGGCGGGCTGCACCATCGCGGGCGGCCACACCATCAACGACGATGAGCCCAAGTACGGCCTGTCCGTCTCGGGTTTTGTGCAGCTCGACCGCATGCTTGCCAACGGTGGGGCGCGCCCGGGTGATGTACTGCTGCTCACCAAGCCGGTGGGCTCGGGCATCATCACCACGGCCATTAAGGGCGAGCTTATCGAGCAGGACGAGGCCGCAGCCATGTTTGACTCGATGTGCACCCTCAACGAGGCGCCGATTCGTCTGGCCGAGGGGCTCGAACTTCACGGCTGCACCGACATTACGGGCTTTGGCCTGATTGGGCATGCGTGCGAGATGGCCGAGGGCTCGGGCGTGCAGATTGAGCTTGCGTCGGGGGCGGTGCCGCTCTTTGACCAGGTGCTCGACATGGCGCGTCTGGGCATTATCCCCGCTGGCTCCTACCGCAACCAGGACTTCTTTGGCCCGCGCGTGACGGCCGACGAGGACCTTGAGCCGGGCATGTTGGATGCGCTGTACGATCCACAGACTTCAGGCGGTTTGCTTATTGCGGCGCCCGCGGCGGATGTGGATGAGCTTGCGCGCCGTCTGGATGCCGAGGGGCGTATCGCCGCCGTTGTCGGTCGCGTGTGC
Organism: uncultured Collinsella sp.; assembly: GCA_947002045.1. Classification (GTDB taxonomy): domain Bacteria; phylum Actinomycetota; class Coriobacteriia; order Coriobacteriales; family Coriobacteriaceae; genus Collinsella. The sequence goes on from CAMQJB010000038.1 coordinate 15,860, forward strand.
GAGCCGGTGCCAGGCGGTCCTGCCGTCCACGTTGTCCGTTAACGACACGTTTATTGAGCTCTGTACCGTTCTAAAACGATTAATTCGAAAGGAAATACTATGTCTACCAAGATTGAAGTCAATGCCATGGGCGATGCCTGCCCGCTGCCCGTCGTCAAGACGCTCAAAGCCCTGAAGCAGCTTGATGGCGAGGGTACAGTCGTGACCTCGGTCGATAACGAGACCGCCGTCAAGAACATCTCCAAGATGGCGCAGGAGAAGGGCTGCACGGCCTCAGTCGAGAAGGTTTCTGACGCCGAGTGGCACGTGACCGTGGCGACCTCTGGCGCCGTTGCCGTGGCTGATCCCGAGCAGGATGGCACTGCCTTCTGCGATGCCAGCGCCGGCAAGGGCAAGCTCGTCATTTCCGTCTACACCGACTGCATGGGCCGCGGCGACGACGAGCTGGGCCACAAGCTCATGAAGGCCTTTATCTTTGCCGTGACGCAGCAGGAGGAGCTGCCCGCGACCATGCTGTTCTATAACGGCGGCGCCAAGCTCACCGTCGAGGGCTCACCGGTACTCGACGACCTGAAGGGTCTGGCCGAGCAGGGCGTCGAGATCCTTACCTGCGGCACCTGCCTCGACCACTATGGCATTAAGGACCAGCTTGCCGTGGGCGAGGTCACCAACATGTACGTGATCGTGGAGAAGATGGAGCAGGCCGTGCGCGTCGTGCGCCCGTAGCGTATTGGTTGGAGTTGCCATGAGGGAGAAGCGCCCTGCGCTTGTCATCACGTTTCCTACCACGGCGGCCGCCATGGGGTGCGAGACCCTATGCATCGAGCGCGGCCTTCCCGGGCGCACGATTCCCGTGCCCGGGGAGGTCGCTGCCGGCTGCGGTTTGGCATGGAAGGCGTTGCCTGCGGATGAGGAACTGCTGCGCGGCGAGCTTGCCGCGGCGGGCGTTCCCACCGAGGGCTTTACCGTGATCGATATGTGGGAGGTCGTGCGATGATCTACCTGGATAACGCGGCGACGACCATGCACAAGCCGCAGACGGTCATCGATGCCGTGACGCAGGCGATGTGCTCGCTCGGCAATGCCGGGCGCGGTGCCACGTCGGGTGCCCTCGATGCCGCTCGTACGATTCACGCTTGCCGTGCCAAGCTCGCGCGCCTTTTGGGTTGCCCGAGGGCGGACCATGTGTGCTTTACGCCCAATTCCACCGCGGCGCTCAACACCGCCATCAATGGCGTGGTGCGCCCCGGCGACCGTGTGGTCACAACGGTGCTCGAGCACAACTCCGTGCTGCGTCCGCTTAACCGCCTTGCGGCAGAGCAGGGTGTGACCGTTGAGCATGCGGGTTGCGACGCGAATGGCGTGCTCGACTACGATGAGCTCGATCGGCTGGTCACGCCCGGTACACGTGCCGTGGTGGTGACGCATGCCTCTAATGTGACCGGCAACGCGGTCGACATTGCGCGCGTGGCGGCCATAGCCCATGCGGCCGGCGCGCTTGTGATCGTCGATGCCTCGCAGTCTGCCGGCACGGCGCATATCGATATGCAGGCCATGGGGCTCGACATTGTGTGCTTTACCGGCCACAAGGGATTGATGGGCCCGCAGGGGACCGGCGGCCTGGCCGTGGCAGAGGGCATTGACGTGGCCCCGTGGGCCATGGGCGGCACGGGCGTGCACAGCTTCGATGCGCTGCAGCCGCTTGAGTGGCCCACGCGCCTTGAGGCGGGCACGCTCAACGGTCATGGCATCGCTGGACTTTCTGCCGGTCTCGACTTTATCGAGGCCCAGGGTGGGGTGGAGACGATTGCAGCTCACGAACGCGCGCTCGCTGATCGCTTCCTTGCCGGTGTGCGCGAGATTCCGGGGATTAAGCTCTACGGTGCCTTTGACCAGCCGACGCGCTCGGCGATCGTGTCCCTCAACGTGGGCGATATCGACTCTGCCGAGATCTCGGACGCGCTCATGCAAGGGTGGGGGATTGCGACGCGCCCCGGTGCCCATTGCGCTCCGCTCATGCACCGCGCGCTCGGAACCGAGCGCCAGGGTGTTGTTCGCTTCTCGTTTGGGTATTTCAACACGGACGAGGAAGCCGACACGGCTATCGATGCTCTGTGCGATTTAGCCTGTTAAAGCTGCTAGAACGTTTATACTTGCGGGACGGGCCTTTTGCCCGTCCCGTTTTTGTTTCGACCCGAAAGGTGTGCCTATGGCCTCATCCGCCCCGCGCGGTCTGCGCTCCGACCATGTCGTTACCGTCGGCATCGCCCTGTTCTCGATGCTCTTTGGCGCCGGCAACCTCATTATTCCGCCGCTGCTGGCGCTGCAGGCAGGTTCTGCCACGCCGGTCGCCATGCTCGGCTTTCTGATTGCAGCCATCGGCCTGCCCGTCATGGGCTTTATCGCTGTCGCGCTCGCCGGTACGGCCCGCGAGCTGGCCGGGCGCGTGCACCCCAAGTTTGGTGAGTTCTTTGTCGCGGCTGTGTATCTGGCCATCGGTCCGTGCCTGGCCATTCCGCGCACGAGCTCCACGGCGTTCGAAATGCTGGTGCCGCTGCTACCCGAGGGTGTTTCGCTCGGCACGGCACGTCTGGTGTTTGCCATCGGGTTCTTCGTCGTCGCGTTTGCGCTCACGCTGCGTCCGGGCGTCATCACGCGCGTGCTTGGTCGCATTACGGGTCCCGCGCTTATCGCGCTCATCGTGCTGGTTGTGGGTGCTGCCGTGATCTCGCCGCTGGGACCGGCTGCCGCGCCTCAGGCTCCCTACGATGCAGGCGCCGCCGTGCAAGGCTTTTTGACCGGCTACCAGACCATGGACCTGCTCGCGTCGCTCGCCTTTGGCATTATCATCGCCGAGACCATCCACGAGCTGGGTGTTACCGATGACAAGCGCGTGGCCTTCGAGATTTCGCGTTCCGGTGTGATCGCCGGCGTGCTCATGGCCGTCATCTACTGCGGCCTGGCGCTTGCCGGCATGCAGCTCGGCACGGTTATGCCCGATGCTACTAACGGCGCCGCCATCCTCGCCCGTTCGGCCTCTATGCACTTTGGTCTTGTCGGCACGGTCGTCGTCTTTGCGATCTTTTTCCTTGCCTGCATGAACGTGTGCATCGGCCTCATCAGCTGCTGCTCGCGTTACTTCTGCGAGACGTATGTGGTCGAAGGGGGAGCGGAGGCCTCCGAGGAGGCCATGCGCCGTCCCTTTGCGATTCTCGCCTTTGTGTTCGCGGCGTTTTCGTGCGTGCTCTCCAATGTGGGCCTCGACGTGATTCTTATGTTCTCGGTGCCCATGCTCAACGCCTTGTATCCCGTTGCCATCGTACTGGTACTGATGGGCCTGGTGCACGGCTTTTGCGACGCTCATCCGCAGGTGTGGGTGTGGGTCGGCGGCGTGGTTGCTGTGCAGAGTGTGATCACCTCGGTCCGCGATGCGTTCTTTGCGGGCGCGTGGCTGCCGTTCGATGCACTGCCTCTGGCGGATATCGGTGCCGCGTGGGCGCCGGTTGCCGTGGTTGCCTTTGTGATCGGTCTGCTCCATAGTCGTTTTGTTGCACATTCGAGGAGCTAAGGCATCAATGCTTGCACAGGCGGGGAGTCTCCCCTATAATTTCCTTCGCTTTGGGACACGCAAGGTTTAGACCTTAGCTGCTCAACACCTTCGGGACGTGGCGCAGTTTGGTAGCGCGCCTGCTTTGGGAGCAGGATGTCGCAGGTTCAAATCCTGTCGTCCCGACCATATCTTGCGGGCGTAGTTCAATGGTAGAACCCCAGCCTTCCAAGCTGATGACGCGGGTTCGATTCCCGTCGCCCGCTCCATAGGATAGTTTTAACGGCTTTGGCTTCATTTGGCGCCAGAGTCGTTTTCATATACATGCCGGGGACCCCACATCCCCTCCTAAGTTGCGGTGAAATACGGACTGTTTTTCGGCTTTTATGGCCCATGTAGTCCGTATTTCACCGCAACTAATTGTAAGGGTGGATTTTGATGCCGTTGGGAGGGTCGTAGCGACCGTCTACCGAGAGTGGAAATATTTTTTGAAGCTCTGACCTGCGACGTCAAGCTTTTGGTCAGCTTTTGGCAAGGTATTTAAATGCCGTTCTGCGATAGCGTAAAGGCGTTCTCTCGTTCTTGATTGTTATGGTGCGGGTCATGTCCAATAAAGCTAAACATTTTCCGAAGTCATATGCCAAGATGCTGTTTTCCGCTCTCGGGATTCATCATGACGAGCAGCTATTGATAACGACTGATCCTTGGGATGAGCGGCGCGCGCGTGAGCTTATGCAGGAAGAGCTTTTAATTCGACTCTATAACCATGTGTACGCCGATCCTGTTTATTGGAGCCACCTTGACGTGGAAGCCCGCATTTTCCAGCTTGCATCTGCTATTGCGGCCGTCGAACCGGATGCCATTTTCTGCGGTTCAACGGCGGCATTGCTGTACGGTATCGGCTCTGCTTACTCGCTGCTTAATGCCGTTCAGATGTTGTTGCCGAGATCTACCAGGCGCGATACATATGAGTTCGTTGAGTATCGTCGATGGCGCCCAGGTGAGTTATGGCGGCTCGGCCCGTTTACGCTGACGGACCCCTATCGGACGGTGGTCGATATTGCCCGCGCGAGTGCATTTCGGTATGCGCTTGGCTACGCCGATGGATTGGCTCGTGAGTATGATGTCGACCGCGAGGAGCTGCGTGCGTATGCACAGGCCAATTGTCGCGGTTTGCATGGCATCGCCCGTGCGTTTGGCGTGTTCGAGCATATGGACGGGAGGTCGGATAACGGGGGAGAGTCCGAGGCGCGAGCGGCAATGATCCTTGCTGGAGTCGTTGCGCCTGAGCTTCAGGTTGAGATTGCTCGACCAGGAAATGCCGGCTATTATCTGGCAGATTATGGTTGGCAGATGCCAGATGGGTCATGGATGTTGGCAGAGCTTCATGGTTTGGGTAAGTTTGAGGATGAAACTCAAAAAGATTTGGAACATGCTGCGGCAAAAACCTATCGAGCCGCCTTATTGCGCGATGCGAACTTACGTGCCATGGGTCATAACGTCATTCATTTCAAGCTATCGGACACATATGATGTCGAAGAGTTTGGCGCTATGATGCGCGGCTACGGTATCCCAACTACAAAGCCTTTTGCGGATTCCTGATAGCAGAGACAACCGACTCCGCCGCCCAACAATAAGTTGCGGTGAAATACGGACTAAAGGCTACTCAGAGACATAAAAGGGGGTGCGGACAGAAAGTTGGACCGTGAAGCGGTCCGGACTGGAGGTTCGC
>CAMQJB010000039.1 GCA_947002045.1 uncultured Collinsella sp.
CGCCCCGCCCCGCGGCCCCCGCCGCGCCAAAAATTTTGCACACCCCCCCCCCCCCCCCCCCCCCGGGCCCGGCCCCCTTTGGGGGGGGGGGGCGGGCGGTTTGTCTCGATCTGTAACAGGTAGGCAGCCAAAACCGGGCCTGGTGTTACAGATCGAGATTTTCGGTCTGTCCCCTATGGTTTGTCTAAATCTGTAACAGGTAGAGACGATTTAGCCCGCTAGATGTTACAGGTCGAGATGGAAGATGCTAGTCGCAGGCGATATCGAGGTTCTTGCCGATGAGGCCTACGTAGCCGCCCTCGGCAGCCTTGGGGCTGTCGGCATGGCAGAGAACCCACTTGTCGGCCTTCCAGTAGCAGTAGCTGTCGCCGGCCGCGGGCATATCGGCCGCAGCCTCGGGGCGCGGACCGTTGGTGCCGGCGGGCAGCGCCACCATCACCTGGAAGCCCCCATCGTCGACCATGCACGGCGTGTAGTGAAGCGTGGTGTTGAAAACCTCAACAAGTGTGCCGGCCGGCACGCGGAACGCCTTGACGCACGCGGTGTCGAGCTTGCCGTCCTCGATCTCCCAGCGATGCGCCACGAGCAGGATAAAATCGCGAGCACCCAGGTTGAACTCGCTCGCGCGGTGGTACTCCAGGCAGTTGAGGCGCGTGTTGTGGCCGTTGCACCAGCCGAGCTGGAAGGGACGGCCGCCAAACATGAGGAAGCCAAGCTTGTCGGCATCCTTGACGCCCTCGAGCTCCGGCGCACTCGCCACGTACTTACTGCCTTCGGGGATGGGCGTGGAGGCAAGCGCCTCGAGCACGGGTGACGTAAGCTCGGACGGAACGTTATCCCAAACGTTGCCATAGGATTTGAACTCGGGATCGTTGACAGAGTAGATATGCATGTTCACTCCTGTTCGTTTATGTGACAGTATAAACATTCTAGAACAATCTCTTTATGTTTTGAGCGCTCGGTATAAAAAAGCGCTCCGCAAAGAGCGGGAGCGCTTCTGGTACAAGCGTTATTCCCGCAAGGGCCTTACGCCTGCTGATAGTGCAGGTGCTTCTCGTCGATATCGGCCAGGTCGCGGTCGAGGTAGCGGCGCGCGAGCCAGTTTGCCATGGGGAGGTTCTGGTCCAGGTAGTTACCGCACTCCTCGGGAGCGGCGCCGGGGACATCGCCCTCAAAGCCGGCGACAAACTCAAACAGCTCGCGCACGAGCGGCAAGATTTCCTCGCTCGTCAGCTCACCAAAAACGACGAGGTAAAAGCCCGTGCGGCAGCCCATGGGGCCAAAGTAGACAATGCGGCTCGACCACTCGGCATGATTGCGGAGGAACGTCGCGCCCAGGTGCTCGATAGTGTGGCACTCGGCCGTGTTCATGACCGGCTCCTTGTTGGGCGTGGTCAGGCGCAGGTCAAACGTGGTGACGGCGGCACCGGTCGCCGGATCGCGGTCGATGCGGCTCACATACACGCCGGGCTCAAGTAGCAGATGATCAACGGAAAAGCTGGCGATGCGCTCCATGGCAGATCCTCTCGGTAGTCAAATTGGGACGGGGCTCTTTTAGCTGGTTCGAATGGCCGCACCAATCATACCAGCCAAAAAGCCCCGTCCCAAAAAGACAACTTAGCCCAGAACGCGGGCCATGTGTGCCTTGAACTCGGAAAGGAAGCGCGGGGCATCAACGGTCAGCGCCACAAGCGCGCTCTTGTCGGGATCTGCCACACGACGCTCATCGCAGATGGTGCGACCGCGGTACTCGCCCAGCAGGTCGACGCGTAGATTGCAGCCGAGCGCACCCACGAGCGTGGGATCGATTGCCACGGCAACAGCCAGCGGATCGTGCAGCGCACAACCACCCAGGTAAGGTGCGTTCATCTCGTACGAGCCAATGTAGTGCTCGACCATGCTCGCAAACGCGCAGCCGGCCATAGTGCCCGAGGCCGTCCAGCCGGCAATATCGCGGCGCGTGAGCACCACGCGATGCGTCACATCCAAACCCACCATGGTGAGCTTGCAGCCCGAGCGCAGCACGGCATCGGCAGCCTCGGGGTCGCTCGCCATGTTGGCCTCGGCGCCCGTGCTCACGTTACCGGGCACGGTCAGGGCGCCGCCCATCACCACCACGCGGCCGATAGACATCACCGCGGCCGCATCGCGCTCCAGGGCGAGCGCCAGATTGGAGAGCGGGCCGGTCGCCACATAGACCAGGTCGGGGCCATAGGTGCGCGCAGCATCGATCAGATAATCGACCGCAGCGTTGCCGTCGGCCGACGTTGCCCCCACCGGCTCATAGGGCGACGCGGGCACGCTCGCGCCACCGATGCCGTTCTTGCCGTGGATGAGCGTGGTTGACGCTGGCGGCGTATAGGGCTCGGTCGCCTTAATGGGGCGGTCGGCACCCAGGTACACCGGCACCTCGGGGCGACCCAGTAGGTCAAGCACCGCCAAGCAGTTGTGCGCCGACTGCTCGACGCGCACGTTGCCAAAGCACGTGGTAATGCCCACGAGCTCCACCTCGGGGCTCGCGATGGCGTAGGCGAGCGCCATGGCGTCGTCCACACCCATATCCAGGTCAAGGATCAGCTTCTTGGTTGCCATTGTTCTACTCCGCTTCTCCGTCTTTATCGTTTAACCAAACCAATGTTCAACTTCGGCACGCGTGGGAATCGATTGCTGAGCACCCAAGCGCGACACCGTCACCGCCGAGGCGCGAGCGCCCGCGGCCATGCACTCAAAGAGCGGCAGGCCCTCCAGACGGGCAGCTGCAAGTGCGCCGATAAACGTATCGCCGGCCGCCGTGGTGTCGACCACCGAGCTCGAAAGCGCCGGCATGCGCAGCGGCTCACCGTCATCGCCGAGCGTAACCGATCCGGCGCCGCCCAACGTGATGACCGCAGCTCCGGCACCCTTGGCGCGCAGGGCATTAAGCGCTTCGGCACAACTCGCGTCATCTGCGGGCAGAATGCCCGTCAGTGCCTGGCATTCGGTCTCGTTGGGACAGACGAGGTCGACTGCGGGCCACGCACCCGCCGGCAACTCACAGGCAGGCGCCGGATTAAAGACCGTATAGAACCCCAGCTCGTGAGCGCAGGCAAGCGCCTCGGCCGTCGCCATCAGATCGCATTCGCCCTGGGCGATAAAGACGCTGCCGGCCGCGGGGGCGAGCCCACAGGCATCGCGGTCGAGCTCATCGGCCACCAGATAGCGCAGCGCACAGGCCACATCATCGCCCGTAAGCGCATGGTTGGCGCCCGGAGACAGCACGATGCGGTTATCGCTCTCGCAGCGGATGATGGTCGCCGTGCCCGTCTCCACGTCGTCGCGCCGCGCCACGAACTCAACGCCCACGCCGGCATCCTGAAGTCCCGCCACCAGCGCATCGCCAAACGCATCGCGCCCGACCGCGCCGATCATGCACGTGCGCGCGCCCATGCGCGCAGCTGCCACGGCCTGGTTGGCGCCTTTGCCGCCAGCGTTGGTGATAAACCCGCTGCCGCCGACGGTCTCGCCCGCACGTGGCATGCGCTCGCACGCCACCGAAAGGTCCATGTTCATACTGCCGAACACCGCAACGATGCCGTTATCTGCCATGGAAACCTCCTCGTCTGCGGGCTTTGCACCCACCGTCGACCGTCGATTGTGCGCCTTCGCACCCCCTATAACTTTAGTTCACTTTGATGTGGACGCGCGCTTGAGGTTGCGCCAGCAGCAAGCATTCACAGGAGCAGGCGGCTACAATGAATATGTGCTGACTATTCTCGTCATTGGATGATATTTTATGGAACAACTCCCGCAATCGAGCTCACGCGGCCGACGCCGCACGGCCCAGGCGCAGACTCCGCACGAACGTCCGCAGGGCAAACCCCGCACCAACGAGACACACCGTGGCGCGGACTCACGTCGTACGCCCGCGTCCTCCAGCAAGTCCGCGCACGCCAGCGCCAACGACGGTGTCTGCTCACCGGCTGCCGACCATCAGACGCCCGCTCGCCCCAAGTCCCGTTATATCCCCGCCCTCGATGGCCTACGCACACTCGCCGTTGTCGCGGTGGTGCTCTACCACCTCAACCTCACCTGGGCGCAGGGCGGCTTGCTCGGCGTCACGATTTTCTTTGTGCTTTCGGGCTATCTGATCACGCGCCTGCTGCTCAACGAAGTAGCCAAGACCGGCCGCATCGACCTCAAGAGCTTCTGGATCCGCCGCATTCGCCGCCTATTCCCCGCCGTGGTAACCGTTGTGGTGGTGACTTGCGCGTTGTGCACCATTTTCAACCACGTGATGCTCACCAAGATGCGCCCCGATATCCTGCCGTCGCTGCTGTTCTTTAACAACTGGTGGCAGATTGCGCAGGATGTTTCGTACTTTAATGCTCTGGGCGACCCCTCGCCGCTCACGCACTTCTGGTCGCTCGCCATCGAAGAGCAGTTCTATTTGATTTGGCCACCGCTGCTGTTTGCCATGGTGTCCATGCATGTGAGCAAACCCAACACGCGCCGTGTGGTCCTGGGGCTCGCAGCGGTATCCGCCCTTGCCATGATGGTGCTCTACAACCCTACCGCCGACCCCAGCCGTGTGTACTACGGCACGGATACCCGCGTGTTCTCGCTGCTGTTGGGTGCATGGATGGCATTTATCCCCGATCGCGACCTAGCGCCGGTTCGCCTTGCCCATCGCCTGGGACTCGACCGCCTAGCGAGCGCTGCCAAGCGCGGTAAGCTCGACAAGGACGCCAAGGATGGGCATGGCGAGAAGACCGATTCCGCAGCCGAGACCGCCCCAGCTCAGCCGAGCGCGCTCGCACGCTTTTGGTCCTCATCTGCGTCCATCGACGTGCTGGGCGTTGTGGGCCTGGTCGGCCTTGCGGCCATGGTCGCGCTCACCAACGGCTACACCGCTTTCCAATATCGCGGAGGCACGCTGCTGTGCTCCATCCTCACGCTCATGGTCATCGCCGCCTGCGTACAGCCCCAGGGCTTGGTCGCGCGCGCTCTTGCCGCCGAGCCGCTCGTGTGGGTCGGCAAGCGCTCGTACAGTATCTATCTGTGGCACTATCCGCTGCTGCTGCTTATGAACCCGGTCGCCAACATCAACGATACGCCCTGGTGGCAGTACATCTTGCAGGTACTTGTGGTGGTCGCCGTGGCAGAGTGCTGTTATCGCTTTATCGAGACTCCGTTTAGGAAGGGCGCCTTTGGGCGCACCGTTTCCGAGTTCCGCGACGGAACCGCCACGCCCGCAAGCTGGGTGCGTGCGCATGTTCCCGTGTGCGCCACTTGCGGCGTCGTGCTGATCATTGCCCTAGGAGGCCTCATCTTTGTGCCGGAGACCTCCGCGTTGAGCGGTGAAGGTGCCGAGATCCTCAACAAAGAAGCCAAGAACACCGCACCCAAAGACCAGCAGGCAGCCGACGACACCGACAAGGACAACGACGGCTTCCCCGACGGATCCTACGACCTGCTGATGATCGGCGACTCCGTGTCGCTGCGTGCCGTCGATTCCTTTGACGGCGTGTTCCCCCACAGTCACATCGATGCCGAAAAGGGCCGCCAGTTCGATGCGGGCCGCGCAACATTTGAGGGCTATCTCCAACAAAACCTTGCCGGCAAGGTCGTGGTCTTTGCACTGGGCACCAATGGCCTGGTAACTGATGATCAGATCGATGCCATCATGGCCGATGCCGGCGACAAGCGTATCGTCGCATTTGTGAACACACGCAGTCCGCAGCCGTGGGTGGGTTCCACCAACCAGGCTATCGCAAATGCCGCCACGCGCTACAAGAACGTGCGCGTTATCGACTGGTACGGATACAGCGCCAATCGCAACGACCTGTTCGACGGCGACGGCACGCACCTGTCGACTACCGGCGTGGCCGAGTACCTCAATCTCATCCACGATGCAGTCAAGAAAGACCTGCCCGTGCACCCCGAGGACCACGTTAACGATCCGCAACCGGCAGCCGTCAAGTCCGCCGGCGACGCGCTCGTCAACGCTCTCGCCTACAAGCCGCACAAGCTCGGCGGCGACAAGTAACCTGCAGCGCAAGCTTCCCACATCCGGAGGGGATACCTGCTACGGCAGACACCCCCTCCGGCAGTTAGGGACGTTCCTTATGTGCCGGCACCCAGGGACACTCCTGACACAGCAACGGAACGCCCTCCTTGCGACCGAATTCTGGGCGCCTCGCCACCCCGGGCGTTGTTTCCAAGCCCACGCCCGCAGCAAACAACCCAAAATCACTCTTTTCGAGCCGGCTCCAAGAGGTCGTGGACAAAAAGGGGCAAATATGAGTACTGTTACCATTTTAGTAGCAGGCAAAACTACCCAAAATGACGTCTGAGCGACCCCTACAACCCCCTAAAGCAGCCAACCTGACTGGTTTAGCGCATATTGGAGCCAATTTTAATTAACATACTATCGGTTATGTTCATTATCTTCTTAGAAGTAAATGCCATTCACTTAGCAACAGTACTCATATTTGGCATTTTCTGGCCACTGACATATAGCTAACCCCCTATAGCGGGCAAAAGAGGCCGAGGCCCATGGCAGCGGCCCGCTCGAAACCCAAAAGAGGCGTTAAGCGCTGTAGCCCATCGCTTGCAGGACAAACATGACAACCGTCAGCACCGTAATCACGCCAATGGTCGCCCACGTGAGTACATTCCACACGCGGCCGTTACGGTTGCCGCCCATAATATGGCGATCGGCAGCGATAACCACCTGGAACACCAGCACTACGGGCAGCAGCACACCGTTAATGACCTGCGAGGTCATCATAATCTGGAACAGGTCGACGCCGGGCATAAGCACCAGCACGGCAGAGATGCCAATGATGGCCGTAATGATGCCGCGATAGACCGGGGCCTCGTCCCAGCTGCGATCAGCACCGCGTTCCCAGCCAAATGCCTCGCAGATAGCGCTGGACGTAACGCCCGGCAGCACACAGGCAGCCAAGAAGCTCGCCGCGACCAGGCCCGAGGCAAACAGCACCGTGGACCACTGGCCCGCGATGGGCTCCAACGCGCGGGCGGCGTCGGCAGCATCGCTGATCTGAATACCCGCGGGGAACAGTACCGTACCGGTCGTGATGATAATAAAGCCAGCAATGACATCGGCGGCGATTGAGCCGCTCACGGTGTCGATACGCTGCAGCACGATATCGTCCTCGCCCGCATTCTTATCGACCACGTTGTTCTGCGCCAAGAAGATCATCCACGGCGCGATGGTGGTACCGATCGTTGCGACCACAAGCGACACGTAGCTGGGGTCATTTTGGATGTTGGGCACAACCAGGTCGACCGCCACCTCGCCCCAGCTGGGACCAGCCATAAATGCAGCGACAATGTAGGTCACAAACACGCAGCTCACCAGCAGCAGAATCTTCTCGATGCGCTGGAAGCTGCCCGACATGGTAAGCATCCAAACCAGCAGCGCCACCAGCGGCACCGAGATACTCGCCGGAACACCAAAGAGAGCAAGGCCGCTCGCGATACCCGCAAACTCCGAAATAGTCACGGCCGTATTGGCGATCAGCAGCGCCGCCATGGCCAGCACGCTCCTGCGCACGCCAAAGCGTTCGCGGATGAGCGACGCCAGGCCCTTGCCTGTGACGCAGCCGCAACGCGCCGCAGTCTCCTGCGTCACGATAAGCAGCACGGTCATGACAGGAAGCATCCACAGCATCTTGTAGCCATAGCTGGCACCGGCGCTGGAATACGTGGCGATGCCGCCGGCGTCATTACCCGAAAGCGCCGCCAGAAGGCCAGGGCCCATGGCGCCAAAGATGGCCGCGATGGTCAGCTTTTGCTTGGTGCTCGCCTTTTGCTTCGTGTTTTGCACGCGACCACCTACCCCATGACCGACATGGTGAGCAGCACTGCGGCGATGCAGTACGCCACGCATGAAATCATGACGGCAATGACGTTCATGGCGGTACCCGACGTATTGAGGTCGTGCTCGTCACGCCAGAACAGTACCATCAGGTAAATCACGGCACTCATGTTGCCAATCAGGCAGACGATGGCCGCGATGTTAAAGCAGCCGGTAAAGAGCTGTTCTTCAAACATGGGCGCGTCGAGGAACGCAGCGGTGCGCACCAGCTGGGCGCACAGGTAGGTCACGAGCGACAGAATCAGGCCCATGCCCGTGCTCTGGAAGAAGAACCCCAGATACGGCTTGGGCTCATCGTCATGGCCGTCGTACTCCAGGAAGTAGTTCTTGACGAACGACACCATACGCGAGGCAGCCAGCAGCACGAGCGGCATGGCGCACATGGGGAACACCACCAGATGCGCGGATCCCAGCGCCGTCCCCAGCACTGTTGCCATGATGCACGAGGCAATGCCCCACACGACAACCCAGTACTGGCGATGCACAAACCAGCTGAGCACATTCGTCGAGTCGTCGGACGCGCTGTCGCCCGAGCCGACGCCTGCGATCTGCAGGTCCTCCTGGTGTTCCTCGGCGATAACGTCCATGGCGTCGTCAAAGGTCACGATACCCAAAATATGACGGTTCTCGTCGCAAACGGGGATGGCGACCAGGTCGTACTTGGTCATCTCGTCCGTTACGTCTTCCTGGTCATCGTCGGGCGACACATAAACCAGGTCGCGATAGGCCAGCTGGCCCAGCGTGGCGTCGCGGTCGGCCACGATGAGCGTGCGCAGCGAAAGGACGCCGGTGAGCATGCCGCTCGGGTCCTCGGTATAGACGTAGTAGACGCTCTCGAAGTCCTCGTCGAGCTTGCGGATCGCCTCGATGGCGTCACCGACCGTCGCCGTGGCGGGCAGGGAGACAAACTCCGAGGTCATGATACGGCCGGCGGTGTTGTCCTCATAGCCCAGCAGGTTACGAATCGCCTTCTCCTCCTGAACGCCCATCAGGCGCAGAAGCTTCTCGGCCTTCTCGTAATCGAGCTCATCGATCAGGTCGGCGGCGTCGTCCGGGTCCATCATGGCCAGCATCGACGATGCGTCCGTATCGGACAGGCCCTCGAGCATCTCGGTCATAAGCTCGTCGTCGTCGAACTCCGAGATGGCCTCGGCGGCCTGGGCAGTATCGAGCTGCGCGAACACCTGTGCACGCAGGCGCGGGTCGAGCTGCTCGATAATGTCGGCAATGTCAGCAGGATGCAGCTCGCCAAGCGTCTTGTGCGACACCGACAGCTGGATGTTCTTAGTCGAACGGTCGAGCAGGTCCATGTAGGACCAGGCGATGATGTCCTCGCCGAGCGGATTGCCCAGGTGCTTCATAAAGCTCTCGACGACATGCTCGAGGGCGGGGCTGATCGCGCGCAGCAGACCGCGAGCGCCAACTTCGGCACCCAGCAGGCGCAGTTGATTTTCGCCCGACATGGAAAACTTGATGTCGTTTACGCGCACGACCTTCATGCCCTGCGTGTCGACAATCTGCTTGTTGAGCACGTCGCGGGCGAGCAAGAGTTCGGTCGGCTGCAGGTACGAAAAACGGATTTCGGTGGCCGGCGACTTAAGGTGCACACCCGTCTCGTCGATACGGTCGACCCATTTGCGCCAGCTGATCATAAACGGCGTCTTGCCGGGCCCGCGGAACGCGAGCGACGTCACGTGCGGAAAAACTTCGCCGGTAGCAATGCCAAAATCGTTCACAACGCCGAGCTTTTCGCCATCGACGTCCAAGACCGGCAGTTTGAGCATCTCACTCAGATAATTCACTGGTGCTCCCCATCATTATCCCTTCGGACTGCGGCCATGCCGGCGCGCCATCCGTGGACTATTAGATATGTATACGCATGCGCGGGCGGCACGCCGCTCGGCGCTCACACCCCGTACATGCGCAAGAAGCACCTGCATGGGGTCATCGACTGTATGGTCGAGGTTTGGATTTCACCTGTAACCTTTCTCTTGACCCTTGTTATCCGCAGTAACTATAGCATCAGCATCGCGCCGTGGCGTCAAATTTATGCTCCAAACATCGCAGGCATATCAAACGCTGACGCATCCGTGACATAGTCATTGGGGACGTTCTTACATGACTAGTCTGTGGTGTCGTCATCTTCGGCGAGCTGGGGGAACACGGCGTTTTTGGGCATGGTGACCTTCGCCAGCGAGTTGAGCTTTTTGCTCAGCGATGCGTCCGTCTTGACCAGATCGCTCAACGTCACGATTTTGTAACCGTCGGCAATAAGCCCGTCGATAATCTGCGGCAGCGCCACGAGCGTCTGCTCGGCACATTCATCACTGTCAGTCAGCAGCACAATGTTGCCCGGCGTCACCGAATCGAGCACCGTCGAGACCTGCTCGTCGGCACCGTTGAGCAGCCAGTCGCCCGAATCGATATTCCACGAGACCACGGCAGACGCCAGGTCCATCGCATCAATCCAGTTTTGCTCGTCAAAGGCTGCGTAGGGAGCGCGCAAAAGCATCGTCTTCACGCCGGTCGCGGACTTGATCGCCTCGGTGCCCTTCGAAATCTGCTCGCGCACCGCGTCGCGGTCCTGACCCTTGAGCGACTCGTCGCGGTAGCTGTTGGAGCCGACTTCGCACCCGGCATCGACAATCGCCTTGGCCGTGGCAGGCGAGGCCTCGGCCGCATCGCCCGACAGGAAGAACGTCGCGGTGACGCCCTTTTCCTTGAGCACCTGCAAGATCTGCTTGGTCACGCCGCTCGGGCCCTCATCAAACGTCAGCGCCACGTACTTTTCGTTGCCCTTGGGCGCCACGCTCGCGCACTCGACCACGCAATCGGTGGCGGGCACGACCTCGCCGCGGTCCTGCGTCTTGCCCGATTGCTCGCCGACCCACACCTCAGAGCGACCCTGGATACCCCACGTCTTGACATACTCGATGGCACCCGTGCCCTCGACCTTAAGCTTGGGCTCGATAACCGTCGCCTGGACCTCATGCTTCTCATACGTGTCGCGGCCGTCTTTGACCGTCACCTTCTCGCCGCCCGTAAGCTCGCGGCTTTTCCACTTGCCCTGTTTTATGCGCTTGCCGTCCACTTTTACCGACAGCTTTTCGCCGCCATGGCGAGTAAGCACGCTGTCGTCAACGGCCAGCAGGTCCCCGGCGTCGTAGGTATCGGTCAGCTCCTGGTCGTCGATGAGATTTTGCAGCGTAGAGCCGACGCGCACCGCAGTCTCCTGGCCGTTGAGGACGACATCCACGCTGCGGTTGACGTAGCCCACGACAGCAGCGATGAACAGCACGAGCGCGCAGCCCACGGCGATGAGCGCATAGGGCAGGCGAGACGGACGGCGGGGCGTGCGGCCGTTGCCGATGCGAGCGCTGCGGTCGCTAAAGCCGCGGCTATGGTTGAGATACATCGCGCCGGGCTTACGGTGACGCTTGCGCTGACCGCTGGGCAGCTGCCCCAGATCGCGGCGCGCCGTCGGACGCGAGCCCGAGCGTCCGTGTGAATATGATCCGTTTTGGCGCATGTGCCCTCCCCCATAAACGCAGCAAGCCGGAGCAACAGGTCTCCGGCTTGCCTCCCATCATTTGGTACGTCGCTATTTGCTAGCTTTCGACGAGCCACCGCTCGCCTTTTGATATTCGTCCTTAAAGGCCTTGAACATACCGCGCGTCTTGCCGAGCTGCTTGCCCAGCGCGCGACTGCCCTTGTCCACGGCGACCGAACCCTTGTCATCGAGCACCTTGGCGCCCTTCTTGACCTTATCGCCCACCACGACGCTTGCCTCGGCAGCCTTTGCGGCGGCGCCGCCCGAATACCCGAGCGACTTGACCTCGTCCGAAACGATCATCGCGCCGTCCGCATAGCCGCGCAGCATCGTCGGCGGCATCTGCGTGTCGCCCACCAGCACACTCGAGGCAGTGCCGGCGGTCACGTAGAACGTCTGCACGATGCCCGAACGCGGCTTGAACTCCACATCCGAGCAATAGCCCACGACATCGCCCGACTCCGTGCGCACGTCCATGCCAACCCAGATAATGCAATCGTCCAGGTTGATGTCGAGGCGCTTGGCCGCAGCGGCATCGTAGGTGCCCTTGACGTCGTCAACCGCGATGGCGCCCTCGTAGACGCCAATGGCATCGAGCGCCACAAATCGGTCGGGGCGCTCGATCATGCCCGCGATATCGGACTGGCGCACCATAAAGCCCACCACGCGCGTACCGCCCGGGGTAAAGACCGGAAAGTGAATCTTGCCGAGCTTTTTAGGGCTGCGCGGCGTGCCGTCTTTTTTGGTGCGCTTATCCTCGGTAGGCTTGCGATAGATCTTGGCGCCGACAAAATCCCCGGCGCGCATTATGCCTCGGTCGAAGGCTCCGCGGCCTCGGCGTCGGCCTCGACGGCGTTCTCGACCACGACATCGGCAGCGGGCGTCACGTTACCGCCCGAGATGGCGTCGTTGAGCTGCTCGCGCAGCTGGTCCATGCGCTCGCGGGCAAGGTCAACCTTGGCACGCAGGTCATCGGTCTTGGCGTCGACCATCGGGCCAAAATCGTTGACCGCGGCGCGGGCCTCCTCGGCACCGTGCTCGTAGGTGTCGCGCATGTTATCCCAGGCGTCGTTGGCGATATCGGCAGCCATGGCGCGGGTCTCGGCGCCCGAGCGCGGAGCCAGGGCGACGCCGATGATGGCGCCGGCGGCAGCACCGAAGAGCGCACCCGAGATAAAGTTGAAAGTCTTACCCATGTTCATTCCTCTCCTGCGGGCACCTCGGCGCCCACCGTTTGAATGCTGTCCATTATACCCGCAGCACAGCGCTTGCCGTCTTGCTCATCTGCGTACGGTAAAGGCGCAGGTACATGATGGTGATAAGCGAGTGAGCCTACTCCTGCGGCACGGCCGGCATGGCCACCGTGGCGGCCGGGTCTTCGCCGGCGCCGTCAACGAGCGGCAGCGTTCCCTCGTGCGCGGGGGCAACCGGAGCCGTCGCCGCGCCACCGTAGACGGCAGCGGGGGCCTCGTGGCTCTCAGCGGTCGCGCCCTCGGTATCGATTGCCTCCTGCGGCTCGTCGTCAAAGTTCGGGACGCCCTGGGGCTCCGCGGACTCGGGCTCGGAAGCCGCCTCGGCAGGCGCCTCGTCGACAGGATCGACGGCAGCCACGGCAGGCGCCTCGCCCTCGGTCGCGTCCCCGGCCTCGTCCTCGGCGTTCGCGGCGGCGACGGCCTCGTGCGGATCCTTGCCCTCGGCCTCGGCACGCATGCCCAGCACCAGGTTGCGCAGGCCCGCGACCGTACCGTCCACATCGGGAGCGGGCTGGTCGGCATGCAGATAGGCCCAATCCATCATAAAGGTCGCCGAAGACAGCGCGCCGATGGCCAGCGCGTCGTCGGGACACGAAAGCTCAACCTCAAAGACACGCTCATCGTGCTCACTCACGCGGGTGCGGCCGCACGAAATGCTGCCGGCAAGCCCGGTCTCGTTCATGAGCTCGACCGTCACGTGCTCCAGCAGATGGCAAAGCTCGGTCTGGCCCATGCAGTCCTGGAATTCGCGACCGGAATCGCCCAGACACAGATGCTTGGCAATCGCGGGCACCAGGTAGTACACGCGCGCCGTAGCCTCGATGTCCTCCGAGGTCATGAGCGGCATGCCGGGGTTCACCAGCACATGCGCGCAGATCTTGTCCTCGCTGACGGTGACCTTAAGGATGTTGAACAGGCCTGCCATAACTCTCCCCTACTCTTCCTCGCCCTACTCGTCGCCATCGTGCGGGTCCGCAGAACCCGCGTCCGACGCCGCCGGCTTATCTGCCGAGGACTCGGAATCCTTCTTATCGGTTTCGGCCGGAGCGATCACGCGAATGAGCGAGATGCGCTGGCCACGCATCGACTGCACCTTAAACTTGTACCCCGCAACCTCAAACACCTCTCCGATGTCGGGCACCGAGTCGCAAAGCTCCAAAATCCAGCCGGCGATGGTCTCATAATCATCGCTTTCCTCGAGCGGCCAACCAAGCTCAATCGCGTCATCGCACGAAAAACGCCCATCGACAAGCCACTCGCGGCGCGAAAGGCGCGTGAGGTACTTGTTGTCAGGATCGAACTCGTCCTCGATCTCGCCCACGATCTCCTCGACGATGTCCTCGATGGTGATGATGCCGGCCGTGCCGCCGTACTCGTCCACGACCACCACGATCTGGTCGTGCGAGGTCTGCATCTCGGACAGCAGCGGCAGGATGTCCTTGGTGTCGGGCACAAAGGTGGCGTCGCGCAAAAAATCGGCGATGGGCTGGTCGCCCTTGCCGTCGAGCGAAGGCTGGATCAGGTCCTTGATGTGCGCGATACCGGCGACGTTGTCGGGATCCTCGTGATAGACGGGGATGCGGCTAAAGCCGGTCTGGCGCATGGCGGACAGCACGTCGGCGACCGTCTCGTCGTCCTCGCACATGGTGGTGTCCACGCGCGGCACCATGACCTCGCGGGCAACGGTGTCGCCCAGGTCGAAGATCTCGTGGATCATGCGCTTTTCCTCGTCGAGCAGGTCGTCCTGCTCCGAGACCATGTACTTGATCTCTTCCTCCGAGACGTTCTGGCGGTCATCGGCGCTCTTGATGCGCAGGATGCGGGCCAGGCCGTCGGAGCAGGCACCGGTCAGCCACACGAGCGGACGGGCGATCTTTTGAAACACCGAAAGCGGCCCCACGACCTGCTTGGATACGCCCTCGGCGTTGGCGAGGCCGATGCGCTTGGGCACGAGCTCGCCAATCACGATGGACACAAAGGCGACGGCGACGGTGATGATGACCGGCGCCAGGCCGCGCGCGATGGCAGAGAGTGGCGCGATGCCAAAGCTCATGAGCCACGTGGCAAGCGGATCGGACAGGCTCGTCGAGGCGACGGCGGATGAGGCAAAGCCCACGAGCGTGATGGCGACCTGGATGGTGGCGAGCAGCTGGTCGGAATCGGCGGCCAGCTTAATGGCGCGCTCGGCGCGTTTGTCGCCTTCCTCGGCCTCGTGCTCCAGCACAGCGCGCTTTGCCGTGGTGAGCGCCATCTCGGACATAGAGAAGTAGCCGTTGATGAGGGTTAAAACGAGGGTGGTGATAAGGGAGATGGTTATGTCCATCGGGAGTTTCTCGAACCTCCAAGATTCGGGACGTTAGGGTAAAACGTTGATTACGGATACGGCAATTGCGCCGGCGCCCAAACGAGGACGCGGGCGCGCAGGCATGGTCGCTAGATTACGAAAAGGATCACCGCCATGAACTGGAAGATGCTGCCGGCGAGCACCCACAGGTGAAACACGCTGTGCAGATAGCGCACGTTTTTGGCGATATAGAACGGCACGCCCGCGGTGTAGCACACGCCGCCGACGGCGAGCAGGGCAAGTGCCACGGGGTTGAGCAGCAACACGAGCTCGGGCAGCTTAAAGACAACGAGCCAGCCCATCAGCAGGTAGACCAGGCCGCTTACCCAGTGCGGTTGACGCTCACGCATAAAGCACTCGAGGGCGATGCCGATAATGGCGATGGCCCATACGGCAAAGAACAGCGCAGGGCCGCCGTCGTTTGCGAGCGTGATGAGGCAAAACGGCGTATAGCTGCCGGCTATGAGCAGGTAGATGCAGCTGTGGTCGATAATGCGGAACACGCGCTTGGCGCCCGCGGGCTGAATCGCATGGTAGAGCGTGGAGGCAAGGTATTCGAGGATAATGCTGACACCGTAGACAATCGCCGCGGCCATGTGGGCCGGGCCTCCGCCGCGCAGGGCAGCGAATACGATCAGGAGCACCAGGCCCGCGATACCCAGCAGGCAGCCGACACCATGGGTGACGGAGTTCATGATCTCCTCGCCCACCGTGTAGTGTGGAACGGCCGCGGTCTTGGGTCGCGGCTTAGAACTGTCGCTCGAATCGGACATGCCGGTTACATCCTCCAACGTAAAGAGTTCTCAACACTATATCAAAGCGTCTAGGTACGTGCGAAATTTGCACCATACGTGACCCTTTGTTTACCCATTCTTTGCCTGTTGACGCATCATCGGCGAACGTCCATAATGCGCTTGCATTAAATGTTGACGTATTAACATCTTATAGGAGAATACCGCATGGCTCAAAACGCACGTTCCCATCGAAAGCTCAAGATGGCCGGCATCGTTGCACTGGTGGTTGTCGTTGTGCTGCTCGGATTTGCCGGCAACTTTCTGTTTGACTTCGCGCTGAATCCCCAAGCGCCGTACACCATGAAGATGATGCAGGATAGCAAGAACGACAAAGACGGTGAGCAGCCGGATGCCGAGGACACCGAGGCGCGGGCATGGTTTAAAGAAAACCGCAAGAGCAGCAGCCTTACCGCAGATGACGGAACCGAGCTCGCCGCTTGGTATTTTGCCGCCTCGGAGAACACCCACGATTACGCCGTCTGCCTGCATGGATATACCAACGAGCCCATCGGCATGGCCCGATACGTCAAGCGATTCCACGACCGCGGCATGAACGTGCTCGCGCCTGCCGCCCGCGCCCACGAGCGCTCCGGCGGCGACTATATCGGCATGGGCTGGCCCGAGCGGCTCGATGTCGTTGCATGGATTGGGCGGATCGTTCAGGCTGACCCCGAGGCGCGCATCCTGGTCTTTGGCGAGTCGATGGGTGCAGCAACTGCCATGAACGTCGCGGGGGAATCTCTACCCGCAAACGTAAAATGCATTATCGAGGACTGTGGTTATACGAGTGTTTGGGACGAGTTTTCCCTGCAACTCAAGGACGTGTTCGGCCTGCCCAGCTTTCCCTTGCTCGATGTAGCAAACTTGGTGTGCAACGTGCGCGCGGGCTACGACTTTCATAAGGCGAGCAGTGTGGAGCAACTCAAACACGCGACGGTTCCCATGCTGTTTATCCACGGCGACCAGGACACCTTTGTGCCGTACAGCATGCTCGACCAAAACTACGACGCGTGCGCCAGCAAGGTCAAGCAAAAGCTCACCATCCATGGCGCCACCCACGCCAAGAGTGCGCAAGTTGACCCCAAGCTCTACTGGAACACAGTCAACAACTTCCTCGACGAGTATTTTTAGGCAAAAAGCAACGTCTGGGGCTTTATCTGACCCACTATTTTCGGAAGTATGCGGCAAAATCTGGAACTGCCGACCAGACCGCAGCTTTACCAACAATTTATCAGGGGTTTTGTTGCCAAAAAATGTCGTGTGCTCGGCGGTCTCGAAATTTGCCGCATACTTCCGGAAAGCCGCCCGAGAGCGTTGCGCTCGCGGGCGGCTTTTGCTCAACTAACGCTACAAAAGCGCTTGTTTTGTCCAATAGATAGGTGCTATTTGACCTCGATGAGCTCGTACTTGCTCGTGCCTAGGCCGATCTTCTCGGCATGCGCAATGCAGGTGCGCCAGTCGGTGTCGGGATGCGTGATGCAGAAGGGGTCCTTGGCCTGCTCGCCCTCCAGTTGCTCGTGGTTATGCTCCATCTTGGCCGCGCTATCGGTGAGCTCGGTGTTGGGCAGCGGCTCGGATGCCATGACGGCATCGGCGCAGGCCTGGTCAATGGCGACCGGGTCGAAGCTCGCGAACATGCCGATATCGTTGACGATAGGCGTGTCGTTTTCGGGATGGCAATCGCAGTTGGGGCTAATATCCATGGCAAGCGAGATATGGAAGCTCGGGCGGCCGTCGACAACGGCCTTGGTGTACTCGGCGATCTTGCAGTTGAGCACGTCGGCCGCAGCGTCATGGCCGGGCTTGATGGCGTCCTGGTTGCACACGCCGATGCAGCGGCCGCAGCCCACGCAGCGATCATGGTCGATAGCGGCGACGTGAACCGTGCGGGTGTTGCCGTTGGCGAGCTCGCGCTCACGGGTGTCGTCAAACGAGATAGCGCTGTGCGCACAGACCTTTTCGCAGGCACGGCAGCCAATACAGTGCTCGGTCGCGACGTTCGGCTTGCCGGCGGCATGCTGCTCCATCTTGCCGGCGCGGCTGCCGCCGCCCATGCCCAGGTTCTTCATGGCGCCGCCAAAGCCGGCCTGCTCATGGCCTTTAAAGTGCGTGAGGCTGATCACGATATCGGCATCCATGAGTGCCCGACCGATCTTGGCCTCGCGCACGTACTCGCCGCCCTCGACCGGGACGAGTGCCTCGTCGGTACCCTTGAGGCCGTCGGCGATGATGATCTGGCAACCCGTGGCATACGGGGTAAAGCCGTTCTGATAGGCGGTATCGATGTGCTCGAGCGCGTTTTTACGGCTACCGACGTAGAGCGTGTTACAGTCGGTGAGGAAGGGCTTGCCACCCAGCTCCTTCACGACATCCGCGACGGCGCGGGCGTAGTTGGGGCGCAAAAAGCTCAGATTGCCCAGCTCGCCAAAGTGAATCTTGATAGCGACGAACTTGTTCTCGAAGTCGATCTGCTCGATACCGGCGTGACGTATGAGGCGCTTGAGCTTGTCGAGCTGGCTCTCGCGAGCATGCGTGCGCAAGTTGGTGAAGTATACCTTAGCGGGTGCTGCGGGTGCAGTTGCGGTCATAGATCTATCCCCTCGGTCTATATGGCGTTACAGACATAGAGGATGGTACCCGTTAAAGTAGGGTCAAAGTCAAGCGCGAAACCTAGTCGTTGGGGAGGTTCTTAAACGACTACTCTTGGACTTTGAGGGCCTCGGCCAGGCTCACGCGCGTGATAGAACGCGTGTGCAGCAACGCCACGACCAGATAGGTTGCAAAGCCGATTCCTGCGCACGCCGCCATGGACCACCAGGGCACATAAATCTCGATATTGCCGTTGTAGGCGAGCAGCATCGAGCGGAAGATGGCCGTGAGCGAGCCAATGATGACCGGCAGGCTCAGCACGAGCGACGCCGCCACGCACAGCGTGATCGAGCGGATGTACAAATGCGAGATCTCGCTATCGCGATAGCCAAAGACTTTCATGTAGCTAATCGACCGGGCGCTGTGGTCGATCACAGCCTTGGTCAGCAGATACATAAACAGTAGGAAGATAAACACCGCAAGCCCGATCATCATTCCAATCATTTTGCTCATCATGCCAATGAACTGGTCGCCCACGGCGCGCATGTCGTCGGGCGTGGTGTCGCCGGCAAAGTAACGAGCATCGAGGTCGAGCTTCTCGTCGCTCACATAGCCGTTAAAGTAGGCGGCATTGTTGTCGAACAGCTCGTTAAAGTCATCGATACTCATATAGATATTCATGTCCGACTTGGAGCCCCAGGCACAGTCCTTGCCCGCGTACTCAAGGGAATAATTCTCGCCCTTATACTTGTCGTGGAGCGTGACCTTCTGGCCCTCACTCCAGCCAAACTTATCGAGCAGACCGCCGCCAAAGGCGACGCGGCCGTCGCCGACGTTGAGATCTTTCCAGTAGCGCGAATCGGATGAAATCCCGTAGACGGAAATCGTCTCCTCGCCATTTCCATCGCCGCGGTCGTATTGCAGCTGGTAGACGGCGTATTTCTCGGCCTGTGCGATTGCGCCCGCGCCGTTGTCGGTCGTATTGACCGGGTGGATATCGTCGTTGTCAGTGTCAATCTTAGAGGCCTTGTCAATCAGGTCGATAGCCTCGTCGCGGTCACAGCCGAGGGCGTCGGCAAGATCGTCAAGGCGCGCGTAGAGCGCATCCTTCTTGTCCTGGACCTTGGCAAGCGCGTCCTGCGCTGCGGTCAGGCTCTCGGCAGACGGAGATGCGGCCGCGGCATCGGCTGCCGCCTGCGCCGCATCGGCCGCGTCATCAAGCTCGTCATCGGCATCCTGGGCGGCGGAAAGCAGCACGCCGTCAACCGACTGCAGGCGCTCGAGTGCCGACCACTGCTCGCGCTCCTCGGCAGTGCCCTCGAGCTCCAGTGGCGCCTTGAGCGTGTACTGGTGCTCGGCGACCAGGCTTGTCTCGAGGTTGTCCGCATAGTGCGTCATCGTGGGCAAAATCGCCAGGCCAAAGAGCAGTAGCAGCGAGGCAAACGCGATGCCCACGAAGAGCGTGGCGAAGTTGCCCAAATTGCGCAGGAAGATGCGCAGGCGGAAGCGCGAGACAAAACCCATGCGCTCCGGCAGCTGCAGGCCGCGCTTGGTGCCCGGTCTGCCGCTCGCCTCGTGACGAAGGAACTGCAACGGCGTCTTGCCCATTTTGCGAAGCAGGCCCACCAGCGTGATGAGGATGAGCGCGGCGGCGGGAACCACGGCGCACTTCACAAAGATCTCCCAGCTCCAGTACACCTGGAAGGGCGGCAGACTGTACGACCCGTAATAGAGGCCGCGCATGGGCTCGGTAAAGAACGCTATGCCGAGCGCAGTGCCCAAAAGCGCCGCGACCACGCCCACGATAGCGGGAAGCGCAAGGTAGTGCAGCACGATCTCGCAGCGGCGGTAGCCGCTGGCGAGCAACGTGCCGATGATGGCGCTCTCCTCCTCGATGGTGGCGTCGGTAAGGACCACAAAGACGAACGCCATGATCACGATGATGATGTCGAGCAGCGTCATCCACATCATAGAGTCGCCGTCTACGTCGTCGCGCGCGTAGCCAATACCCTGGTTGGAATCGGCGTCGATCAGATCGTCCACGCGCGCATCGGCATCGGTCAGCGCCTCGACCATATCCTGCTCCGCATCGATGCGGTCCGCAGTGGAGAGGTCGCGATCGGTAAAGGTAAAGGAGTAGGTGTAGGCGGGCGCGCCGCCGACGTCCTCGAGCGCGGCAAAGCCAGCGTCGGTGACCTCGGCCACGCCATAGGTGATGGTGTTCACCGTAAAGTCGGAGTTGTTGAGGAACAGCGCCTGGCTATCGGGCTGAGTCATGATGCCGCAGATGGTGTAGGTGCGGCCCTCAAGCTCGACCTTATCGCCCACGGCGAGGTCGTTGTTGGTGGCGAAAACACGGTCGATCGCCACCTCGTCATCCGCCTTGGGTTCCTTGCCCTCGCTGTACGACGCAATATCGACCTTGGTGCGGTGCGCATAGGTGCGCAGCGTGCGCTTGGTGCCGTCGTCGCCGGACGCCTTTTTGATGATGGCATCGATGGAGAAATTCTTGTAGAGCGTGACGCCGCCGACGTCGTCGGCCGCGT
>CAMQJB010000040.1 GCA_947002045.1 uncultured Collinsella sp.
CCTTCACACTCCCCTATTATAATTTTCTTTGTTTGTCGTGCCTTCACCCCCGCCGCCCACTCAGCCCCCCGCCCGCCCCCCGCCCCCCCGCCCTCGGCCCCAGACCTGCCAAAAAGGACAGGTTTATTTTGGTCGGTTTTATCTAGGGATATGCCGAGAGCACGCCTATCGACAATTCAGAAAATAAGAAAACCTGAATAGACTATCTGACACAATCGCAAGCGGTACCCACCAGCCCTTTTGCTATTCCCGGTGGGGGCCGCGGGTAAAGTTTATCGCGAGTTCCGCACGAACAGGAGGCCACTTAATGTGGCCTCCGTCGTGAGCAGGACTGTAGAGCAGGAAACTTTACCCGCGGACCCCGCCGGGAATAGCAAAAGGGCGACCCCTGTCCGGAGTCGCCCTTGTTGAGCTGCTTATATGCGGCTGTTACTCGGCGTCGTGGTGACGGCGGGGTTTGCGGCCTCCGTTGTCGCCGGGACGGCGCGGACGGTCGCTGCGCTCGGAGCGCTCGCGACGCGGACGCTCACGGCGCTGGAAGTGCTCGCCATCGCCCTCGGAGGAACCCTCAGAGCGAGCCGGGGCCTCGGGCTTGTCAAGACGATCGAGCGAGATCTTGCCGCGATCGTCGACCTCGATGACGACGACCTTGACCTCGTCGCCCACGTTGAGAACGTCCTCGACCTTCTCCACGCGGCCCTTGGCGACGCGGGAGATGTGCAGCAGGCCGTCCTTGCCAGGCAGCAGGTTGACGAAGGCGCCGAAGGGCTGGATGGAGACCACGCGACCGGTGTACTCCTCGCCCGGCTCGGGAACCTTGATGATGAGCTTGATGCGCTCGACAGCCTGATCGACAGACTCGCCGGTGCCGCCAACAAAGACGGTGCCGTCCTCCTGGATGTCGACCGAAGCGCCGGTCTCGTCCTGGATGCCGCGGATAACCTTGCCGCCGGAACCGATGACGTCGCGAATCTTATCGGTCGGAACCTGGATGGAGACGATGCGCGGAGCGGTGCTGCGCGTGGTGTGGCGCGGCTCGGGAATCACATCGAGCATCTTCTGCAGGATGAAGGCGCGACCCTCCTTGGCCTGCTGCAGGGCGCGGGCCAGGATGTCGAAGGTAAGGCCGGTGGCTTTGTTGTCCATCTGCAGGGCGGTGATGCCCTCGGTGGTGCCAGTGACCTTAAAGTCCATGTCGCCCAGGAAGTCCTCGAGACCCTGGATGTCGGACAGGACCACGGTCTTGCCCTCCTCCTGGATCAGGCCCATGGCGATACCGGAGACCGGGCGCTTAATGGGCACACCGCCGTCCATAAGGGCGAGCGTGGAACCGCAGGTCGAAGCCATCGAAGAGGAGCCGTTGGACTCCATGACCTCGGAGACCACGCGGATGGCGTAGGGGAACTCGTTCTCGTCGGGGAGCACCGGAAGCAGGGCGCGCTCGGCCAGGTTGCCATGGCCGATCTCGCGGCGCTTGGGGCTACCCATGCGGCCGGTCTCGCCGGTGCAGAACGGCGGGAAGTTGTAATGGTGCATGTAGCGCTTGCCCTCGGTGGGCTCAATGGTATCCAGACGCTGGCCCTCGTTGAGCATACCGAGTGACAGGACGGAGAGCACCTGGGTCTGGCCGCGCTGGAACAGGCCGGAGCCGTGAACGAGCGGCAGGTAGTTATCCTTCACCATGATGGGGCGAATCTCGTCGGCGGCACGGCCGTCGACGCGCTCGCCGGTCTCGACGACCATGGTGCGCATGGCCTTCTTCTCGAGCTTCTTGAGCGCCACGGGGATCTCGCGCTCCCAAGCGGCCTGCTCCTCCTCGGTGAACTCGGCGCGGATGGACTCCTTCAGAGCCTCGACCTTACCGATACGGGAGAGCTTGTCGGCGTCGCGCAGGGCGGCTGCCATCTCGTCGTAGTGGGCGAAGATGCGCTCCTGGACCTCCTCGACGGGCTGATCGAGCGGGTACTCCTTCTTGACGATGGGGCCGTTGACCTGCTCCCACTCGGCGACAAACTCGTCCTGAGCCTGGCAGAAAGCTGCAAGGGCCTCCTGGCCAAACTTCATGGCGGCGAGCATGTCGTCCTCGGAGATCTCCTCGGCGCCGGCCTCGACCATCGAGATGAAGTCGGCGGATCCGCCCAGCTCCAGGTCCAGATCGGAGTTCTCGCGCTCCTCGTAGGTGGGGTTGACGATAAACTCGCCGGTCTCCACGTTACGGCCGATGCGCACGCAGGCAAGCGGGCCCTCGAAGGGCACGCCGCCGAGCGTCATGGCCAGGGAAGCACCCATAACGTTGATGACGTCGAAGGGGTTGACCTGGTCGGCGACAAGCGAGGTAGCGACGATGTGCACCTCGTTGCGGAAGCCGTCCGGGAAGCTCGGCCGAATCGGACGGTCGATCATGCGCGCGGTGAGCGTGGCCTTCTCGCTGGGACGGCCCTCACGCTTGAGGTAGCCACCCGGAATGCGGCCGGCGGCGTACATCTTCTCGTTGAAGTCGACGGTCAGCGGGAAGAAGTCGTAGTTCTTACGCTCCTTGGAGACGACCACGGTGTCGAGCATCGTGGTGTCGCCCTGCTTGACCAGGCAGGCGCCGGTGGCCTGCTTGGCAAGCTCGCCCGACTCAAAGGTGTAGGTCTTGCCGTACAGCTCAAAGGTCTTGGATACGAGTGTCATTGTTCTCCTTTACCCCACAGGCCCCTTGCCTGCGGGCTTCTCATGTGACGCAGGCCCCCTGCCCCCGCCACGCTTCAGAGCGTGATTGTTCACGCCCTTACACAAAAAGAGCGCCCCGCTGCGCAGGACGCTCTTAGCATGTACAAATCCTACTGGATGTTGTCGCGGATGCCCAGAGCCTTGATGAGCTCACGGTACTCGACGATGTCGTTCTTCTTGATGTAGGAGAGAAGACGACGACGACGGCCGACGAGCATGAGCAGGCCACGACGGGTGTGGAAGTCCTTCTGGTGGGACTTCATGTGCTCAGTCAGCTCCTTGATGCGCTCGGACAGGATGGCGACCTGAACCTTGGGGTTGCCGGTGTCGACCGGGGTGTTACCGAACTGGGCAGTCAGCTCCGCCTTGCGCTCTTTGGAAACAGTCATTGTTTCACCTTTCGTTTTGCGTCGCCATAGGGCGACTCGATTCGCCTCGGACTGGGAAGCCGCCGGTGAAGCGAGCAACCAAGGTCGAGGTACCAACAGGTCGGTATGTTACCACAAGCAGCCCGCGCCTGCGCATCATCACCGACCCAACATGAATTCCATCGCACGGAGGCGCTGGTCGGTATGCGTCGCCGCCCACACATGCGAAAGCCCAAGCAAGAACGCCGCCGTATGCGAGTCGATTTTCTCGGCCAAAAGCGCATCGAAGGTCATCGACATGAGGGCGCGCAGCCATGCGACCTCACCGGTCGACACCAGTTCGGCACCTGGAACGCTCGACGCGCACGACCCGCACATGAGGCCGCCCGCCTGGGGCGAAAAATACGACAGCATGGGGTCTCCGCACAGCACGCAGGCCGAAAAATCGGGTCGATAGCCAACGTGCGACAGCAGCTTAAAGACATATGCCGCCACAAGTAGGTCCATATGTGCCGTGTCAAGCCCGCTGCCCACCAGGGCAAGCGCTCGCTGCGTGATGGCAAAGGTAAACGGGTCCTCGGCGTCCTCGAACGAGCACACGCGCGCGACCTCGGCGATCGCGCTTGCGGCGCAGGTCGTCTCGTAATAGGGCGCAGCGCCGAGCGGCGCCTCCATAAGCTCGGCCTGAGAAACCACGTCGAGTGACCGTCCATGCGCGAGCAGCATATCGACCGTACAGAACAACTCGCAGCGCGCAGCCAGACGTCCACCGGGTTTGCGGGCGCCCTTTGCCACGGCACGAACCTGCCGGCCCCGCTCGTCAAGCATCGTCAAGATCAGGTCCGTCTCTTTGAGCTTCGTCTTATCGAGGACGAGCACCTTCGTGCGATATGTCCGGGAGCCTGCCATTGACGCGAACTAATCTTCCGCGTTGTACCCAAAGCGGCGAATCTGGGCCTCGTCGTCACGCCAGCCGGCCTTGACCTTCACGTCCAGCTCCAAAAAGACCTGCGTGCCAAAGATGCGCTCAAGATCGCGACGGGCGTCGATACCGATATGCTTGATCATCTCGCCGCCCTTGCCGATGATGATGCCCTTCTGGCCCTCACGCTCGACGTAAATGGTGGCGTGCACGCGTAGCACCTTCTTGGTCTGCTCGAGCGCATCGCAGATCACGCCAACGGAGTGCGGGATCTCATCACGGGTGCGGCGCAAGACCTTTTCGCGCACAAACTCAGCAACGAGCGTCTCGTCAGAAGCGTCGGTGCCCATGTCCTCGGGGAACCAACGCGGGCCTTCGGGCAAAAA
Organism: uncultured Collinsella sp.; assembly: GCA_947002045.1. Taxonomy (GTDB): domain Bacteria; phylum Actinomycetota; class Coriobacteriia; order Coriobacteriales; family Coriobacteriaceae; genus Collinsella. The sequence goes on from CAMQJB010000040.1 coordinate 4,392, forward strand.
GTGCGCAACGGTCTCGATAAAGGCATCGACGTTGAAGTTCTTGACCGACGACGTCACGATCTCGTCGTCATATTCCATGAGCTCGTGGGCGGCCTTAAGCTGCTCCATGACCTGTGCGGGGTCGGCCTCATCGGCCTTAGTGAGCACCAGGACCTTCTTGCAACGAGCGCATCTGACACGCTCGGCAACCCAGGCGTCTCCCCTGCCGATGGGCTTGGTGGCATCAATCAAAAACGCGACGACATCGACATCGTTCAGCTCGAACAACGCACTCTTGTTAAGCTCGGAACCCAGGCCGTCCTTAGGCTTATGAATACCCGGGGTATCGACAAAGACCAGCTGGTAGCCGGGGCGGTTGACGACGGCGCGCATGCGGCGGCGAGTCGTCTGGGCCACCGGCGAGGTGATGGCGACCTTCTTGCCGTAACAGGCGTTGAGCAGCGTGGACTTGCCGGCGTTGGGACGACCGACCAGGGCCACAAAGCCGCTGCGGAAACCGGGCTCCACGTCGCCAAAGCCCGCGAGGTTGTCGTCCTCGTCGCACAGGGCGTCGAGCTCCTCATCGCTCATGCCCTCAAACGGGTCGAACTCCTCGGCCTCGTCATCCAAAATCTCATCGATAGGCTGCATATTGTCGGACATGGGAATCCCTTTCTAAATAAAGCCGAGCGCGTGGGCAAATACCAGCACGCCCACAATCGCGGCGGTAATGGAAAGTACGTATACGGAAGCGGCGGCGATGTCCTTCGCACGCTTGGCCAGCGGATGGAGCTCCTGGGTCGCCAGGTCGACGATGGCCTCCATAGCGGTGTTGCACAGCTCGCCGTGAATCACCAGGCCACAACAGATGATAATCGTGGCCCACTCGGCAATGTCGAGCCCCACGACGCAGCCGGCAATGACGGTGCACACGCCCGCAACGAGCATGACCTTAATGTTGCGCTCGGTCTTGACGGCGGTGACGAAGCCCTCCATGGCGTAGGAAAACGACTTAAAGAAGGACGGATGGTCCTTGTTCGATCCGGGAATCATAGACGGCTCCTAGTCGTGGGCGTGGTTGGTGATGGGGCCGACGTGGACTAGCTTAGGGTCCTCGCCGCGCTCGAGCGACAGATCGCGCAGGATGGCGTCCTCGCGGGCCTCCATGACCTCGGCCTCGTCGTCCTCGATGTGGTCATAGCCCAGCAGGTGCAGCATTCCGTGTACGAGCATCAGACGGCACTCGTCAGCGGGGCTATTGCCAAAACCGGGGGCCTGACGGGCAATAACCTGCGGGGCCAAGATAATATCGCCGAGCTCGAGCGTCTCATCGGCGGGAATGTCATCGTCAAAGGCCGAATCGCACTCAAACGAGAGCACATCGGTGGTGCGGTCGATACCGCGCCACTCGTGGTTGAGCCCGTGCATCTCGTCCTCGTCGACATACGAAAGGGAAATCTCGACTTCACGTTCAACGCCCTCGGCGGCAAGCACAACCTCGCAGATGTGCTCCACCTCCTGCGCGTCGAGCAGCGTATCGAGCTCGGCATCGTTGCTGATCAATACACTCAACGGGACTCCTTTCGGTCGCGCGGGCGCTGCTCGCGCACGTCATCATAAGCTTCATATGCCTCGACGATACGACCCACCAGGGCATGGCGCACCACGTCGGCACGCTCGAGGTGAGAAAATGCGACATCGTCGACACGGCCCAAAATCTGCTCAACGTCGGCAAGACCGCCACGACGACCCACCAGGTCGCGCTGGCTCAGGTCGCCGGTAATCACGAACTTGGAGTTGAACCCAAGGCGTGTCAGGAACATCTTCATCTGCTCGGGCGTGGTATTTTGTGCCTCGTCGAGCACTACGAAGGCATCACTCAGCGTGCGGCCGCGCATGTAGGCAAGCGGGGCAATCTCGATCACGCCGCGCTCCATAAGCTCATCAGTGCGCTCGCGATCCATCATGTCAAAAAGGGCGTCATAGAGCGGACGCATGTAGGGATCGATCTTTTCCTCGAGGGTGCCGGGCAAAAAGCCCAGATTCTCCCCCGCCTCGACAACCGGACGCGTCAAGATCAGACGGCCCACCTCGTGACGCTTGAGCGCGGCAACGGCGAGCGCCATAGCCAGATAGGTCTTACCAGTACCGGCAGGACCCAAGCCAAACGTGATGGTATGCGAGCGGATGGCATCCACATAGCGCTTTTGCCCGAGCGTCTTGGGGCGAATGACGCGGCCGCGATACGAAAGCAGCACGTCATCGCGAAGCGACGTAGCCTCGTGCTCACCGTCGCGCAAGACGGCCAGGCAGCGAGAGACATCGTCGGCAGACAGCGTGCGCCCGGCGGCCGCCTCGCGAAAAGCGTGCTCGAAAAAGCGCGCCACGAGTTCGACCTCGTCCGGGTCGCCGCTCACGGCGATGCTATCGCCACGGGCGACCACGTGAGCGCGAACCAAGCTCTCGAGCGCGCGAAGGACGCCGTCGCCGGCGCCCAAAACGCACGAGGGATCAATTCCCTCGGGAACGGTAAGTCTAATCTTCGAGGCTTCCATGAACCTCCCTGCGTGCATGGACCAAGCCGGAATCATCGACTCCGATGATAGCAACATCGAGCAGGCACGGGGCTGTAAGTCCACAGGTATCGTCAAGACGGGCATGATGGAACGAGCCGAGCGTCAGGTTGTCACCATACTCGAGCACGGCACGCTCGACCGTGCCCACGCGACGACGAGCGTCGGCAATAGCGAGCTCCTGTGCGGCGGCCCGCATACGGCGGCTGCGCTCGGCCATAACCTCGGGTGGCACCTGGTCGGGCATGTCGGCAGCAAGGGTACCGGGACGCTTGCTGTAGCGGAACACGTGCATACGCGAGAAAACCACACGGCGGCACAGCGCCAGCGACTCCTCGAACTCCTCGTCCGTCTCACCAGGAAAACCGACGATGACATCGCACGAAAGGGACGCCTGGGGCAAGTTGGCGCGAATCATACGCACCGTGTCCTCAAAGGCCTCGGCGCTATAGGGACGGCCCATGCGATGCAGGGTCGCCGTGCAGCCGGACTGCACGGGCAGGTGCAAAAACGGGGCGATACGCTGCGGGTAGCGCGCCATAACCTTAAGCAGGCGCTCGGAGATATCCATGGGCTCGACCGAGGAAATGCGCACATGCGGAATAGACGTGCGCTCCATGATGGCCTCGAGCAGCTCATCGATTTCGACGTGCTCGTCGGTCGCGCTCTTGCCATCGTAGGCACCCAGGTTCACACCGGTCAGCACCACCTCGGGCACGCCGGCCTCCTGGGCCTCGCGAACTTGCTCGAGCACGGACTCGACGGGCACGGAGCGCTCGGGGCCGCGCGCCTTCCACACAATGCAATAGGTGCAGCGATGGTTGCAGCCGTCCTGAATCTTCACGCCCAGGCGAGAGCGACCGAGCGCATCGACCACCTCACCATCGCTGCAGGCGGGAACACTATCGGACTCAACGCCCAGCACCTCGCAGACACGATCGGCGACATCTATCTTGGACGGCTCGGCAATCACGCGATCCGAAAGCTCCGACAGCTCCTCGGGATGCAAATTGACCACGCATCCGGTCACGAGCACATAGGGCTCGTTTGGATGGGCCAGCGCATGACGGACGGCCTTACGGGTCTTGGCCTCGGCCTCGCCCGTAACGGCACAAGTGTTAATGACGATCAGATCGGCATCCTGGGGCTCCACAATAGCAAAGCCCAGGCGCATAAGATCGGCAGTGATACGGTCAGACTCAACCCGGTTGACACGGCAACCGAGGTTGACGACGGAAATATGGGGTGCGAGCACGCGGGCTCCTTAATCGAGGATATCGTCGAGGGCACTCTTGATACGGTCGGTCACCGACTTCTTACCGGAAGCGACGTCATCGCCCATCTCATCGGCAAAAGCACGGAGCAGCTCGCGCTGCTTATTGGAAAGATTGGTGGGAACGACCACGCGCAGTTGCACGATCAGGCGGCCACGCGAACCGCCACCGCCAATGCGCGGCATGCCGTAATTATTGACGCTCACGGTGTCGCCGTACTGGGCGCCGGCGGGAACCGTCACCTTAACGACCTCGTCGGGCATAATGCCCTCGACCTCGATCTCGCAGCCGAGCGCAGCCTGCGCAATCGAGATATCGCTCACCAGGTACAGGTCGTCCCCGTTGCGCTTAAAGCGCTCATGGTCGGCAACGCGCACGTTGACAATCAGGTCGCCCGAAGGCTCGCCGCGAAGGCCGGCCTCGCCAAAGCCGCTCACGCGCAGCTGGCGACCGGTCGAAACGCCGGCGGGAATATCGATGTCGATCTTTTCGTGCGAAGGCGTACGGCCTTGACCGTCGCAGGTCTCGCAGGGATGATCGATAACCGTGCCCTCGCCATGGCAGTCGGGGCAAGGCGAGGAAGACTGAACCTGGCCCAAAAACGATCGCTGAACCGTCGTGACGTAGCCCGTACCGTGGCAGCGGCCGCACTGCTTTTCCTGTGCGCCCTCTGCCCTACCGGTGCCATTGCAGTCCTCGCAAGGAGCAAGGCGGTCATAGCTGATTGTCTTTTTGCAGCCGAGCGCCGCCTCCTCGAGCGTCACCGAAAGCGAGATGGCCATGTCTCGTCCGCGACGACGCTCACGACGGCTGCGGGCGCCACCGCCGGCACCGCCGCCAAAGAACGACGAGAACAAGTCGTCCATGCCCATGCCACCAAAGATATCGTTGATATCGACGTAGCCCGAACCACCAGGGCCGTCGGCAGTGCCGTAACGGTCGTAGTTAGCACGCTTCTGCTCATCGGAAAGAACGGAATAGGCCTCGTTGAGCTCCTTGAACTTGGCCTCGGCCTCGGGGTCGTCCGAAACATCCGGATGTACGGTACGGGCCTTCTTTAGAAACGCACGCTTAATCGTCCGCGCGTCGGCATCCCTGTCGACGCCAAGCACCTCGTAGTAATCCCTATTTTCCGACACGACCGAATCCTTCCGACTTTCATTATTGTCACAGTGCGTCCTATACCCAAGCTGGGCCGACCGCAAACAAAGGGTTTGATGTTATTGCATTTGGTACGGCGAAAGCATGGCCCGTTGCGAGCAGCTTGCGAACCAAACCGACACGAGCGCGAACATGAAGCCATTGGCAAAACCGTTGGCAAACTGCATCGCACCGCGCTTCCACCACAGCAGGCTGCGATGAAGCACACCGTCCGAAAGCACCATGAACAGGCCCATGGTAAACGGAATAAAGCACATCACGGCAAAGGCCGAGAACACACCCGAGATGGCCGAGAGTACCAAAAACGGCGCTACGATGCCCATCAGGTAAAAACCGGTACGAGCTTTGCCTTCCAAGCGCTCGGCCTCAACATGGGCGCGGCCGACCAGGTCGCCGCCCGCGGCACCGTTGGTGCCAGCATGACCCATGCCGCCAATGCGGACCTCGTCGCCATCGTGCGTGCCGGCAGGAAACTCAATCGTCTGCTCGGAGGTTACGCGAGTACGACCGCTGCCGCCGCAATCAGGGCAGGGATCGGCCACGACTTTACCGGAACCACCGCACTCGGGGCAGACCGACTGGAACGCACCCGCACCAAACAGGAAGGACAGGTCGACGTCGATGTGGCCGCGGCCACCGCAGCTCGGGCAGGTATGGGCATGCTCAGACGAAACGGAGCCCGAGCCGCCGCAATGTCCGCACGTATCGAAACGCGTATAGCGGACGGTCTTGCGGGCACCGCCCTTGGCCTCCTTGGCGTCGAGTTTGATATCGACGACCACGTTGGCACCGTTCTCGGGATTATAGGCAGCCTGCCCACGACGCTGCTGACCCCAGGCACCGCCAAAAGGAAAGCCGCCCTCAAAAGGATTGCCATAACCCGTGCTGCCGGCGTAGCCGCCACCATAGGGCGAAGCCGTAGGAGCACCGGCAAAGGGATTGCCCGAACGCATGGCGTCGTAGCGCGAACGCTTCTGCTCGTCCGAAAGCACGGCGTAGGCCTCGGAAACCTCTTTAAACTTTTCCTCGGCATCCGGCTCTTTGTTGACGTCCGGATGGAGCTTGCGGGCCTTTTGCTGGAAGGCCTTTTGAATATCACGCGAGGTGGCGTCCTTGGAGACACCCAGAATCTCGTAGTAATCTTTTTCGTTCATCGTCGCCATGCGCGGCAACCTCCTGCTCACAGCAGCGTATATATTCCGGTAATTCTACCCGAGCGACCTAAGCTAGATCCCAAAACAGCTCGAACAGAACATTTCCATCGAGCCAGCCCAGGTGGGTCGGCGCCAGACGAGCTCGAACATGACCCGCGACGACATCTGCCGAAGTGAAGGGTCCCCCATGGACCCCGAACGTCTCGGGCACCCAAGTGGCAAGACCCAATTCGAGTGCGCGATCGCAGGCAGCTGCCAGCTCATCGGCCGGGATGACACGAGCCGCGCGAACCAACAGGTCGGACGCGACACCGCGCGTCATGCGACAGGCGAGCATCAGGTCTTCGGCCGCAGCCTCGCGCTGCGACAGATGTTCGGCCTCGAACGCCGTCGCGTCATCGTCGCGTTGCACCAGACGCACGCGGTGCGCATCGCCTCGAGAAGACACGCCGGGGAACAAACCTGCAAGACGGTCGAAATCCTCGGCGTCGAGCATGCCCGCGGCAGAACGACCCAGGCCCAGGTAGCCCCGTCCGGTCCAGTAGGCAATGTTATGGGCGCACTCATGGCCGTCGAGCGCATAGCTCGCCACCTCATAGGGGTGATAACCGGCCGCACCCAGGAGCTCGCGTGCCATATCCATGCAGGCGGCCTGAAAATCCTCGTCGGGCTCGAGCGACTCGTCGCGACACGCCATGAGGTAGAGCGGCGTGGCCTCCTCGAGCGTGAGCGGGTACACCGACACATGATGCGGCGCCGCCACCAGCACGCCATCGAGCGTGCGCTTCCAACTCGCTGCGGTCTGCCCGGGAAGTCCGCACATAAGGTCGCACGACACGTCAAGCCCAGCGGTCTTGACTGTCGCGATGGCGGCGAGCGCCCGATCGGCATCGTGAATACGGCCGATAGCGGTAAGTTCGGTGTTATCGAGCGTTTGCACGCCCAGAGAGACGCGTGTGACACCAACCTTGGCAAGTGCAGCGGCAAGCTCGGCGGTCAGCGACTCGGGATTGGCCTCGCAGGTAAACTCAACGGGGGCGCACCACGCACGAATACGCCGCGCCAGCTCCACCAGGCGCTCCCCCGCCAGCGACGGCGTACCGCCGCCAACATAGACGGTGCGGATCTGGTCAAGGGCACCAGCCTTGCCAAAAGCATCGAGACGCGCGAACAACTGCTCAAAATAGGCATCGAGCGCAGCGCTCAGATCACACGGAGCAAAACTGCGCGAGTCAAAGTCGCAGTACCGGCACTTTTGGGCGCAAAACGGCACGTGCACGTACAGCGCGGTAACGGCCACCCTTAAGCCTCCAGCGGATGAGGGGGCACCGATTCGCCGGCGGCAAGTGCGGCCTCGCAGGCCACCACATCGCGCTCGATCTCATCGACCAGCACCATAAACTCCTCGTATGTGGAACAGCGCACCACATGGGCACGCCAAGCGGCGGCATGGGGCATGCCTTTTAAGTACCAGCTTGCGTACGTGCGGGCACGCGACATGAGCGGCAGAAGCTCGTGCGTCAGCGTTAGGTGTTCACGCAGGGCGTCCAGGCGCTCGACGGAGCTGCGCGCCGGCACCGGTATGCCATCGAGCGCAAGGGCGCGAGCATCACCGAACACCCAGGGATTACCATAGATGCCGCGCGCGATAAACACCGCGCTGGCACCAGAACTGCGCAGATGCTCCGCGGCATCCTCGGCGCAGAACACATCGCCCGAACCAATCACGGGAATCTCGACGGCATCTGCGACCTCATCGACGACAGACCAATCGGCCTGCCCCGTATAGAGCTGCGTGGCACAACGACCGTGCACGGCAACTGCGGAGGCGCCCGCCCCTTCGAGCATCTGGGCAAACGTTGCGGCGTTGCGGTCCTCGGCATAAAAACCCTTGCGGATCTTCACGGTCACGGGAACATGAGCCGCGCCCACAGCTGCCTCAACAATCTTCTCGGCCAGATCGGGTGTGCGCATAAGCGCCGAGCCCTCGCCCTTGGTAACGACCTTGCGGGCGGGGCATGCCATATTGATATCGATGAGCGACAGACGATCGCCCACACGATCCTCGACGGCGGCGACGGCGCTCGCAAACTGCTCGGGCTTGGAGCCAAAGAGCTGCACGCAAATCTGCTGCTCCTCGTCGGCCGGCAGCACCAGGCGCCACGTTTTGTTGCTAGCATAGGCAAGGCCCGCCACGCTCACCATCTCGCTATAGGCGAGATTGGCACCGCGGCGACGGCACATGATGCGGTAGGCGGGGTCGGTCACGCCCGCCATGGGAGCCATAAGGAACGGCTGCTCGGCATAGGCGCCCAGCAGCCGCAGACTATATTCGGAAAGCGCCATAGACCTACTCGTCCACCTTGAGGATCGCCATAAAGGCCTCCTGCGGAACCTCGACAGAACCGATGGCCTTCATGCGTTTCTTGCCCTCTTTCTGCTTCTCGAGCAGTTTGCGCTTACGCGAGATATCGCCGCCGTAGCACTTGGCAAGCACGTCCTTGCGACGCGCCTTGACGGTGGAGCGGGCAATGATCTTGTTGCCGATAGCACCCTGGATGGGAACCTCGAACAGCTGACGCGGAATGATTTCCTTGAGCTTGTCGCATAGACCGCGGGCAAGACCGTAGGCCTTGTCCTTGTGGACGATAAACGACAGCGCGTCCACCTCGTCGCCCGAAAGCAAGATATCGAGCTTCACGAGCTCGGAGGGACGATACTCGTTGAACTCGTAGTCGAGCGAGGCATAGCCCTTGGTTCGGCTCTTGAGCTGGTCAAAGAAATCCAAGATGAGCTCGGCAAGCGGCATATCGAAGCGCATCTCGACCGACTTGCTCGTGAGATGGATCATGTCGGTAGTAATGCCGCGGTGCTCGATAGCGAGCTGCATGACGGCACCCGTATACTCGGGCGGGCAGATAATCTTGGCCTTGAGGTAGGGCTCCTCAATGCGCTCGATGCGCGTAGCCTCGGGCAGATCCTGCGGGCTGCGGACATCAATCATCTCGCCGTCAGTCTTGTAGACGTGATAGTCGACCGATGGACTCGTGGCAATGAGGTCAAGATTGAACTCGCGCTCCAGGCGTTCCTTGACGACTTCCATGTGCAGCAGGCCCAAGAAGCCCACGCGGAAGCCAAAGCCGAGCGCCACCGAGGTCTCGGGCTCCCACACCAACGACGGGTCGTTGACGTGCAGCTTATCGAGCGCGTCACGCAGGTTCTCGTAGTCCTTGTTATCGATCGGGAACAGGCCCGTATAGACCATGGGCTTGGCCTCGCGGTAACCGGGAAGCGGCTCGGGGCAGGGATTCGACGCCCACGTGAGGGTATCGCCCACGCGAACGGCCTCGGGGTCCTTCAGGCCCGTGACCACGTAGCCCACCTCGCCGACCGTCAGCGCATCGACCGGGGTCTCGGCGGGACGCTTGACGCCCACGCCATCGACCAAAAAGTCGCCCTTTGCCTGCATCATGCGCAGGGTATCGCCCTTTTTGATGGAGCCGTCAAAGATGCGCACCGTGGCGACGACGCCACGATACTCGTCGAAGTACGAATCCAGGATGAGTGCCTTGAGCGGCGCGTTCGCATCGCCCTTGGGCGGAGAGATCAAAAAGACAATGGACTCCAGCAGATCGTGGATGCCCTCGCCGGTCTTGCCCGAGACACACACGGCATCATCGGCAGGAATCGCCAGGTCATCCTCGATCTCGGTCTTAACCTCGTCGGGATGAGCCGAGGGCAGGTCGATCTTGTTGATGGCCGGCACAATGTCCAGATTGGCGTTCATGGCAAGCGTCGCGTTGGAGACGGTCTGTGCCTCGACGCCCTGTGTGGCGTCGACAACGAGCACCGCGCCCTCACAGGCTGCCAGCGAGCGCGAGACCTCATAGGTAAAGTCCACGTGACCCGGCGTATCGATCAGATTGAACTGATACGTCTCGCCATCGTCGGCGTCATAGGACACGCGAACGGCATTGGACTTGATCGTGATGCCGCGCTCGCGCTCGATATCCATGGTGTCGAGCAGCTGCGACTCCATGTCGCGTTCGTCAACGGTATGGGTGAGCTCGAGGATGCGATCGCTGATCGTGGACTTGCCATGGTCGATGTGCGCAACGATTGAGAAGTTGCGGATGTGGGAAATGTCAATTGAAGTATTCATGCGGACTATCTTACCCGAGCGGTACAAAAAATGGAGCCTGTTCCATAAAACAGGCTCCATTTATGCGCGTAATCTGTGTGGTGTGAAATTTACAACTTAGGCGTTGATGCTGTTCACGAGCTTGGCAAGACCGGACTTGCGGTTGGAAGCCTGGTTCTTGTGGATAACATGCTTGGCGGCAGCCATGTCGAGACGCTTGGTGACGGTCTTGAGGGCAGCCTGGGCCTTCTCGGCGTCGCCCTCGGCGACGGCGGACTGGACGTGCTTGGTCAGCGTCTTGAGCTCGGACTTGACAGCCTTGTTACGCATGCGAGCTGCCTCATTGGTGCGGATACGCTTCTTCTGAGACTTGATGTTTGCCACTTCTGGAGTTCCTTTCGAGTTCCTTGCAAAAAATGTATGACACCTCTGAGACACGGTGAGGTCATGCAAGCGCCTACTATAGCACGCTCCCCCTCAAAGGGATAGAACGAATTTGTCAAATAGGCAGGTATCATCACGATTTTCTCAAGATGTTCGTAATCCAGAGCAAAAGCGCGGTCTGAGAATCGGCCGAACCCTTGAGCGCGAGCTCCACATCAACGGCACCCTCGAGCGCTGCGACGAGCTCTGCCATCGAAAAGCGACGTGCCCAGGTCAGGTGATTCTTGACCTGCCAGGACTGGAGTTTGAGCGTTGCGGCCAGCTCACGACCCTGTCCGCGCGCATCGAGCGCCTTGGCAACGATAAGCTCGCGAATGCGGCCGCACAGCAATGTGTACGTCCACACGTAGCTCTTGGCGGGCATTAGATTGAAGAGCTCGAGCGAACGGCGCATGTCACGGGCCGAGACCGCATTGAGAAAGTCCCAGGGTTGAACCTCGGCCGTTCGTACAATCCAGCGCTCAACGTCGGCAAGCTCAATCTGGGGCGCCTCGACCATCTGGGCAAGCTTAGCCAAGTCGTTATCGAGCATGCGAGTGTTTTCACCCGAACGCGAAACGAGCTCCTCGGCGGCCGCCGTCGAGATCGACTTGCCGTGCTGCGTCGCCATCTGTTGCACGCGGCGCGGTAACTCCCAGCGCTTGGTGCCGGAGCAATCGATCACGGCCTTCTTGTCGATTTTGGCGATCGCCTTATACAGGCGCGTGTTCTTGGCAAGCGAGTCGGCGATGATGAGGCAGACCGTCGTGGGGCTGGGACTCGCCAGATAGTCGACAAGCGACTCCGAGACCGCCTTAGCGAGCTTTGAGCAGCCATCAAGGATTACCAAGCGAAACTCGCTGCCCATCGGAAAGGTGTTAAGCGATCCGATAATGGACTCGATATCGGGGTCCTTGGTCATGTCGCGCTCGTCGAGGTTGAACTCGACCATTCCCGACTTTTCCAGACGCGCCTTCATACGCGAGACGGCGTGATCGCGCTTGACGCCGTCGGTACCGACGATCAGATATGCCGGCAGCAGACCGGTTTCGGACATTACGCTCCCCTCCCGCAGGCCTTCGTATTCGTTCCGTGCCATTCTAGCCCAGGGGCCCACCACACGCCATCGACGTCGTCACGGTCGCTGGCATCGCATCGCAAAGCCCTTTGCGGTCGGGCTGATGGTGATATCACCATGTTCGATGGTGCATGCGAACGCACCGCCCGCTTCCTGAACGGCATCGATGCAGGCATCCGACGGATGACCGTATCGATTCCCCTTGCCGGCGCTCGCGAGGGAAAGCTCGGGTCTCAGGACATCCAGCAACTCACCATCGACTGAAACCTTGGAGCCGTGATGCCCAAGTTTAAGGACATCGATATCCCCCACCTCCTGCACGAATTCCCGTTCTTGGTCGAGCTCGGCATCACCAGTGAGGAGCATACGCAGGCTCTTGCCTTCCTGAACATAAGAGAGTAGCAGGACAAGCGAGTCCTCATTTCCCTCGCCATCTACGGACTCGAACGGCCACATCACGCGGGCACAAAATGAGCCGATGTCGACCGTATCCCCACGGCGCACCTGCCGATACTCAACGCCAGGTCGATTCAATACCTCGGCAGGAGCATCCTCCAACGCATCCGCCGCCACGGCAATCGTTCCGACCGAAAACTGTTCGAGCACGGCAGGTAGACCACCCCAGTGATCCTCATCCCAATGCGTCACAAAGACGGCATCGATATGGTGCACGTTATTGCGAACCAACGCCGCTACCACGCGCTCATCGAGCCCGCAGTCGACGAGTGCTAATGCGTCGCCCTGGCGGATAAGAATCGCATCCGCCTGGCCCACATCGAGCACCGTCACCGAAGGCGGAGCGAATCGATCCCAGTAGACGTACGGAATCGCAGCCAAGAGCACCAGGCATGAAAGCCCCACCGCCATAGGACGTGCACGGGGACGCGGCCACCAGACCAACAGAACCGCCAGCAAACACGGCACTAGGTAAATCCACATGCTATCGGGCGGCACACTCACAGATACACCAGGCACGGCGGCAAACAGTTGCTCGAAGAACAGTGCGCAACGGGCGGCAACCATGGGCACAACGAGCGCCCAAATCCGCAACGGTTCCACGAGCGAAAAGGGAACCAGCACGATCGACACAGCAAGCAGTACGCTCACCACCGGACCGATGACTGCATTTGCCAGCGGAGCAATGAGCGAGAACGTACCGAAGGCAGGAATGGTAATGGGAAGTGTTGCCAGTTGCGAGCACAGCGTGACGGAAAGTATGTTGGCTACGCCCGATGGCACACCCAGCTCACCCAAAGCGTAGGTCGCATAGGGGCAAAAGCACAGAATGGCTAAGACGCTGGCACACGAGAGCTGAAAGCCCATCTCGAACAGCACCGTCGGCCGCAGTAGCACAAAGATGGACATGGTTACGAAGAGTGCCGATGCGCCGTGCCGGCGACGCCCCGCGCCGTTTACGACAAGCGTCGCGAACACCATGCAGCACGCGCGCACGGCCGAGGGAGACGCGCCCGTAAAGGCAGTGTAGCCCACAAGCGCCATCGCCAATATCGCCCGCTGAACACCACGTGAGCAGCGAGTCTTTTGCAATACACCCTCGATTACAAATCCCACGATAGCCAAATGGCTGCCCGAGACGGCGATAAGATGCGCCGTTCCCGTTACCGAAAACCAGTCGCCCGCCGGCTGGGCGCGCAGTTCGGCCGAACGACCGCAGACGACACCGGCTATGAGTGCACGCGCCGGGTCGGTCGCAGGCGCGATGGACGCAAGCAGCCCATTTCGCAGCCGAAGCAGCGGTCCCGGAGAGCCCTCATCGGCCGACACAATCCGAACGACTTTAACCTTGCGCACCTCGCCTCGGAGCACACGCGATCGTCCATACGCATCGTTCTCAAAACGTGAAACGCGACCGATAACACGCACGTACGCCCCGACCTTGAGCTCGCGGTCGCACGATAGGCGAACCGTTGCCAAGTTCTTACCGTCCGCGCGTGCCTCGCAGGTATAGGAATACACGTCGTCGTTTATGGATGGATCGCCCTGCACGATAAACTCGAGGCCGCTTGCCGCTCGACCGTCGAGCGCCTTCGAGGCGCTGAGCGCACCCACAGCCCACCACGCCGAGACGACCGCTCCCGCCACGAGACCGACGGACGCGGCATACAACCACCACTTCAAAGGGGCAAGCCGCGCACAAGATTGAGCCAGCACAACGAATACCGTCGTCGCAACGGGAATGGCCCATAGCAGCCCGACCGCCGGCGCCTGCTCCCTCAGCAGCGCATCAGCGGCCACGTTGAGCACCGAGGCGCAGCTCATGCACATGCCGGCACACAGGGCCATCGTCCACGGCATCAGGGGCCGCGGAGGCATCACATGCTCGCGCTCGGTCGCACTCATACGCAGATGCAATCTTTGATTTTGGCAAGCTTCTTCTCGCCGATTCCCGATACACGCATCAGATCGTCAACCGAGGCAAAAGCACCGTTCTTTGTCCGCTCATCGATAATCGACTGTGCCATGGAGGGACCGATGCCCGAGAGCGTCTGCAGTTCTGCCGCGCTTGCCGTATTGATATTTACTAGGCCTGTTGCGCCACTCACGCCCGATGATGCGAAAGCCCCACCATCAACACCGGCTTCCGCAATGGACGTCTGCTGCTCCCCTACCGTTGGAACGTGAATCTTCTGTCCATCGACGACCTTAGATGCCCGATTGAGCCCCGTAACGTCTGCCTCAGGCGCCAGCCCGCCGGCAGCATCAATCGCCTGAGCCACCCGCGCGCCGTCTTTGAGCCTGTATACACCGGGCGACACAACAGCGCCATCAACATCGACATAGACTTCTGCCGCGGCAGACGCCTTAGACGAAGAGCCTTCGGATGTCTTTCCGCTCGAGGCATCGCCGGATCCCGGCTCCACCAACGAGTCTGAACCGTCAGTGCGCTCAAACGACACGCCGCCGGCACCGCCGCCAAGGTTCGCCATCGCCAAGCCGCTCGCCATCGCAATGACGACCAGTATCGCCACGACCACCGCCTTATGACCGAACAGCTTGTCCGCCAAGCGGTCCATCTTTTTGACCCGTTCGTGTTGTTCGCGCTGCGCCATAGCAAAACCTCCCAACACCATCGTGTCAGGAAAGGAACT
>CAMQJB010000041.1 GCA_947002045.1 uncultured Collinsella sp.
CCCGGGGCCCTATTTTTTTAAAAAATAAATTGCCCCCCCCCCCAATTTTAACCCCCCCGGCCCCCGCCCCCCCCCCCGCCCCGCCCGCCTCCATCAAACAGCGCAGCTATGGTTTATAAGTCTTCGATAACCGCCCGTCACTCTGAATCAAATGACATGTCGCCCGAACCAACCTCAAAACGATACGTGGCGGACTTATCGCCATTATCGAATTCAAGATTCAAAATGGTCTCGCCGTCGTAGTCAAGCGGAAGGAAATCGCTCTCGAAGTCGCCGCTGCCCAAGGTGAGGCTCGCCTTAAAGCCCGTAGAGTTCGGAACCGTCATCTCCACATCACCCGAGCCCACACTCACGTCCATCGACTTCGCGGGCGCCTGGTAGAGATCGAACGTCATGTCGCCCGAACCGACCTCGGCATTCAGGGTGTCGGTCACGGTGCCCGTAAACTCAACGTCTCCCGAATTCAACGTTATAACCAGATCATGGCACGCAATGTCCGCGACCGCCAGGTCGCCCGACCCTACATTCGCCGTAATGCCCACCAGGTTATCCGCAACATCTCGCGGCAGCTCAATGGTAATTGTGCGGTCAATCGCGCGCTTATCATCGTAGTCGAACTGACTGATCTTGAGCGTAGAGCCCTTGACCTCAGCAAGGTTCCGGGTAGCCGCATCAGAAGCAGACGTTCCCTTCGCAACGCGACCGCTTTCGATAACACGCACCGGGCCGCCAGAGACACATTTAACCTCGACCGTCCCCGACGTCACGTCCAAGTCGAGCGATTGGAACGCGTCGGCATCAAACGTTTCGCTCGAAAGCTGCTGAGGCCGAGCGGAATAGTTACCGCTATCCAAGAGATCATCGTCGTCAAACATATCGTCAAAATCAGACAAATCTCCAGATAGAATACCGGTCGTACGCACCATATCGGAATGAGCCAATAGCTGCGAAGCACCAAAGACAAGCCCGATGATAAGCACAAACGCTCCGATGCCAACACCCAAGCGTACCTTGGATTCATGCGAAAGCTTCATCATTCATCACCCTCTTTGGCAATCGGCTCAGCGGTGGCCGCGGCAGCCATGTCAGCGTCAACCGAAGCGGAAACGTCCTTCCCCTTAGTCATAGCGACCGCCGGTGCCGGACCAACCTGAATATCCCCGCGCGCCCAATCACCATCGAGCGCACGCGCCACCCAGTGATAGATGGGAATCGTAAAGAAGATCAGTGCGGCAAAGGGGCCGGCGCCAAACAGGAACATCAGCAAAAAGAACAGCAGCCAGCACACAGCCCAATACGGGAACGACTGGAACGGACCTTTCACCGGAGTCACGCTGGTCGCACCGGCACCCGTCACCTGAGCCGTCGCCGCATTGGCAGCCTGCGCGCTCCAACTCGCCGCCTGCGCCGCCTTGGCCGCGGCATCACTCGCCTGTGTTGCCGCCTCGGTGGCGCGCGCCGCTGCCTCATGGGTGCGGGCACGCTCCGCGGCCTCGGCCTCGCGCTGACGGGCGCGGTCCTCGTTCTCAAATTCGATATCGTCCTCGATCTCGTCACTCGGATTGAGGAGCTCGTCCAAACTCACGCCATAGAGTTTTGCGAGCGAGATCAGGTTCTCGGTATCGGGCGAGCTCTCCGCACGCTCCCATTTACTGACCGCCTGGCGCGACAGTCCCAGCTTTCGCGCCAACCCTTCTTGGCTAAAACCCTTGCTGCGACGAAGGTCGGCGAGCCGCTGCGCAGTTTCTACATTCATGGTTCCTCCTATGTGATGCCAGCCGTGCCGCCGGACCGTTTTTGTTCTTAAGGCGCCTTGCACAGTTAAAAATCTATCCGCCACCGCCAAAAGCATGCCACCTATTCTAGTGAGATTTTTGACAACCGGCGGTTGCGGGTGCATATGAGCTGCGGAAATGTGTCCAAACAAAGCAATGACCCGTAGCTTGGTTGTCCCCGTTGCGGCGTTAACGGTAGTATGGTCGTACTGTTTATTCCGCACCGCCAACGGAGGGAGTCCCGCGCCGTGAACCGCGATTTCGCCTCATCGCTCATCCAGCTCAACAACACGTTCTATCGCGAGCACTCCGCCTCCTTTTCCGATACGCGTCAGGCCCCGTGGCCCGGCTGGGTGCGCACCATGGACATTGCGCTCGAACAGCTCGACGTCGCCACGATCGAGCATCCCGTCCGCGTCTTCGACCTTGCCTGCGGCAACATGCGCTTCGAGAACTTTGCCGCCGGCGGCACGCTGGCTGCCAAAGGCGTGGACGGCACGAGCCCCTCGGCAGACGCCAGCTGCCCCTTCGAGTTCTATGGTGTCGACTCGTGCCAGGACCTGGCCATCGATGCACGCGGCCACGCCCTGCGCATTCCCAACCTGCACTTCCAGGAACTCGACGTACTCGACGCCCTTATGAAGCTCAACCCCGCCGAGACACCCGACGTGCTTTTCGACGCCCCGCTCGCCGACATCTCGGTCTGCTTTGGCTTTATGCACCATGTGCCGTCGTGCGAGTACCGTGTACGCGTACTTGATGCCTTGGTGCGCCAAACGCGCCCGGGTGGCATCATCGCCATCAGTTTTTGGGAGTTTATGAACGACGAGCGCATGGCGCGCAAGGCCGTTCGCGCCGAAGCCCGCGCCGAGCTCACCCCGCCGTTTGAGGGTTACGATTCCGCGCAGTTTGAAGCCGGCGACCACCTCATTGGCTGGCAAAACGACCGTCACGCCTACCGTTATTGCCATCACTTTGATGATCAGCAGATCACCGACCTGGTGCGCGGCGTCCGTACGTTCTACAAGAGCGGCGAGGTCCCCGTGCGCGAGCTTGAGCGTTTCCATGCCGACGGTCGCAGCGGCGAGCTCAACCGCTATGTGATTCTTAAGCGCCTGTAGGCATTGACGACTCGTCGCCGAGCCGCACCGCAACTTTCGGGCACATTGCGCCCACCCTTTTTCAACCCATTGACGGAACGTGCAGCTATGCGTTCCATACTTATGACCAAGGAGCCTCATGGGAGCCGTCCACGTTCGCACGCCTAAGAACTTTGTGCTCGAGGAGCGCCTGGAGCGCTACGCCGATGCGATTGAGACGAACCCCGAGGCCTATGCCGGAGATTGGCGCAAGGCCTGTGCGCCAGCTGGCAGCAAGCCCTTCGAACACCTTCACCTTGATCTTGGCTGTGGCAAGGGAACGTACCTTGTAGAGCGCGCGGCCCACGAGCCAAACACCCTCTTTATCGGCATGGACCAGGAGCCCATCTGCATCGCCTATGCCGCACAGAAAATCTGCGAGCAGGAGCTATCCAACGCACTCGTCCTGCCCCGAGGCGCCGCATCGCTGCCGCAGCTGTTTGCCGCAGGCGAGCTCAATGCCATCACCATTAACTTTCCCACGCCGCAGCCCAAGGCCAAGTACGCCAAAAAACGACTCGTCCATGTCGACCATCTAATGCTCTATCGCTCGCTCTTTGCAGCCGACGCCACCGTCACGCTGCGCACCGACAGCAAGCCATTGCGCGACTACGCCCTGGGGCAGTTTGCCGCGGCCGGCTACGACACGCTTTGGGTAAGTGACGACGTACGCCGCGACCATCCCGAGCATCCCGAGACCGAATATGAATGCCGCACGCGCGAGATGGGCGCCGTCGTCTATGGCATTTGCGCCACACCCGGTGCGCAGCCAACCGACGAACAGCTCACGGCGGGCCGCATGCAGGAGCAAAGCCTTGCCTGCTACCTGCCCGATAACCTCGATGAGCTCACCTATGTACCCCTGGGCATGGAAGAGGCCGTCGAGAACTTTAGAAACCGTGCCCGGAAAGGCAAGAAGCGCCTGCCTCAGGAACGCTAGCACCGCACGCCCATTTCCTGCATTTTCTCGCGCGCTGCCGCTCCGCGCCGCCGCTACGCCATAATAGTTGGCGGACAATCGCGAGAGAAAGCAAACACATGGCACAGACCACGACAGATACCGCCGCCAGCACCGTCTCCGGCGCCGGCGCCGCCAGCTCATTCTCGGGCGGCACGGGAACCGAAGCCGAGTTTGGCTCGCTCGGCGCGCTCTCCCCCACCTGGTGGGAGCCCGAGGATGGCAGTGAGCCCGAGCCATGGCTCACGCCCGACCAGGCCTTCGAGCGTTTCTTTGAATGGACGAGCGATCGCGGTATTGAACTGTGGGATCACCAAGAAGAGGCCCTCATGGACCTGGCAGCCGGCGATCACGTCATCTTAGGCACACCGACCGGATCGGGTAAATCGCTCGTCGCGCTGGGTATGCTCTTTATGGGCATGGCGCAGGGTAAGCGTTGTTATTACACGGCCCCCATCAAGGCCCTGGTCAGCGAAAAGTTCTTCGATCTTGTGCAGGTGCTCGGCCGCGATAACGTCGGCATGATCACCGGCGACACGCATATCAACACCAAGGCACCCGTCATCTGCTGCACGGCCGAAATCCTTGCTAACGATGCGCTGCGCGAGGGTGAGGACGCCGATGTGGGCTGCGTGGCCATGGATGAGTTCCACTACTTTGCCGACCCCGACCGCGGTTGGGCCTGGCAGGTGCCGCTGCTCACCCTGCCCCACACGCAGTTTATGCTCATGAGCGCCACGCTCGGCGATGTCACTGCCATCGCCGCCTCACTCGAGGAGCACACCGGCGCTGCTTGCGACTTGGTTGTCGACGCCCCGCGTCCTGTTCCGCTGAGCTACGACTATGTGACGACCTCCCTCGAGGGCACCGTCGAGCTCGCCATGCGCCGTGGCGAGGCCCCGCTCTATATCGTGCACTTTAGCCAGGATGCCGCCCTTGCGACGGCGCAGTCGCTCGCCAATTTTGGCATCGCCAGCAAGGCGCAGCGCGAGGCCATTAAGGAAGCTGCCAAAGGCACGAGCTTCTCCACGGCCTTTGGCAAGATTCTTAAGCGCTTGCTCGGATGCGGCGTCGGCGTGCACCATGCTGGCATGTTGCCGCGCTATCGTCTGCTGGTCGAGCGCTTGGCACAACAGGGCCTGTTGCCCGTCATCTGCGGCACCGATACGCTCGGCGTCGGCATCAACGTACCCATCCACACCGTGGTACTCACCGCGCTCACCAAGTTCGACGGCTACAAGATGCGTCGTCTGCGCGCCCGCGAGTTTCATCAGATTGCCGGTCGCGCCGGCCGCTCGGGCTTCGATACCGAGGGCATGGTGATTGCCGAGGCACCCGAGCACGAGATCGAGAATGCCAAGCTTATGGCCAAAGCGGGCGACGACCCCAAAAAACTCCGTAAGATTAAAAAGAAGAAGGCACCCGAGGGCTTTGTCACCTGGAATAAGCAGACCTTTGAGCGCCTGATCGAGACGCAGCCAGAAACGCTCAAGCCGCGCCTGCGCATCACGCACTCCATGGTGATTAGCGTGGTCGAGCAGGGCGGCGATGCGCGAGCCCGCGTGCACGACCTCATCGAGACAAGCCTGCAAACGCCCGAGGAAAAGGCCAAGCTCGAGGTTCGCGCCGACGAAATCTTCGCCACGCTCATCGATTCCGGCGTCGTCGTGCGCGCCGAGGTGCCGCCCGCACCCGATGCCCCGGCTGACGCCGCACCAGACATCGACTATGCGCTGACGGTCGATCTGCCCGAGGACTTCGCGCTCGATCAGCCGCTCTCGCCGTTCTTGCTTGCCGCGTTGGAGCTGCTCGATCCCGAGAGCGAGACCTATACCATGGACTTAATCTCAATGGTCGAGGCAACGCTCGAGGATCCCAAGCAGGTGCTGCGCGCACAGGAGCGCGCAGCACGCGATCGCGCTATGGCCGAGATGAAGGCCGACGGCATCGAATATGAGGAGCGTCTGGAGCGCATTCAAGACGTCACGTACGAAAAGCCGCTCGAGAATTTGCTCGACGCCGCTTTTGACAAGTACTGCCAGGAAGTACCCTGGGCAAACGACTATCAGCTCTCTCCCAAGAGCGTTCTGCGCGATATGCTGGAAAGCGCGAGCGATTTTAAGGGCTACATTCAAAAGCTCGGCATCGCCCGCTCCGAGGGTATTTTGCTGCGCTACCTGGCAGAGGCCTACCGTTCGCTCGACCGCACCGTACCCATCGAGAAGCGCGACGAGCGCCTGCGCGACATTATCTCGTGGCTGGGCTTTGTGGTGCGCTCGGTCGACTCGAGCCTGGTGGACGAGTGGGAGAACGCTGGCAACCCGGCAGCCCTCGACACCACGCCGCCGCAGGGCATCGACGAGGTCGTGGCGGACCGCCGCGGCTGCACGCTGTTGGTGCGCAACGCGCTCTTCCGCCGCGTGACCCTTGCCGCCCGCGAGCACGTTCGCGACCTGGGCGAGCTCGACGACGACTGGGGCATGAGCGAGATCCGCTGGCAAAAAGCACTCGACGCTTACCACGAGCAGCACGAGGAAATCCTCACCGACGGAGATGCCCGCAGCGCCGCGATGTTTTCCATCGATGAGTCCGACGAGAAGACCGCGCACGTATGGCACGTGCACCAGATCTTTGCCGACGAGGATGGCGACCACGACTTTGGCATCATGGGCGATGTCGATCTGGACGCCACGCAAGACGGCGGCGAGGTCATCTTCAAAAACTACCGCGTCGGCTTTATCGAGGACCTGCTCGAGGACTAGCCGAACATACTGGAGCGAAACAAGCGGGGCCGTTGGCAATATCGCCAGCGGCCCCGCTTTTGCACTATCTGCTATGCCTTACTCGGCATCCTCGACCTCATATGAATCCGCCTCGGCGGGCTCATCGTTTGTCTCCGTCGCAGCCCCGCGCGCCTCGTCAAACGCCGCCTTCATGGTCTTGTTGCCCCATGTGAGCTTGCGAATGGTAAGATCGTCGGCTTTCTTGTTGGCAAGGCGCAGATTGTTCTCGGAGGACAGCAACGCCTCCTTGGTTTTCTGCAGATGGCTAATCGTCTTGTCGATCTCATCGATTGCCGTTTGGAACTTGCGACTCGCGATCTCGCAGTTGCGGCCGAAATCGTTCTTGAACTTTTCCATCTTGGCTTCGAAGTTCGTGACGTCGATATTCTGCTGCTTGTACTCCGCCAGCTCCTGCTTATAGCGCAGCGAACCCATGGCGGCGTTGCGAAGAAGTGTAATCATGGGAATGAAAAACTGTGGGCGAATCACGTACATCTTCTCGTAGCGATAGCTCACGTCGACTATCCCTGCGTTATAGAGCTCGCTCTCGGGCTCGAGTAGCGTGCAGAGCACCGCGTACTCACAGCCTTTCTGGCGACGATCGTGATCGAGCTTCTTAAAGAAGTCCTCGTTTTTGTGCTTGGTCGCAGTCTCGTCGTTCTCGTTTTTCATCTCGAACATAATCGAAATGACCTCGTTGCCGCTCGCGTCGCACTCGCGGAAGATAAAGTCGCCCTTGGTACCCTCGGACGCATCGTTGTCTTTCTCGAAGTACGCGTTAGGAAACGCCGTCATGCGCAGACGGTTAAACTCGGTCTCGCAGTGCTGCTCGAGCGACTCGCCCACCATCTTGGTGGACAGGCGGACCTTCATGTCCTTAAGGCGCTCAATCTCTTCATCCTTGTAGCGAATCAGGTCATCGCTCGCGCGCTTGGCCTGCGCAAGCTCGAGCTCGTGTGCCGCCTTGGCCTGTTCCTCGCGAGAATCGCGCACCGCCAGCTCGCTCGTCAGCTTGGCACGTGCCTCATCGCGCTCTCGCTCCACCGCGGCGACCGCCTCCGACAGGTTCATTTTTGCCATCAGTTCCTGCTCGCGCAACTGGGCACGCAGACCCTCGGCCTCTTGCTCAGATTGTGCCTTTGCGGCGGAAAACTTCTCCTGTACCGTCGCGCGGTAGTCAGCAAGCGCGCGCTCAGCTTCACCGCGAGCAGCATCGAGCTCGCGCTGCGACTCTGCCGCGGCAGCGGCAAGCGCCATCTCCTGGGCCTTGTCCGCCGCGGCAAGCCTGGCCTGCAGCTCGGCAATCTGAGCATCACGTGCAGCCAAATCGTTTTGAGCAGCATTGCGCGCCACCGACTCGACGAGCTTGGCTTCGTCATCTTTGCGCTCCAGCTGCGCACGCAAATTGTCGATTTCTCGCTGAAGCTCGGCGTTTTCCTTTTGAGCATCGGCACGGGCCTCAACCGCCGCGCGCTGACTTGCGCTCTCGCGCTCTGTGGCAGCGCCCTCGAGCTTGGCGCGCAGCTCGGCAAGCTCAGCGTCGCGCTTGGCAACCTCTTGTGCCAGCTTCTGCTCCGCGGCGTTCTTCTGCTCGACAAGTTGAGCGTTGCGCTGAGAATCTGCCTTTTGCAAGGCAGCCGTCGAACGCGAGCGCTCAAGCTCCAGCGCCTGCTCGCCCTCGCGCTGGACTGCCTTCACACGCTCATCCAGGTCGCGCGAAAACTCGGCATTGCGCACTTGCTTGACGATGTCCGCATAGCCAGACGCATCGACCTTAAAAACTTCGCCACAATGCGGGCACTTGATCTCGTTCATAGCAGCTCCTCGATGGACGCAAATTTCAACCGACTACACTCTACCGCGCCGCACGGACAAAAAGGCGCCGCCGCCAGAATGGCAACGGCGCCAGAACCACCACAAAGGTGCCTGTCCCCTTTGTGGTGGCATGGGTCACTACAGGTCGCGATAGTCGACCAGGCGAAGATCAGGTTGAGACCCGAGCCAAGCGCGCAGCTCAGGGTCGATCAGCGCGTCGACTTCCTTGGTACGATCGGTCGTAAGCGAGCTGTTCTCGAGGATAAACCGATCGAGATAGCCCGGGTGGCACACAAAGACGACCGTCTCGCCGTCGGACATCTCGCGAACCGTCTGCATAATCGAGTCCTTGGGTTCGTAGCCCGGCTCCATCGAATGCATCACCATGCGCAGATCAGTATTTCCGCAACGCACCACCGCCGTGGGGTCGAAGCTCGCCTTTTGCTCCTTAAGGCCCAGCTCCTGGGCAACCGCCGAGATCGCTCGGTTAAGGTTTTCGCTCATGACGGCATGGGCCTCAAAGTAATCGGGCTCGCGGCCCACAATCTCGACAAAACGGTCGTGCTGTGCGCGGATCTCGATGCAGGCCTCGTCGAAGTCTATCAACTCCTCACCGCGCTTAAAATGCTCACGGAAGGTACGGCTGCTATGGAACTCGCCGCTCTCGTTGAGCATGCTCGGGATGAGCGCCGGATCGGCGCACGGCTTGCCCAGGCACACGTTGGTATGCTGGCCCACTGCAATATCGGCATCCGCCACGAGCGACCACCCACGCTCGGCCTCGGGCATATTAGGCATAAGGCCCGCCGAGCGCACCAGGCCCTCGTTGATGCTTCGGGCGATCCCCAAGTCGACGGCGTATGAATAACCGATATCATCGGCACGAATAAGCAATTGCTTCATAGCGACTCCAATCTATGTGAAAACCACCACAAAGGTGCACTGTGTCCCCTTTGTGGTGGTTCTGGCGCCCTATAGTCCAAAGAAGCCAAGGATTTGATCTCGGCTTACGGGCTTGTACTCGTTGGCGTCGAGGCCCACATCGTAGCGAAAGATAGGGCGCTCGCGATCGCGGTTGCGTGCGTTGGTGCGGTCTCCCCTGCTGTGGATATGCCCATGCAGCATGATGGCACCACGCGCCTTGCCATTCCAGCTGAGCATGGGGTAGTGGCTCATAACCAGACGATGGCCCTTGGCATAGCCGGGAGCAATCTCCAAGTAATCGCGCACGTCTTCCCATATATGCGGCGCGTCCGGATCTTCCCAGTCGCCGTCATGGTTGCCACGGATGAGCGTCACATTCTTGCATTCGATACGCTCGCGCAGGCGCACCGCCTCCGCCAAGGGCAAGCGATAGGTAAAGTCACCCAGAATATAGAGACGATCGTCCGCAACAACGCACTCATTGATGGCATTGATGACCTTACGATTCATCTCCTCGACCGAACCAAACGGTCGATCCATGTCGTGCAAGATATTCGTATCGCCCAGGTGCAGGTCGGCGGTAAACCACATCATCGTCCATGTCCTCATTTCGCAACGCGTCAAACTCGTGCTAAGTATACAGACACAGCGATGCGGCGGTTAGCCAAAGAGCCCGCCGAACAGGCCGCGACGGCGTTTGTCTTTCTTTTTCGAAGCGTCACCCTGAGTTTTCTTGTCCTGCCGCATCTTACGGTCCTGTTCCAGCTCATCGTCGTCGAGTAGCAGATCCCACTCAAACGAACCATCCGTCAAATCGAACAGGTCATCGTCGTCAAACATGGCAGCCTCCCTTACCGATTAGCGAGCATCCACCACATAGAGTCCAACGCGCACCTGATGCCACGGGCTGCGCTCGGGGGCAACCTGTTGCACGCGGGCCTCAAATACGTCCTCGTGGCCGTAATACATCATCAAGGACAGTGGGCCGACCTCGTTTCCCGGAACATAGCCAAGCTTGGTGTTGCCGTAATAGATCGCAACCGCCTCAGGGTCATGGGGATTATCGCGCTCGGCACACAGCGTCAGCTTATCGCCCGCTTTAAGATCGCCCAGGACCAAGGCGCCATCGGCATACTGAAATCCCGCAATGTGAAATGACAGAAGAACACGTGAAGGCTCGTACATGGCAACTCCTCTAACGGCCGGATAAACCGGCGCTTAACCTTACTGAGAAGTTTACGGACCCGTGCGGACACAAATTCATCCTGTCTGCGTCTTTTCGACCGTTTGTCCCTACGCCATCTGATTCTAATGCACAAACATGCGCACGAACTTGTGCTTCCAGCTTGCGTAAGGAGCATAGCGGAATGGCACATCCAGCCACGTTACCTTGTTCACGATGCTCTTCTTGTGGCTAAACGTATCGAAGCTCTCGCGGCCATGGTACTGTCCCATACCGCTCGCGCCCATGCCGCCAAAGCCCATATGGCTCGTGGCCAAATGCATGATGGTGTCGTTGACGCAGCCGCCGCCAAAGGGCACGTAGCGCACAAAGCGTTGCTGAACCGCACGGTCCTGGCTAAAGATATACAGGGCCAGCGGCGTCGGACGATCCGTAATAAACGCTTCGGCCTCGTCTAGGCTCTCAAACGTCAGCACCGGCAAGATGGGACCGAAGATCTCCTCCTGCATCACGGCGTCATCGGGGGCCACGCCATCCAAAATCGTCGGCTCAATCTTGAGCGAAGCCTCGCGCGCGGCACCTCCAAGCACGACCTTATCGGGATCGATCAGCCCGCGCACGCGCGCAAAATGCTTGGCGTTGACGATATGTCCGTAATCCTCGCTATCGAGTGGATGGTCACCAAACATACGGCGGACCTCCTCTTTGATGAGGCCCAGCAGCTCGTCGTGCACGCTCGTATCGACCAGCAGGTAGTCGGGCGCCACGCAGGTCTGCCCCACGTTGAGCCATTTACCAAAGGCGATACGCCGTGCCGCAACCTTCAAGTTTGCCGTCGCATCCACGATGCAGGGACTCTTTCCGCCCAGCTCAAGCGTCACGGGCGCAAGGTTTTTACTTGCGCGCTCCATGACGAGTTTGCCGACCGGAACGCTACCGGTAAAGAAAATCTTGTCCCAGCACTCATCGAGCAACGCTTCGTTCTCGGCGCGCCCGCCCTCGACAACCGTCACCAGACGCGGATCAAATGCCTCTTCACAGATTTGCTTGAGCACCGCGCTCGATGCCGGAGCATATGCACTCGGCTTGATGACGACGGTATTGCCTGCGGCAAGGGCGCCAGCGAGCGGCTCGAGCGTCAGCAAAAACGGGTAGTTCCAGGGCGCCATGATGAGCGTGACGCCATAGGGCACGGCTTGCGTTTTGCACACACTCACGGCGTTGGCAAGATCGCACGGACGCAGGCGCGGACGACTCCATCGAACCACGTGAGCAATCTGATGACGAATCTCGGAAAGCGACGTGCCGATCTCGCACATATATGCCTCGTCATGCGACTTTCCCAAATCGGTCTTGAGCGCATGGGCAATATCGGCCTCGTGCGCCCGGACCGCATCGCGTAAACTCACGAGCGCGCGACGTCGAGCATCGACATCAAACGTAGCGTGCGTCTTAAAGTAGGTGCGCTGATCGCCGACGATGCGCGCAATTTCCCCGGTGTTCATGGACCCTCCTAGTTCTCGCCCTCAAACATACCACCTGCAACGACTTCGTACATATGCTCGAGCTCCAAGCGGTCCATCAAAAGCGGAACGGGGTACAGGGGATTGGCCTCGGCATCGGCATGCGCCGCCATCTCAGGAATGTCGGAGCGGCGAATACCTGAGACATATTTGGGGATTCCCAGGGCCCCGTTCATGCGGTCGACCCAATCGATAAAGGCCTCGGCCGCAAGACTATCCTGTGCGGTAGCCGGCGCAATGCCCGCCATGCGAGCGAGGTCGGCAAGCTTGGGGGCGGCGGCGTCACCATAAGCGCGAAGCATGTGCGGCAGGATGATCGCGTTGGCCAAACCGTGCGGAATTCCGTATCGGCCGCCCAGACTGTGCGCGATGGCATGCACATATCCGACATAGGAGCGGGTAAACGCAACACCCGCCTTATACGCCGCCGAAAGCATATTGCGACGTGCACGCATGTTGTCGCCATGCTCATAGGCCTCGAGCAAATTGTCGTGGATGAGCTGAACCGCCTGTCGCGCCATCTTGCGCGTATAGGGCGTGGTGCTTCGCCCGATAAAGGCCTCGACAGCATGCGTCAGGGCGTCCATGCCCGTCTGCCCCGTAATGGAGGCGGGCAGGCCGCGCGTAAACTCGGGGTCGTGCACCGCAAGGCGCGGGATAAGCACAAAGTCGTTAATGGGGTACTTGTAGTGCGTCTCATCATCGGTAATTACCGCCGCAAGCGTAACCTCGCTTCCCGTGCCTGCCGTGGTGGGAACGGCGATGAGCAGCGGCAGGCGACGATGAATCCGCAGCAGCCCGCGCATCTTGTTGATGGGCTTGTTTGGCTGCGCGATGCGTGCTCCCACGCCCTTGGCACAGTCCATGGCCGAGCCACCGCCAAAGCCGATAATGGCCTGGCAGGCGCTCTCTCGATACAGGGACGCCGCTTCCTCCACGTTTGAGACCGTGGGGTTCATACGCGTTTCGGCATAGACCGTAACGCCAATCCCCTGAGCCGTAAGCGCACGCTCGAGTGATGCCGTGAGCCCCAAACGTGCAATACCAGGGTCTGTCACGATAAGGACCTTCTGGATCGAGCGCTTTTGAAGCACCGCGGGCACATCCTCGGCATGCTCCAAAATGCGCGGCTCGGTATAGGGCAGGATCGGCAATGCAATGCGAAAAACCGTCTGATATGTTCGGCACCAGGCACGACTGGCTAGATGCATAAAGGAAACTCCCTTATTTGTTGATAGGTCAACATTTGCTCGACCGATTGTACTCAGCGGAGATCGCAGACGGCCCGCCAATCGTTAATCAATCAACATCTTCATATCTCAAAATTGTTTTATTAAAAATCATTCCTAATAGGCTTCACATTTGGTCGCATTTATGGATAATAGAACTCGTCAAGACGCACGTCCGGAGAGGGCCCTTACGGGACCGGACGAGCGCGCAATCGCCATCGATCGAAAGGATCGAATCATGAAGTTTGTTTGCCCCGTTTGCGGTTATGTGGAAGAGTTCGACGGTGACCAGCTGCCCGAGGATTTTAAGTGCCCCCAGTGCGGCGTTCCCGGTTCTCGTTTCCTGAAGCAGGAGGAGGGCCAGCTCGAGTGGGCTGCCGAGCACGTCGTGGGCGTCGCCAAGATGGAGGGCGTCTCCGAGGACATCGTTGCCGACCTGCGCGCTAACTTTGAGGGCGAGTGCTCTGAGGTCGGTATGTACCTGGCCATGGCTCGTGTCGCTCATCGCGAGGGCTATCCCGAGATCGGCCTGTACTGGGAGAAGGCTGCCCACGAGGAGGCGGAGCATGCCGCCAAGTTCGCTGAGCTCCTGGGCGAGGTCGTGACCGACTCCACCAAGAAGAACCTCGAGATGCGCGTTGAGGCCGAGAACGGCGCCACCGCCGGCAAGACCGATCTTGCTAAGCGCGCCAAGGCCGCTGGCCTCGATGCCATCCATGACACCGTGCACGAGATGGCTCGCGACGAGGCCCGCCACGGCAAGGCTTTCGCCGGCCTGCTCAAGCGCTACTTTGGCTAAGCCAACCGCCTGAGACATAACCTCTAGCTCGATGAGGCCCGGACCGCATGGTTCGGGCCTTTTTCGTGGGCTTATTGCAGCTGCTCTTGAAGAGCGATGAGCGACTGAGGGCTCAGGTCGTCGTATTGTATGAGGACGCGAGATGGAGCGTTCTTAGTCGATGCCCGATCACCCGTCCACAGGCAATCGGCGATGTTGACATAGGAAATACGAGCGTCAGCAAGAGCCTTCGCGAAACTCTTCCCCGCTCCGTCCTCGGACAGGGCAACGGTGCAGTAAAGGCCCGCGTCCGCATGCTCGATCGAAACCTCCCCTGCCGGAAACGCTTTCCGCACAAGCGCCGCCAGGCCATCACGCGCCTCGCGAGCACGAACGCGCACGCGGTTCACATGTCGCTCGTAATCACCCGATTCCAGCAAACGAGCCAAAGCGACCTGGTCAACAGAACTCACCGACGAGGCGTAAAAACCAAGGTTGCGCCTAAACCGCTCCATTAGCTCGTCGGGCAGCACCATGTACGCTAGACGCAACGCCGATGACAGGCTCTTCGAAAACGTGTTGGTGTAGATAACCGACTGGGCGGCATCGATCGACGCGAGCGCGGGAATCGGTTTGCCGGCAAGGCGAAACTCACAATCAAAGTCATCTTCGATGAGATACCGACCCGGTCGCTCGGCGGCCCAGCTGAGCAGCGCGTAGCGACGCGCAATGCTCGTCACAAGGCCGGTCGGATACTGATGGGACGGCATCAGATGAAGGACATCGGTCCCGCTTTTCTGCAGAGTGCTCAAGACCACGCCCTCATCATCCAACGGGATATGTCGAACTTTGCAGCCCATGGCCTGATAGATGCGCGTCAGGCGCAAATAGCCCGGATCCTCAACGGCATACACCTTGTCGGCTCCAAGCAACTGAACCAACATGGTATCGAGCAGCTGGGCGCCCGCACCGATAACGATGTTGTCGGGGTCGACATTCATACCCCTTGTCCCGCGCAGGTGGTGAGCAATTGCGCGTCGTAGCCGAGCGGTGCCCTGTGCCGGCGCAGTCGAAAAGATTTCGCGTTCGTCTTCGGATGCCAGCGTCGCCCGCAGCGCGCTTTGCCAAAGCCACGCCGCCTCCAAAGCGGAAGGAGAAAGCGCATCAAATCGCTCGACCTGTCCGTTGATATCATGTGCGCTGGGGCCCGCGGAGACGGCATCTCGGTCGATGCCCTCCGCAGCCGAAGGCAAAACCGGTGCATCCGGAAGCTCGCAAGCGTAGTAGCCCCGACGCGGCATTGAGCAAATATAGCCCTCGGCAAGTAACTGGTTATATGCATTCTCGATGGTAATGACACTGATTCCCAGATGACTGGCAAAGGCGCGCTTAGACGGAAGATGTTCCCCCGCCGCAATGCGTCCAGCTACGATATCATCTCGAATTTGCTGGTAAACATACTCATAGAGCGATGCTTCGCCGCGTTTTTCCAAATTGTAGTCAAGCATGTGTTTGCCACCTGACCTTATCGCGCTGTTCAATCTGGTATTAGTCTGACCTTGTAATTATCTCGAAAACTGAGTATTTCGCCATACCCAGCTCCCCGATAGGATGTTCCGTCAAGCAATGCACATGCCAACCAAGGGAGCAACCATGGTAGAACAGACCAGCAAGGCCGATCGCGTCAAACTCAACCGCGAGCTCGCGCAGATGCTCAAGGGCGGCGTCATCATGGACGTCACCACTCCCGAGCAGGCACGCATCGCCGAGGAGGCAGGCGCCTGCGCCGTCATGGCTCTCGAGCGCATCCCGGCCGACATCCGTGCCGCAGGCGGCGTCTCGCGTATGAGCGATCCCAAGATGATCAAGGGCATCCAAGAGGCCGTCTCCATCCCCGTCATGGCCAAGTGCCGCATCGGTCACATTGTCGAGGCGCAGATCCTGCAGGCCATCGAGATCGATTACATCGACGAGTCCGAGGTTCTCTCCCCCGCCGATGACGTTTATCACATCGACAAGACCCAGTTTGACGTGCCGTTTGTCTGCGGCGCCCGCGATCTGGGCGAGGCGTTGCGCCGTGTTGCCGAGGGCGCCACGATGATTCGCACCAAGGGCGAGCCGGGCACGGGCGACGTCGTCCAAGCCGTGCGCCACATGCGCAAGATCCAAAAGCAGATCCGTGACGTTGTCGCTCTGCGCGATGATGAGCTCTTTGAGGCAGCCAAACAGCTGCAGGTTCCGGTCGAACTGGTCCGCGAGGTCCATGCCACGGGCAAGCTTCCCGTCGTGAACTTTGCCGCCGGCGGCGTAGCGACCCCCGCCGACGCCGCGTTGATGATGCAGCTGGGTGCCGAGGGCGTCTTTGTCGGCTCGGGTATCTTTAAGAGCGGCGACCCCGCTAAGCGCGCCGCCGCCATCGTCAAGGCCGTGGCAAACTTCACCGATGCCAAACTCATCGCCGGGCTTTCGGAGGACCTGGGCGAGGCCATGGTGGGCATCAACGCCGACGAGATCGAGATCATCATGGAGGAGCGCGGGCGCTAGTCCAGCAGAAAGGATCGCACATGAGCGATTATGCAGACCAAACGGTCGCCGTGCTGGCGGTCCAAGGCGCTTTTGCCGAGCACGAGGCAAGACTATCTGAGCTGGGCGCGCACTGTATTGAGCTGAGGCAGGCGGCCGATTTGCAGCAGAACTTTGACCGCCTGGTCCTCCCCGGCGGCGAGTCCACCGTTCAGGGCAAGCTACTTGCCGAACTCGGTATGCTCGAGGGGCTTCGCATCCGCATTGTTGAAGGCATGCCTGTATTGGGGACTTGCGCCGGCTTGATTCTGCTGGCGCGCGACCTTGCCGCCCACGACGATAAGGGGACGCCGCGCCTGGCAACCATGGATGTGCTCGTTGAGCGTAATGCCTATGGCAGACAGCTCGGCAGCTTTCGCACCAAGGGGCGGGTAGACGGTATCGACGGTGAAGTGCCGCTGACGTTTATCCGTGCACCCCGCATCGTCAAGGTGCACGGCAATGCCAAGGCCCTGTCCGAAGTCGATGGCCGCATCGTCGCCGCCCGTCAAGACAACCAGCTCGGCGTCACCTTCCACCCCGAGCTCGACGACGACGCCCGCCTCCACGAGCTCTTCCTCCAAATGTAGGCAAAAACGAACGAGCGTAGATTTCCACTCTCATGCTATGCAGTCGTTGGGGACGTTCTTAAACGACTAGTCCAACAAGAACATCCCCAATGACTACATTGCGATAGACGACCACGTTTGCCCAGATAAAACCGACCAAAATAAACTTGTCCCCCTTTTGGTAGGTTTGGATCAAGGCAACGCCGATATTTTGCTACCGACAGCGAAAACCCGCCAGAGCGAGGGAGGCCCTTTTGGGGCGAGATGACGCCATAGGTTGAGCATAAGTCAGCGAGCGGGTCGCATTTGTGACAACGCAACGAGAAATCAAAACCACCCCTAAAAGGGGTGGTTTGCTCTTAGGGTATAACCCTTG
>CAMQJB010000042.1 GCA_947002045.1 uncultured Collinsella sp.
GAGCGTCCGGCTGATAACCGGGAGGTCACAAGTTCGAATCTTGTCAGGTCCACCACTTTCTTTCGCAATAAACACCCCAGCGAGAGCCGAGTCGCCGCTGGGGTGTTTATTACTTTCTCCGTGGGGGTTTAGCTCAGCTGGGAGAGCGCGGGCTTTGCAAGCCTGAGGTCAGGGGTTCGATCCCCCTAACCTCCACCATGATGGACCTGTAGCTCAGTTGGTTAGAGCGTCCGGCTGATAACCGGGAGGTCACAAGTTCGAATCTTGTCAGGTCCACCATCAAAACGTTAAGAGCCCTGGGGCATTGCCTCGGGGCTTTTTTCTTATCCAACTAAAAGTAGTCAAAATAGCCCCGTCCCAAATTAACTACTTTGATTTTGTGTGCTGGGCGAAAGATTGGGTAGTATAGCTATTCAATGCGGCGACCCTGCCGTGTGTTAACCGCTACGTACCGGAGGTGTTCCATGGTTCGTGTCGACATAGAGACCATCGTCATGGCCGCCGGTCCCGTGCCATCGCTTATCGTGCTTCGTGAGCGCTGCGGCAAGTCGGATTCGACGGCGCCCCTGCGTTCGCTTTCCATTCAGACCGGCTCGTTTGAGGCTGCGGCCATTAGCCGTGGTATCGATAGCGGTCGCGCCGAGCGCCCGATAACGCATGACCTGCTGCTTGACACCGTCGATGCCCTGGGCGCCAAGCTCGAGCGCATCGAGATCGTTCGTGCCGAGCCGCCGGTGTTCTATGCGACGATTGTCGTGCTGGTCGATGGTGACGAGCGCAAGATTGACGCCCGCCCCAGTGACGCCATTGCCCTTGCCGTGCGCAGTAATGCCCCCATGTTTGTGGAGGACGACATCATGAATCGCCTGGGTACCGTCTCACCGCACGCCGAGGAAGTCGACGACGAGCAGGAGTTCGAGAAGTTCGACGAGTTCGTCCATACGCTCTCCCCCGATGATTTCTAAATGTCTGGCACGCGAGCGGAGAGGTCGCTGATGGGTACCCGCGTATCGGCTGAAGCGGCCGCCATCTCGCGTGAAGCCCAAATGCGCTCGGAGGCATCCGAGGCAGCTCGCATCGCCTATGTGACGCAGGCCCGCACGCTTCGCGAACGCCGCGGCTCCTATATCAAGATGGTTATCATCTCCGCCCTTGTCGCAGTAATCTGTTCTCGTCTTCGTGGTACAGTTGGTGCGCTTGGGTTTTCGATTTCAACAGGCTTGGTAATCTGGGGTGTGGTCGATGCAGTCATGCTGACCAACCAGATCAAGGTACTCGACAAGCGCGCGATGGATATGGTGCGCGCCCGCGACGCTGCCGCCAAGATCGCTGCCGAGGCACGAGAACTGTAACGACGCCGGATTCGATGGGAAGGTCTAGAGATGGCACAGGATATGCAGGACGCCGGTAACGTCTCCGCCGAGCTCGACGCCATGGTGTGTGACCTGATTGGCGCGTTCTTGGACGACCTTGCCGCCGGCGAGAATCCGGGCGTAGCTGTGGCGATCGAGGACGCTGCTTCCAACCGCTATCTGGCCGCGCTCGACGAGGATGGCGAGGAGGCGTGCCTCGAGGCCGCCACCAACTTTATCTCCGAGCACAAGATGGGTCTTAAGGACGAGGGGCTGGGCCGCATCGCTCGCTATGCCATCGGCTATACCGGCTGCGTCGAGATTGACGGCGGCTACCATGACGCTCTACTCGTGAGCTTCTTTGAGACGACGCTCGAGAGCGGCTTTTCGGCATATGTGCTGTATGAGGGCATGGGCGCCGGCGATGGTTTTATGTGGAGCGACCCTGAACCTGCAGGTGAGGAAACCCCTCTCATCTAAAATCGCTAAAATAAACGAGTTTTCGGTAAAAGGCTCAATATTCCCGCCGAGCGTTGCATTGCTGGGTGGGTCGCATACGCGTGCCGTTTGTATATGGATAGAAGATAGGGGAACTACATGCGCGTAGACAATCTGAGGAACATCGCCATCATCGCCCACGTCGACCACGGCAAGACGACGATGGTTGATAAGCTCCTGCGTGCCACGGACGCCTTCCGTGCCAACCAGCAGGTCGAGGACCGCGTCCTGGACTCTAACGACCAGGAGCGCGAGCGCGGCATCACGATTCTCGCCAAGAACATCTCTATCGAGTACAAGGACGTCAAGATCAACGTCATCGACACCCCGGGTCACGCCGACTTTGGCGGCGAGGTCGAGCGCGTGCTGCGCATGGCCGACGGCGCCCTGCTGCTGGTCGACGCCTTTGAGGGCCCCATGCCCCAGACCCGCTTCGTGCTGCGTCACGCTATCGACACCGGTCTCAAGATCATGATCGTCATCAACAAGATTGATCGCCCGGGCGCCAACCCCGAGAAGGCCTACAACGACTGCCTGGACCTGATGGCTGACCTGGGCGCCACCGACGACCAGCTTGAGTTCGCCATGGAGCACGTGGTCTACGCCAGCGCCATGAATGGCTTTGCCCGCCTTGACCCCAACGACGGCAACATGGACATGTATCCGCTGCTCGATATGATCATCGATGACATGCCCGCGCCCGAGGTTGACGAGAACGCCCCGCTGGCCATGCAGTGCGTGACCATCGACCACTCCAACTTCGTCGGCCGTATCGGCATCGGTCGCGTGTACTCCGGTACCATCCACCAGGGCGATCAGATCCTGGTCGTCAAGAACGACGGCTCCAGCGCCACCGCTACCGTCAAGCAGCTCTTTACCTTCGACTACCTGGGCCGCACCGAGTGCCAGGAAGTCGGCGCCGGTGACATCGCCGCTGTCGTGGGCATCGACCGCACCGACATCGGCGATGTCTACACCGATCCCGAGAACCCCGTCGAGCTCGAGCCCATCGAGATCGACCCGCCGACCCTGTCCATCGTCTTTGAGGCTTCGACCTCCCCGCTCGTCGGCCGCGACGGCGACATCGTGGGTGCCCGTCAGCTCAAGGAGCGCCTGTTCAACGAGGCCGAGAACAACGTGACCATGAAGATCGAGGAGCTCGAGGACAAGAGCGGCGTCGAGGTCTCTGGCCGCGGCATTCTGCACCTGTCCGTCCTGATGGAGTCCATGCGTCGCGAGGGCTTTGAGTTCCAGGTCGGCCGTCCCCGCGTTCTGTTTAAGAAGGACGAGAACGGCAATAAGATGGAGCCCGTCGAGCAGGCCGTCGTCGAGTGCCCGGACGAGTACTCGGGCAAGGTCGTTGAGGTCTTCGGCACCTCCGGCGGCATCATGACGAGCATGGATACCTCGGGTATCGTGACGCACCTCGAGTTTAAGATCCCGACCCGCGGCATCATGGGTCTTAAGAACCGCATCATGAACGTCACTCACGGCGAGGGCGTGTTCTACCACACCTTCCTGGAGTACGGCCCCTATGCCGGCGAGATCGGCAACCGCCAGAACGGCGCCATGATCTCCATGACCACCGAGAAGGCCGTTGCCTACGCTCTGGGTACGCTGCAGGAGCGCGGTCAGCTGTTCGTTGAGCCGGGCACTGAGTGCTACGAGGGCATGATCGTGGGCGAGCGCAGCAAGGCCGGCGACATGGTCGTCAATATCGCCCGTACCAAGAACCTGGGCAACCAGCGTTCCTCGACCTCCGATATTTCCGTCCAGCTGGTGCCGCCCCGCACCTTCTCGCTGGAGGAGGCGCTGGAGTACATCGCCGACGATGAGCTGGTGGAGATCACTCCCAAGAACATCCGCCTGCGCAAGCGTCTGCTCAATGCCACCGACCGCAAGAAGGCCGCCGTCCGCGCCGGTCAGGTCAACAAATAAGCGCTGAGCTTTATAGCGACTAACAAGAAAGGGCGCCGACCATCGCGGTCGGTGCCCTTTTTGGTGTACAGGGATTGAGCTGGTCTGCACCACCACGAAGGTGCCTGGCCCCTTTGTGGTGGTTGGCGG
The DNA here is from genome assembly GCA_947002045.1 of uncultured Collinsella sp. Taxonomy (GTDB): domain Bacteria; phylum Actinomycetota; class Coriobacteriia; order Coriobacteriales; family Coriobacteriaceae; genus Collinsella. The sequence goes on from CAMQJB010000042.1 coordinate 3,918, forward strand.
TTAGGCGGAGGGAAGGCCCGGAGTATTGGCGGCCTGCTGCGGCTTGAGGCGGGCGTTGCGCCAGATGATCTGGATGACGTAGCCGAGCGCAAAGACGAAGGCTACGCCGCTGACAAAGCTGCCCATAAGGGGAAGTGCCGTGAGTGCGCCCGCGGCGATACCGCCCACGGCGGCCATGGCGTAGCGGTTCTGGCTGTGTCCGATCATGCGTGCGATCGCGGTGCCCGTAAACGCCGCCGAGACCAGAGCGATACCGATCACGGCGCACATGAGAGCTCCGGCGAGTGACAGACCTGCAATCGAGATGATGAGTAACAGGACGGCGGGAACGGCGGCCACCGTGCCCAAAAGACCGCTCACCCACAGAGGGGTAGGTCGTTGACGAAGCATGCCGGCGGCGCTGGCGGTCGCGCGCGGAAAGACGAGCTCGAGGAGGATCGCGACAAAGCAGGTGGAAAGCGCCGCGGCGACGATGCCGCCGATGGTGTCGTTAATCGTTGAGGTGTTCTCGTTCTCGGTACGGTCGATCTTGAGGGCTCCGACCTGAGCGCCCTCGGCCCGCTCGGGGTCCTCGGAAACATGCGCGCTCACGGTGCCGGTGATGCGGGCGTTTTTGCCCAAGACGAGCTTATCGGCCCAAACCTCGACATCGCCCTCGACGGTGCCGTCGATGGTCACCGTATCGCCTGCAAGTGCTGCCGACTTGGTGGAGCCTCGCAGGGCAACAGTATCGCCCATCGCGTAAAAACAGCTGGCGGTGCTACCGGTGTTGAGCACGACGTGCTGACCGGCTACCGTCACGCTGCCATCGATTGCGGTTTTGGAGATATCGATGGTGCGTGCCGCCAGGCGAACGGCTCCGCCTACGGTGCAGTCGCGAATCGATAGGCTGTCGCCTGCCGCGATAATATCGCGGCCGATGGAGGCATCGTCCAGGTTAAGACTTTGGCCAGCCCAGTACACGTCGCCCTCGGCGCTAGACGGATTTGAGTCAGCTTCGGTTGCGAGTACGTTGCCCGCGGTGTCTGTGCCGGCGAACGACGCCGTGGGAAGTACGGTCAGCGCAAGCGCAATCAGTACGAATAGGAGGGCGATGCGGGCCTGCGCTTTGTGGCGCTTGGTCGACGGTTCTAGGTTGCAAGGCATAGTGAATCCTTCGTTAGATACTCGGCATATATCTAACAGGGTACCCAACGTGCGAGCGCTCTAAAAGAACCTCTCGGTTGCATTTCGAAAGGTCGTGCCGTGCTATCTACTTTTTGCGATGTAAAAAGTGCGCGATGTCTTCTTCGGTGGGGCTTTTGATGTCAAAGCGCAGCGAGAGCCAGCGCAGACCCATGGTCACGATAACGCATACGACCAGCGCGGCGACATTGCTCACGATGCCGCTCATAACGAGACACACATAGCTTGTCGATCCGGCGATGGCCGCGATGGCATAAAAGTTGGTGCGTTGGAAAATGCCCGGAACCACGCCCATAAAGCCGTCGCGCAGCATGCCGCCGCCCACCGCGGTGAAAAAGCCCATCATGATGCAAACGACGGGTGCAAATCCGTAGACCAGTGCCTTGTCTGCGCCGGTTGCCGCATAGATGCCGACCGAGATGATGTCGAGCAGGGGGATGAGTTTGTCGGGCTTATCGACGATTGCCGGGAAGATGTAAATGATGGCCGCCGTGGCGATGGAGAGCGGCAGCGCCATTGGCTGGTTGAGGATGTAGACGTTGCCGACCTGGAGTGTCATGTCGCGCAAAAGACCGCCGCCCAGACCGCAGACTACCGCGAGTGCGACCGCGCCCACCAGGTCGAGCTTGTGTTCGCGCGCAACCAGCACACCCGAGATCGATGCAGCGACAACGGCGAACATCTCGAGCCAAAATGGGATAGCGACCATGGCATCCGAGGCATGTGAGGTAACGGTTATGGCGACGACGACGGGCAAGATGGGGTCCTTTGAGTTGCGGGTTTGGACAATGCCCGTACATAGTACATGTTCGGCGCCTATTGCGACCCTATTGCTCGGCAAACGGTCGGGACTGGGTACGGTCATAGGTTTCAAGTATGTGCATCAGCCTCCAAAGATATCGAAAAATATCGTTTTTGGAGGGTGGTGTACATGTTTGGGGATCTGGGTTGATGCTGAACGCGATGAGGGCGTGGCTGAATAGGAGGGATGTCTATATTTTGATCGGAGCTCAAAATTTATCCGGTCGGCTTGCGCCGACCGCGCTGCGCTAAAAACGCGCCACCGGCGCGTTTTCTTTACGCTCTGCGCCCTGGCGGGTTCGAATCCCTCCTCCTCCGCCGTATTTATTTGTAAGGGACTCAAAACAAAAAAGCCCCCATTCCCGGGAGCTTTCTCAACCAAAATGGCGGAGGAGGAGGGATTCGAACCCTCGTGACCTTATACAGGCCAAACGGTTTTCGAGACCGCCGCATTCAACCACTCTGCCACCCCTCCGCGTGGGGTAAAAACAAAGCAGGCTCGAAGGCCTGCTTTGGAATTAACTGGCGGAGAGTCAGGGATTTGAACCCTGGAGACGCTTTTGACGCCTACACGATTTCCAATCGTGCTCCTTCGGCCACTCGGACAACTCTCCGTTAAATGCGAAAGTCAGTATACACGAGGAATCGCAAAGTGCAAACAGAAAAGTTGGCATTTTTTGAAACGCTTGGCTTCGTGACGGGATCTAGGAGGCCAAAAACGGGCTCTGACCAGCATGGCTGCATACAGCAAATTGTTCAAAATGAGTATTTATAAACGACGTGGCAGCAATTTTAAAAATCTTTGAACGGTGTTGCGAACCACTGGTATGCATTTCGCGACCACAGCCTTGCAATTGCTGACCTGCGGGTTGATTTGCCTTGTCCCCGCAGCACCGTATCTTGTCCACAGATCCGTCAAGCATTTGGTCAGCATTTGGTTGGAAGACGCATGAAGTGCCGTGTAAGTATGGACATATGTGGAGGTCATGAGGTTGTAGCTGCATATTCTTGCGGCCTGGGAGGTTGAAAGATATTATTACCAAGTCTTTTCCTGCTTCAGGCGCACCTTCACGACCTGAAGCCACATTTGCCCAGAGGAGGTGACAATATGAAGGCTTATGAACTGCTGTTCTTTGTTGACCCGTCGCTCGACCCCGAGACTCGTCTCGCTGTTATGAAGCGTATCGATACCACGATCGCTGAGGGCGCTGGCAAGGTCGACTCCGTTGACGAGTGGGGCAAGCGCAAGCTCGCCTACGAGATCAACGACCTCACCGATGGTGACTACACCCTCATCAACTTCCACGCAGATCCTACCCAGATCGCCGAGCTTGATCGCGTCCTGCGCATCACCGACGCTGTGGTCCGCCACATGATCGTCCGTCGCGACGACCAGGAGTAAGACTGTCGTTTTGGACCGGGCTTGTGCCCCAAGAGGAAGTAGTGAGTTATGAGCATCAATCGAGTGAACATCACCGGTAACCTCACGCGTGATCCCGAGCTGCGCGCCACCGCTGGCGGAACCCAGGTTCTGTCCTTTGGCGTCGCCGTGAACGATCGTCGCCGCAACCCGCAGACTGGCGAGTGGGAGGACTATCCCAACTTTGTCGACTGCACTATGTTCGGCACGCGCGCCGAGGCCGTGAGCCGTTTCCTGGCAAAGGGAAACAAGGTCGCGATCGAGGGCAAGCTGCGCTACAGCTCTTGGGAGCGCGACGGCCAGCGCCGGAGCAAGCTTGAGGTCATCGTCGATGAGATCGAGTTTATGAGCTCCCGTGGTGGCCAGGGTGGCTACGATCAGGGCGGTTACGCCCCCGCAGCCCCCGCGCCCGCAGCACGTCCTGCCGCACCGGTGGCTACGCCGCCCGCGGTCGACGTCTACGATGAGGACATCCCGTTTTAAGGGCTGTTCACCTATTTTTGAGTGAGAGGCGGCTTTGGTTCGCCGAAGTTGCCAAACGAAAGGTATTTTGACATGGCTAATGATTTTTCTGCACGTCAGCCGCGTCGTAAGTACTGCCAGTTCTGCAAGGAGAACACTGAGTTCATCGACTATAAGGACACTCAGCTTCTCCGTAAGTACATGACCGACCGTGGCAAGATCAAGCCCCGTCGCGTCACTGGCGCTTGCACGCAGCATCAGCATGACATCGCCAACGCCATCAAGCGCGCCCGCGAGATGGCTCTCCTGCCGTACACCGTCCCCGTGGTTTCCTCTCGTGGCAACCGCGACCGCGGCTAAGAAGGGAGACACATCATGAAGGTTATTCTTCTCGATGAGATCAAGGGCAAGGGCGGCGAGGGTGACGTCGTAGAGGTCGCTCAGGGTTACGCTGAGAACTTCCTGTTCCCCAAGAAGCTCGCTGTTGCCGCCACCAAGGGCAACCTCAAGCAGCTTGACGAGCGTCGCAACAACATCGCCAAGCGCGAGGCCGTCCGTCTGGCTACCGCCAACGAGACCAAGGCTGCCTTCGAGGGCAAGACGGTCACCGTTGACGTCAAGGTCGGCGACGAGGGCATCCTCTTTGGCTCCGTTACCGCCGCTATGATCGCTGACGCCATCAAGGCTCAGCTCGGTATGGACATCGACCGCAAGCGCGTCGAGCTCGGTAAGCCCATCAAGGTTGCTGGTGCCCACACCGTTGCCATCTCGCTGTACCGCGAGATCAAGGCCGAGGTTGTCGTTCTCGTTGGCGTTACCGCCGAGGAGCTCGCTGCCGAGGCTGAGGTCGAGGAGGCCGCTGAGGTCGCCGAGGCCGAGACCGCCGAGGTCGAGACTGAGGCTGCTGCCGAGTAGCATTTGCTGCAACGCAACAATCTTGTTCTAAGAAGGGCGCTCTGGGAGACCAGGGCGCCCTTTTGTTTTCTACGCTTAGCGAGCGCCATGGCATGCGTTGTGGTGAAGTCCCAAATGCGGGACCGTTCATCCGTTTCGTTCGGTGATGATTGCCGGGGCGCGGCCCGTTTTGGGGTTGTGGCTGATACTATGGATGCTCGCAAGCGATATGAATGAGGATGCTCATGGCATACGACGATAGGGAGACGGGGCTGACGGTCGAGGACCGTGGCTCCAAGTTGGGTCTCCCTCAAAACCAAGATGCAGAGGCCAATGTACTGGCCGCCATGCTGCTGTCGCCCGAGGTGGTCGAGGAAGCCCAGGTCGAGCTGCAGCCCGATGACTTCTACCGGCCCATTCATAAGACCATCTACACCGCGATGGTCGATATGTACAACAGCCGCATTCCCATCGACTCTATCTCGCTGATCGATTACCTGCGCAGCATCAACAAGCTTGATGCCGTGGGCGGCGAGGCCTACATTTTGGAGCTGATGGGTCAGACCCTGTCGCTCGTGAACTGGCAGCACCATGCCGCCATCGTCCGTCGCGACTCGATGCTGCGCGAGCTGATCGGTGCCACCAACGAGATCAACGCGTTGGCCTATAACGCCCCTACCGACACCAAAGAGGTCGTGGAGCTGGCCGAGAGCAAGCTGCTTAAGGTCACGGCGCGTGAGGTTAAGTCGAGCTATAAGACACTGACCGAGTTTATGGTCGAGGCCTATAACGAGGCCGAGGAAGTGTGTAAGGCCGGTGGACAGGCCGCGGGCGTGCCCACTGGCTTCCCGTCGCTCGACCGCATGCTCATGGGTTTCCGCGAGGGCCAGCTCATCATTATCGGCGCCCGCCCTGCCGTGGGTAAGACGTCGTTCGCTCTGAACCTGGCGCTGAATGCCGCCGCTGCGGGCTATACCGTCGGCTTCTTTTCGCTGGAGATGTCGGGCAAGGAAATTGCCCAGCGCCTGATTTGCGCCTACGCCATGATCTCGATCAGCGACTTCCGTACGGGCCGCATTAGCCCCGAGCAGTGGGCCAATATCAACGAGGCCACGCAGACCTTGTCTAAGCTCGACATTCTGATTGACGATACGCCCGGTACCACGGTGACCGAGATTCGCGCCAAGAGCCGCCGCATGCTCCACAACAAGGAGAAGGCCATCATCATCCTGGATTACCTGCAGCTGGTGAGTCCTCCGCCGGGACGTCGCTCCGAGAGCCGTACCGTCGAGGTCTCTGAGATGTCGCGTGGTTTAAAGATCATGGCCAAGGAGCTCAAGATTCCGTTGATCGCGCTGTCGCAGCTGTCGCGTCAGGTTGAGTCCCGTACCGGCAAGCGCCCGCAGCTGTCCGACCTGCGTGAATCGGGCTCCATCGAGCAGGACGCCGACATCGTTATGTTCTTGGATCGCTCCGCTGATGAGGCCGAGGCCTCGCGTGACGATCGACCCGACGAGGGCGTTACGCGTATCGTCGTGGCCAAGAACCGTTCGGGCCCGATCGGTGACGTCGACCTGATGTTCCTGCCGGCATCCACCAAGTTCTATGAGCTTGATGGGGCGCATACCGAGGAGTAGGACAGGCGCCCGTTGCACGGGTATACTGGGAATGTTTTGTGCTTCTGCGTGCCAGCGTGGCGCGTAGACAGTCCATGAATGTAAGGAGTAAACATGCCGTCAACCGTTTTGGTCGGTGCCCAGTGGGGCGATGAGGGCAAGGGTAAGATCTGCGACCTGGTCGCCGGCGACTTCGATGCCGTCGTGCGCTATTCGGGCGGTAACAACGCCGGCCACACCATCGTCGTCAACGGCAAGAAGTACGGCCTGCACCAGGTGCCCTCCGGCATCATGTATTCCGACCATATGTCGGTGATCGGTAACGGCTGCGTCGTCAACCCCAAGGTTGTCCTTGAGGAGATCGACATGTTCGAGGCCGACGGTATCACCACCAAGAACCTCAAGATCAGTGGCAACGCGCACATCATCATGCCGTACCACATCGATCTGGACGGTGCTTTTGAGCAGAAGCTCGGCAAGAAGAACATTGGTACCACCAAGCGCGGCATCGGTCCGTGCTACCAGGACAAGATGGCCCGCATCGGCCTGCGCATGCAGGACATGCTGGACGAGGCGCTGTTCCGCGACAAGCTGGAGACCGCTCTTGCCCGCGTGAATCCCGAGCTGGAGCTCATCTACCACCTGCCCACCTACACCGTGGACCAGATCTGCGACGAGTACCTGCCCATGGCCGAGCGCCTGCGCCCCTACATCACCGAGACGAGCCTGCTGCTCAACAACATGATCGACGAGGGCAAGGACCTGCTGTTCGAGGGCGCTCAGGCAACGCTGCTCGACATTGACCACGGCACCTATCCGTACGTGACGTCTTCCAACTGCACCGCCGGCGGCGCCATCACCGGCTCCGGCGTCGGTATGAAGAATGTCGACCGCGTGCTGGGCGTCATGAAGGCCTATATCACCCGCGTCGGTTCGGGCCCCATGCCCACCGAGCTTTCCTATGAGTCCGAGGCCGGCCATACGCTGACCGAGGAAGGCTATGAGTACGGCGTGACCACCGGCCGTCGCCGTCGCTGCGGTTGGTTCGATGGCCCCATCGCCAACTACGCCTCGCGTGTTAACGGCCTCACCGATATCGCCATGACCAAGCTTGACGTGCTTTCGGCCTTCGATACCATTAAGGTGTGCGTTGCCTACGACGTCGACGGCGAGCGTTACACGAGCGTGCCCGAGCATCAGGTTCGTTTTGAGCACGCCAAGCCCATCTGCGAGGAGCTCCCGGGCTGGAAGTGCGACATCACCGGTTGCCGCAGCTTTGAGGAGCTGCCGCAGGAGGCTCAGGACTACGTGGCGTTTATCGAGGATCTGGCACACACCCGCGTGACGTTTATTGGCGTCGGCGCTGGTCGTGAGCAGATCATCAACCGATTCTGGAAGTAATCGGCACTATTCGGTTATTGCGATATACCCCTTTGCAGCCCGGACGGGCGGCCGAGGGGTATATTTGCTTGCAAAGGGCTCGCGCGGAGCGGGCCGTTCATCCATAGAGGAGGCACCCTTGAAGGCGGACACTCAAACCATCGACATCCTGTTGTTGGGCAGCGGCGGCCGCGAGCATGCTCTGGCAGCAAAGCTCGCAGCATCACCGCGCGCCGGCAAGCTCTACATCGCGCCGGGTAACGGCGGCACCGCGAGCTGCGGCGAGAACGTTGTTCTCGACGATTGCGATCCTGCGGCCGTGGCGGCGTTTGCCCAGAGCCACGGATGCGGACTCGTGGTAATTGGCCCCGAGGCTCCGCTCGTGGCGGGCGTGGCCGACGCCGTGCGCGCGGCGGGTATTCCCTGCTTTGGCCCGGGTGTCGAGGGCGCCCAGATGGAGGGCTCCAAGCTGTTCTCCAAGCAGCTCATGGAGCGTGCCGGCATTCCGACGGCCGCCTATGGCTCGTTCACCGACGAGGCTTCAGCTCTCGCCTACGTGCGCGAGCAGGGCGCCCCGCTGGTCGTGAAGGCAGACGGCCTGGCCGCAGGCAAGGGCGTTATCGTGGCGACTGAGCTCGAGCAGGCCGAAGAGGCCGTGCGCGAGTGCTTTGGCGGAGCCTTTGGTGATGCCGGCAATACCGTTGTCATTGAGGAGATGCTGGTTGGCCCCGAGTGCTCGCTGCTGGCCTTTACCGACGGCAAGACCGTGCGCCCCATGGCCACTTCGCAGGACCACAAGCGTGCGCTCGAGGGCGACCTTGGCCCCAACACCGGTGGCATGGGCGTTTACAGCCCGGTACCCATCGTGACCGACGAGGAGCACGCCACCATGGTGGAGGTCATGGAGCAGACCGTGGCCGAGCTCGCTGCCGAGGGCATCGACTACCGCGGCTGCCTGTACGGCGGCTTTATGCTCACCCCCGCCGGCCCCAAGGTTCTGGAGTTCAACGCCCGCTTTGGCGACCCCGAGACGCAGGTCGTGCTGCCGCGCCTCAAGAACGACCTGGTCGAGGTTATGCTCGCCTGCGCCAACTGCGAGCTTGATCAGATTGAGCTCGATTGGCGTGACGAGTGGGCCGTGGCTGTTGTTCTGACGAGCGCGGGCTATCCCGGCAGCTACGAGAAGGGCAAAGTCATCACCGGCATCGCCGACGCCGAGTCCATGGAGAACGTGACCGTGTACCATGCCGGCACCGCCGTGGTGGACGGTCAGCTCGTGACCAACGGCGGCCGAGTGCTTGCCGTGACCGCGCTGGGCGACACGTTCGAGAACGCTCGCAACCTTGCCTACGAGGCCTGCGAGAAGATTGATTTTGAGGGCAAGACCCTGCGTCATGACATCGGCCTGCGCGCGCTGCGTGGCCGCGACGCCTGGGATGCCTAAAGTCCGAGAGGGATGAGACGGATGGACGAGAAGAACGAAGAGCTCGTGGACGCGCAGATCGTCGAAGAGGACAGCCGCATGTATGGGCACGCCGAGGGCGAGCCTGGTGGCGAGGTCGCTGACGAGCCGGCGCTGGTGCTGGGCGACGACGACCCGCACGATGCCGAGCTGCACGAGAAGATTCTTTCGGAGGAGTGCGCCTGGAAGGGCAAGATCCTCGACGTCCACCGTCTTGAGGTTGAACTGCCCAACGGTCGCCGTAGCGCCCGCGATATCGTTCGCCATCCGGGTGCGGCGGCTGTTGTGGCACTGACCGAGAGCGGCAAGATCGTACTGGTGCGTCAGTACCGCACCGCCATCGACCGCGTGACGGTCGAGGTTCCCGCCGGCAAGCTCGACCCAGGCGAGGACCCGCTCGATTGCGCCAAGCGCGAGCTGCATGAGGAGACGGGCTTTAGGGCTGGTCGCATTCGCTTTTTGACGTCGATTGTCACGTCCTGCGGTTTTTGCGACGAGATCATTCACATCTACTTGGCTACCAAGCTCGAGTTTGATGCGCCCAACCCCGATGATGACGAGTTCGTCAACGTGGACCTCGTTCCGCTGCACGAGCTGATCGACGCCGTGCTCGACGGCAAGATCGAAGATGCTAAGACCGTCGTGGGCGCCTTGGCCTGCGATAGCATCGCGCATAGGTTGGGCGGAGCCGAGCTCTAGGTTACGCGGTTTTACCAAACCGCGTAACGAGTCGACGCTGCAAACGCCCCTAAGCGGCAATCTGCCTTTCAATCGTCGCTCGCGTACCGAAGTACGCGTCGCTCCTCTTTCAAGGCACCTTGCTCGCTTAGGGACGTTTTCGCTGACGCTGCCAGAACATCGGTGTTATGTTTGTTGGGATGCTTTGTTTTCAACCCGACCGGTTCAATCGGATTTCTCACGCTATTTATTTCTCTCCGAGGACTGCATGTTTAGAAGGTTTTTGTCTTATTACAAGCCCCAGATGGGGCTTTTTGTTGCCGATACTGTTTGCGCCCTGGTGCTTGCCGCCGTTGACCTGGCGTTTCCTATCATTCTGCGCAATCTGACCGGCGGGCTCTTTACCCAGGGTCAGGCTGCTATTATGCAGGCGCTCGGTATGATCGCGGTCGGCCTGGTACTGATGTATGCCATCCGTTGCGCCTGCCGCTACTTTGTGAGCTATTGGGGCCACGTGATGGGCGCGCGCATGGAGTCCAAGATGCGCGAGGACTTGTTCGGTCAGTACGAGCGCTTTAGCTTTGCGTACTTCGATCGCAACAGCTCGGGTGACATGATGAGCCGCGTGGTCAACGACCTATTTGATATCTGCGAGGCGGCACACCACGTGCCCGAGTGGATTATCATCTGTGGCATCGAGATCGTCGGTTCGTTTGTGATTCTCTTTGCTATCGCCCCGGTGCTGGCGCTTGCCATGGCCGTGGTGACGGCGGTGTTTGCGGTCATCATGTTTTGGCAGAACATGCGCATGCGCGAGGTCTTTAGCGACAACCGCAAAAAGATCAGCGGTATTAATGCTCAGCTGCAGGATTCGCTGGCAGGCATGCGCGTGGTCAAGAGTTTTGCGAACGAGGAGACCGAACGCTCTAAGTTTCGCGCCTCGAACGACCGCTATCTTTCGTCCAAGGAGAATATGTATCACGCCATGGGCGTCTACACAGCGACGTATGGCCTGCTCTCGGGCGTGCTGTACGTGATCGTGGTGCTGCTGGGTGGTTGGCTCGTTGCCCAGGGTCAGCTGCAGGCAGTCGATATGGCAACCTTTGCACTCTATATTTCGCTGTTCTGCACCCCGCTCGAGACGCTTGTGAACTCGGCTGAGACGTATCAGAAGGCCATCGCCGGCTTTAAACGCATGGACGAGGTGCTTTCGACCGCTCCGGATATCCAGGACAAGCCGGATGCCGCGGACCTGCAGGTTACGGCGGGTGCGGTTGAGTATCGCGACGTGTGCTTTAGCTATGAGGATGTTGAGCTGGGCGGCGGCGAAGAGGCTCGTCCCGTTATCGACCATATGAATCTGTCCATCAAACCCGGCCAGACCATCGCACTGGTTGGCCCCTCGGGCGGCGGCAAGTCTACGACTTGTTCGCTGCTGCCGCGCTTTTACGACGTGGCCGACGGATCCATCAGCATCGACGGCCAGGACGTGCGCGACGTGACGCAACAGAGTCTGCGCCATGCTATTGGCCTGGTGCAGCAGGATGTCTATCTGTTTGACGGTACGATTGGCGAGAACATCGCTTACGGCAAGCCGGGCGCCACGGCAGAAGAGGTCGCCGAGGCCGCCCGCCGCGCCAATATCGATGTCTTCATTGAGTCGCTGCCGCAGGGCTACGACACGGTCGTGGGCGAGCGCGGCAGCCGTCTTTCGGGCGGCCAGAAGCAGCGCGTAGCCATTGCGCGCGTGTTTCTCAAGAACCCCAAGATCCTGATCCTGGACGAGGCGACGAGTGCCTTGGATAACGAGAGCGAGGAGGCGGTGCAGGAGTCGCTCGAGCGCCTGGCGCGCGGCCGCACCACGATCATCATCGCCCACCGTCTCTCGACCATTAAGCATGCCGACGAGATTGCGACCGTCGAGCATGGTCGCGTTGTGGAACGTGGTACGCACGAGCAGCTTCTCGCCCGCGGCGGCACCTATGCCCGTTACTATCGAATGCAGTTCGAAGGTGCGCGTGCGCACGAGCTCGACTGATTGATATGACAGGAAGTATATGGCTGAGAAGAACCCTTTGACTCCGGAAGAAGTGACGGAGTTATTCTCCGAGATCGACGCATCCGGCGTTTTGGATCCGACGCTTGCCAAAAAGCGCACCGAGCGCATGCGCGAAAAAGAGGCAGCGGCCAAGCGCGGCGACAAGGCGGCGCTGGCGCAGCTTCGCAGCGAAGATCGCGCAAGCCAGACAAAGCAGATCGACCCGCTGTCCGAGGACGACCCTTCGGGCTCGCAGGTGAGCCATACCATTACGAAGACCGCCATGGCCGTAGTTATCGGCATTCTGGTGTTGATCGTGGGCATGCAGATTGGCTACGGCGTGATGCGCCGCCTGAACACTGCCAACCTGTCCGAGAGCGTTTCGGTGGATACCGTTTCCACGGCACTGAAGGGCGGCCTTGAGTGGGGTAACGGCTTTACGCAGTTCCCGCTCGACTTTAGCGTCGACGAGGCGGACGAACGTACGGGCACGGTTGAGGTGACGGTGTTGGACACGTCGTCTGCCAACGAGCTCGAGCTGCTGTCCAACGGGCAGATTCAGGCTGCAGCGCTTGCGACCAACGCGCTGCTCAACGATAAGATCGACCGCGTGGTGTATAACGTGCACGCCTATATCGACGAGGACAGCAAGATCCAGCATGATTCCTTCTTTGGCATGTTTCCCGCGCGAGGTCATCAGAGCGCCATTCTGACGTTTGTGTGGACCAAGAGCTCGTCAAATGCCACGAGCATCGACTGGAAGATGCGTATCGTGAGCATGGACGACACGATTGCCGAGCGCATCCAAAAGCAGGTGAACTCGGTGTCGTCACTGATTGAGGACCCGGCGGTAAGCCAGACCAAGATTGACGAGGAAAAGGCCGAGCGCGACTTGGAACATCGCCTGCACGGTCGCGAGATCTTCCGCGGTGGCAAGCCCGACCGCACGCCGTCCGATCTGCTGGAGCAGGATAAATAAGACGTCATCATCCCGCGTGAGCCAATTGCCCGCGCGGGATGATTTTTCTGGGACGGGGATTTAAAAATCATTTTGAGAACGGGGCTTTGTCGCTGAGTAGTCAATTTGGGACGGGGGGGGTTTTTGTGGGGCGGGCCGGCCGGAACCCCACCCCCCGGCCCCCCCCCCGGGGGGGGGAAAAAGACCCGCGCCCAATTGGTAAGG
>CAMQJB010000043.1 GCA_947002045.1 uncultured Collinsella sp.
CGCTCCCTTGGGCACGGCCCAAAACGCACCACCGCAGCACCCCCACCCCCTCGCGCAGCCGTTTACCGCCGTCCCCAAGGGATCAATCAAAAGGAAACGAGAGTGGAAAATCTCCCACTTCAAGCCCGCATTCGAGCCAAAAGTGGGAGATTATCCACTCTCGTTCTAATCTAGTTACGGTGCCGTATCCCCGAACTACATCAAGTTGCAAACAGCTGCTGCGAAGGCTACGGGATCCTCGGGGAGGATGCCCTCGACCAGCAGGGCCTGGTCATAGAGCAAACCGGAGTACTGCTTGATCTTGTCGGCGTCGCCCGCCTTCTGAGCGGCGACGAGCTTGGAAAAGACCGGGTGCTTGGCGTTGAGCTCGAGCACGCGCTGGCTCTTGGGCATACCGTCGGGCGCGCCCTCGGGACCCTTCTGGAGCACCTTCTCCATCTCGAGCGAAAGCGGGCCCTCGGTGGTGATGCACGCGGGAGCATCGGTCAGGCGCGCAGAGACGGCAACCTTCTCGACCTTGTCGCCGAGTGCCTCCTTCATGGCGTTAAAGAGGTCCTCGTTCTCCTTGGTGGCGTCCTCGGCCTCCTTTTTCTCGTCCTCGGTCGCCAGGTCAAGATCACCGGTTGCGACGTTCTTGAGCTCCAGGTGACGATCCTCAACCTCGGGCTCGGCACCATCGGCCACGGCCTTTTCGGCAGCCTCGCGGGCGGCATCGTCCTCGTAGATCTTGGGCATATCGGCGGCAACGTACTCACGCATAGCCTGGAAGGTGAACTCATCCACGTCCTGCGTCAGCAGCAGCACGTCATAGCCGCGGTCGAGCACGCCCTTTACCACGGGCATCTTGGCCAAGCGCTCACGCGAGTCGCCGGCGGCGTAGTAGATGGCCTTCTGATCCTCGGGCATGCCCTTGGCATACTCGGCCAGGGTAATCATCTTCTGTTCCTTGGCAGACCAGAACAGCAACAGATCGGCGAGCTCATCGGCCTTCATGCCATAGCTCGAGTAGATGCCGTACTTAAGACCGCGGCCAAAGTTCTCAAAGAACTTCTCGTAGGCCTCGCGGTCGTTGTCACGCATATCCTCAAGGTCGGCGGTGATCTTCTTTTCCACACGCTTGGCGATGGCCTTGAGCTGACGGTTCTGCTGCAGCGTCTCACGCGAGATGTTGAGCGACACATCGGCGGAATCCACGACGCCGCGGACAAAGTTGTAGTAGTCGGGCAGCAGGTCGTCGCACTTCTCCATGATCAGGACGTTGGAGCTGTAGAGTGCCAGACCCTTCTCGTAATCCTTGCTGTACAGATCGAACGGCGCGCGGCCCGGCACAAACAGCAGGGCATCGTACTCGAGCGTGCCCTCGGCATGGAAGCTGATGGTGCGCGCAGGATCGTCAAAGTCGTGGAACGTGGACTTGTAGAACTCGTCGTAGTCCTTCTGCTCGACATCGGAGCTGCGCTTCTTCCAGATCGGTGTCATGGAATTGACGGTCTCGAGCTCCTGGTAGTCCTCGTACTCGGGCTTGTAATCGTCGCCGGCGTCCTCGGGCTTGGGTTTCTGGCGGCTCTTGGACACCATCATCTGAATCGGGTAGCGCACATAGTTGCTGTACTGCTGAATCAGGCTCTTGAGACCCCACTCGGTCAGGAAGCGATCGTAGGTCTCGGCCTCGCCGTCGGCATCGAGCTTCTCGTTCTCGCGCAGCGTCAGGATGACATCGGTACCGTGCTCGGCGCGCTCACCGTCCTCGATGGTGTAGCCCTCAAGACCGTCGGATTCCCACACATGGGCGACATCCTCGCCGTAGGCGCGGCTGACGACCTTCACATGGCTGGCGACCATAAAAGCCGAGTAGAAGCCCACGCCAAACTGGCCGATGATGTCGACATCCGAACCCTGCTGCTCGGCGTTCTCGGTCTTAAACTCCTCGGAGCCGGAATGGGCGATGGTGCCCAGATTGCGCTCGAGCTCCTCGGCGGTCATGCCAATGCCGTTATCCGAGATGGTAATGGTGCGGGCGTCTTTATCAAAGGAGACGCGAATGGCCAGGTCGCCCTGGTTGATCTTGACGCTCGGATCCTGCAGGCTCTTAAAGTTGAGCTTGTCGACGGCGTCGCTCGCGTTAGAGATAAGCTCGCGCAGGAAGATTTCCTTATTGGTGTAGATGGAGTTGATCATGAGGTCGAGCAGTTTTTTGCTCTCGGTCTTAAATTGACGCATGTGCAGTCCTTTCGCGCTACCCCCGTCCGCAAAAACGGCCCGGTTGCCCGAGCCGCATCGCAGACCTGCTATATTCAGACTTAGATTTTATAACCCAATAGCGCGCATATATACATACGGAATCGAAAAACTGTATGTCCGAGCGCTCCAATGCGTCAATTGCCAAGGAGTGTCCCCAGCTGCCGGCAGAAAAGGAACGTCCCTATCTGCCATCTACGCGCTTGGCCATCCAGACATGGGGCTGGCCCTCGTCTTCGTAATCTACCGGGGCAATTTGCGTGTAGCCCGCCTTTGCATAGAGCGGCAACACGTATTCCTGCGCATGCAGCTTAATAAGCTTAGCGCCAGCATTGCGTGCACACGCATCACTGGCCTCGACGATCGCACTCGCCAGACCGCGACGACGCATAGCCGGCAGCACGGCGACGCGCCCCATAATGTAGGTCTCCCCCGCCGCAACGCCTTCGTCCATGTCGCATGCCGGCGACACCGGGGCTTCCGCATCTGCCGCGCGCTCCAGCTCCTCGGGAAACACGCGCGAGCAGCCGGCGAGTTGACCATCAACATACAGCGTCACATGAATGCAGTCAGAAGCCTCATCGATCTGGTCGAACTCGTTTTCGTAACCCTGTTCGTCCATAAAGACGGGGGGGGGCCCCCCCCCCCCCCCCCCACCACAACACCGCGAAAAATTTATAAAAAAAGAACGCCCCCCCCCCCAAACAAAAAAAAAAAAACCCCGCCAACCTCACCGCCCCCCCCCCCCCCCCCCGGGGGGGCCCCCCGGTTTCCCAACCCGGGTCCCCCCCCCCCCGCGGCCGCCCCCCCCCCCCCCCCCCCCGTCAAAGCATCCCGTCTTAATTTGAATATCCATGGTCGCCCCTCCGTTCAAAGCAAACGTTAGGAACAGATTTTAGCGAAAGTGAGCGCCTCGCACGCTAAACTTGGCCCGCGCCTTTGCTAGGTAATCGTAGTGGCGAACATTGTGGGCGTCGCTTGCGATAAAGCTGTACAAGCCCTCGTCAAACAGGCGCTGTGCCGGCTTTTTCTCGCGACCAAAGCGACCGCCGGCAATAAAGTCCGCCGAAGCCTGCAGCTTGCAGCCCATATCGACCAGGCGCTCCGCCACGCTTACATCCTTTTGAACCGCACGATAGCGCTCAGGATGAGCGATGATCACCTGGTAGCCACGGCACTGCAAATCGTAAATCGTGTTCTCGTACTCTCTAAACGCATACGCATCGGCATGCGTCGAAAGCTCAAGCAGAAACTCATTGGTGCCATCGAAATGCAGGTATTCTGCGGCGTCGATGCCCAGCTCGACAAGCTTTCGGTGGTTGACCTCAAAGCCCATCTGAAGCGGAAAACCATCTGCGTTATCCCGCAATAACTCAAAGGCATCCCACATCTTGTCGTAGTCAAAATAGGGATCTCGGCAGTGCGGGGTGCAAACGATTCTGGTTACACCGGCCCGCTTGGCAGCCTCGAGCATCGCCAAGCTCTCATCGAGATCGGCGGCGCCGTCGTCTACACCCGGCAAGATATGGCAATGAATGTCACGCATAGGTCAGCCTTATCAACTAAACGTTTGCTCGGTTGGTGAAGATGCCCTTTTTGGAAGTCCCCCGATCGTCGGAGCCCTTCTTAACCTTCTTACCGTCCTTGGTGTAGTAAGAATAGTAGTACTCGCTGGTCTCGGTCTCACAGTAATTCATGACGGTACCGATGAGCTTGACCTTTTCGGACTTCTTAAGCTGGCCGATGGCGTTGAGTGCCTCCTCGCGCTTGGTGAAGTCCTCGCGCACCACGAACAGCGTGCCGTCGGTCAGGCTGGCAATCTCGGCAGCATCGATGAAGGTGCCGACCGGAGGAGCGTCGAAGATGACGTACTGGAACTTGGCAGACAGCGCCTTGACCAGCTTGGCAAAGCGGTGAGAAACGATGATGTCGGCAGGATTGGGAATGTGCGGCTCGGCATCGAGGAAGTAGAAGTTCTTCTGACCCGTCTCGACAATTGCCTGGTCAATGGAGATCTGCTCGGAAAGGACCGCATAGAGTCCGCCGCGCGAACGAACGCCGAGCATATCGGAAAGGGACCTGCGGCGCATATCGGCCTCGACCAGGAGCACGGACTTGCCGCTCGTGGCGATAGCCTGGGCAAGGTTGATGGAAACCGTAGACTTGCCCTCGTTGGGAATCGAGGACGTGACGGTAATGGTGCGAATGGGGTCGTCCACGCTCGCAAAGCGGATGTTGGCCAGAAGGGTCTTGGCGGCATTCTGTACAACGAGCTTATCGGTGTTCTTTGCCTTAGCCATGCCTATTTACCACCTTTCATAGCCGGAATTCGGCCAACAACGGGAATGCCCAGGAGCTCTTCTGCCTCTTCGGCACCGCGGATGCGGGTATTGAGCATGTCTGCCAAAACGACATAGGCAACTGCGATAAAGATACCGGCGAGGAACGCGACAGCAACGTACAGCATACGCTTGGGACCGCTGGGGGCTTCGGGGGTCTTAGCCTCGTCGATAACGTTGATGCTCTGGGCAGCGCCGACGTTCTGAGCGACCGTACTCACCGAGCTGGCCATGGCCTTTGCGACCTTAGCCGTCTCCTTGGCATCGGTGCCGGTAACCGAAAGCGTAATGACACGCGTGGTGGTCTCGGAGGAAACAGACACCTTGTAGTCATCCAGATCGGTGAGGCCCAGTTCATTGGCTGCGCCGCTCTTAACGCTATCGCTATCCAGCAGCGTGGCGATATCGTTGGAAAGCATCTGACTCGCCGAGAGATCGTTGTAGCTCATCTGACCGCTATCGTCGGTCTTGGCGAGAATGTACATGCTCGTCGTCGCGGTATAGGTGTTGTCCATCGCAACGAAGGACACGATGCCCATGGCGATCGCGCAGACCACCGGAAGGGTGATGACCAGCTGAAGGTGCTTCTTCAGCAGCTGGAACAGTTCGAGAAGGGTCATGCAGCTTGCCTTTCATTTCCCTAGTTCATATCGACAAAACTGCTCGTATCATATCGCATCTTTTTGCCATGTCCGAACTCTATACATAAGATACAGCGTCCGCGCGTAAGTTGCGCAACAACTTACGCGGCAGTAAAGGCGCGGGCGTATCGTCTAATCCTCGGTTTTTGCCATACCGCTACGCGGACGGTCCCTCATGTTGCACGGGAAACGTTACCGTAATGGTGGTCCCCACGCCAGGCTCGCTCGACAGGTCAATCTCAGCATGATGGTACAGAGCGGCGTGCTTGACGATCGCCAAGCCCAAGCCTGTTCCGCCACGTGCCTTGGAGCGGCTCTTGTCCACGCGATAGAAGCGCTCGAACACCTTGCCCTGCTCCTCGGGCGCGATGCCGATACCTGTATCGGCAACCGTCAGGTACGGATGGCCCTCATCATCGGTCCCACATCGAAGCGTAACCGTGCCACCGGGCTGGTTATAGCGAATAGCGTTACTGGCCAGGTTATAAATCAGCTCGTCGATCAGGCGTGGCACACCTTCGACCACAACGGGCTTCGTCTTGCGCACGATGGTCACGTCCGACTGTCGGGCGACCTGCTCAAGGCGCTGCTCCACCGTCGTAATAGCGCGCGAGAGCTCAATGGGTTCCGTGGAACCAATAGGCACTGCCTCGCCCTCGGTCGCGCGCTCGGCCTCGTCCAGGTTAGACAACGTCAAGATGTCGTTTACCAGCGCTGCTAGACGGCCCGCCTCGCGATAGATTCGACCGCCAAAGTTGCGCAGGTCATCCTCGCCCTCAACCATGCCGTTTGCAATAAGCTCGGCGTAGCCCGAAATCGCGGTAAGCGGGGTCTTGAGCTCATGAGTGATATTGGCCGTGAACTCGCGACGCATGCGGTCGTTATCGGCCAGCACCGCCATCTGGCGTTTAAGCTCCTGGCGCTGCGACTCAATGCGTTCGAGCATGGGAACCATCTCGGTGTAGGCATGTTCATAGCTACGGCGCGGGTGGTCCAAATCGACCTCCTGCAGCGGCGCAATGATGGCACGGGATTCGCGGCGCGCAAGGAAAAACGAAAGCACCGCGCCCGCCGCCGCGATAAGCAGCATCGGCGCCACCAGCGAAAGCAAAATCGCCGCGACGCCAGGCTGGGCTTGCGCCAAACGAACGACCTGACCGTTATCAAGGGCGACGGCGCGATATAGCATAATCTCGTCGAGCGTGGCGCTCGAGCGCTCCGCGGAGCCCGAACCGCTCTCAAGGGCCTCAACGACCTCGGGGCGATCGCCATGGTTGGGCAACATGGAAGGAGACGCCTCGTTGTCGTAGGCGACCGATCCATCCCTGTTGATCAGCGTGATACGAAGGTCCTCGCGATCGAGGCTTCGCAAAAATGCGATGGGTTCCTTCTGCTCGTTTAAGGCGGCGGCAATAAGCTCGGTTTCTTGCGAAAGGTTGGCACTCGTGGCATCTGCCAAGGTGTTTTGCACAAAGAACGCACCCAACACCGTAAACGCCAAAATGACGGACATTGCGCAGACAAATATCGTCGCAAACACGCGATGCGAGAGCGTGTGTTTTCCCTGAGGGGCAAAGACCACGGGCTACTCCTCCGTTGCGGCGTCCGCAATGCCGGCATCTTCGGTATCGCCACCAGCGGAAGGCTCGGCCAGACGATAGCCCACGCCGCGCACTGTCTCGATAGCGCTGGCACGCTCGCCGAGCTTTTGGCGAAGCGTCTGTACGTGAACGTCGACGGTACGCGAGCCGCCATCGAAGTCCCAGCCCCACACGCTCTGCAGCAGCGACTCGCGAGTAAAGACCACACCGGGTTTGCGCATAAGATACTCGAGCAAATCGAACTCGCGCAAAGTAAGCTTGAGTGGCTCACCGGCAACGGTCACCTCGCGATGGCTGGGCGAAAGCACGATATCGCCCACGCTGAGCACATCACTCACCTGCTTGACCATACCGCCGCGGCGCAGCAGCGCACGGCAACGGCTGGCAAGCTCCATGAGCGAAAACGGCTTAGTCAGATAATCGTCGGCACCGCCATCGAGCGCCATCACCTTATCGAGCTCGGTATCTTTGGCGGTGAGCATCATGATGGGCACCGTCGCCGTCAGGCGGTCGGCGCGCAGGCGACGCATAATTGCCAAACCGTCGGTATCGGGCAGCATGATGTCGAGCAGGACGGCATCGGGTGCCCGTCGCGCCACGGCGGCCTTAAACTCGCCATCGCACGAAAAGCCTTCGGCCTCGATTCCCTGCTTGCGCAGTGCATAGACCGTCAAATCCCTGATGTTGTCATCGTCCTCGACGTAATAGATCATGTTGAACCCCTTTGCGGCCGGCATGACCGCATCTTAACCCTAAAGGTACCTTTACTAGATGGTATCAGCCAAAACGTCCCGTTAAATAATCCGCCGTGCGCGGGTCGGTGGGATTTTTGAAGAGCTGAGCGGTGGGTGCGTGCTCCACCAACTCACCCAGCAAGAAAAACGCGACCGAGTCGGAGATGCGCGCCGCCTGCTGCATATTGTGCGTAACGACCACGAGCGTACAGGTCTCTTTGAGCTCGCAGGCCAGCTGCTCAACCACCAGCGTCGACACGGGATCGAGAGCGCTCGTGGGCTCGTCCATCAGCAGAATATCGGGCTGCACGGCAAGCGCGCGGGCGATGCACAGACGCTGCTGCTGCCCGCCCGAAAGGCCCAGCCCCGACTCCTTGAGTTTGTCCTTGACCTCATCCCATAGCGCAGCGCGACGAAGAGAGTCCTCGACCAACTCATCCAGAACGGCGCGGTCGCGCACGCCCATGCCGCGTGGACCATACGCGACGTTGTCGTAGATGCTCATGGGAAACGGGTTGGGGCGCTGGAACACCATGCCCACGCGCTGGCGCAGGCGGCAGATGTCGTAGTCGCCCAGGATATCCTGGCCGTCGAGCGCGATCTTACCCTCGATGCGGCAGTCCTTGATGTCGTCGTTCATGCGGTTAAAGCAACGCAGCAGCGTCGACTTGCCGCAGCCCGAAGGACCGATAAACGAGGTGATCTGCTTGTCGCGAATCTTGATGGATACGTCCTTGAGCGCGTGGTGGTCGCCATAGAACAGATCGAGGCCCTCGACGTCGATGCGCGTCGACGAGGCGGCAAGATCCTGCGCCGTGGGACGAGTCGCGTCCCCGACTTCGCGCTCGTGCGCAGCCTCGGCTTGCGCCTCCATTAGCTCCTCGAGCTCCGTGGGCTCCATAGCCGCAGCAGCCGTCATACCGCATACCTCCACATCGATATCAATTCAGCAGTATCGATAGTAGAAATCGCGGCTCATATGCACGTGAGCGCATTGTCAGGTGTTTGTAAGGGCGCCTACGCTACGCGGCAGGCAGCTCGATGGTAAAGACGGTATGCTCGGGCGTCGATTCGCACGCGATGGTACCGCCATGCGCGCATACAATCTCCTTGGCGATGGCGAGGCCCAGCCCAGCACCGCCGCGATTGGTCGCACGCGCTGCATCCAGGCGATAAAACTTCTCAAAGATCACCTTGAGCTTTGGCTCAGGGATCGGATCGCCCTGGTTCACAAATCGTACGCGTACGCCACCGTCGCCCAAACGCCTGGCCTCGATCGTGATCATCGAGCCTTCATAGCTATAGGCAACGGCGTTTTTCATGATGTTGTTGAATACGCGCGCCATCTTGTCGCCGTCCACGAGCACCGTCAGGTCCTCGCAGATATCAACCTGGGCTTCCTTGTGCTGTTCGTTGAGAATGGGATAGAACTCGTCGGCCACCTGCGCCAGCAATAGCCCCAAATCGACGTAGGCGCGGGTAAGCACGATATCGTGGAAATCGAAACGCGTGATGTCGAAGAACTCCTCGATGAGCGCGTCGAGCCGGTGGGCCTTGTCGAGTGCCACGCCTGTAAAGCGTGCACGCTGCTCAAGCGGCAAATCGGGAGCCTCCTGCAGGAGCGAAAGATAGCCCACCACACTGGCGAGCGGCGTACGCAGGTCGTGCGCCAGGTACGTAACCAGGTCATCTTTGCGATGCGATTCGTCGCGCAAGGCCTGTTGAACCTTACGCTCGCAATCGCGCGCCCGGTTGAGCGCACCTTCGACCTCGAGAAAGTCGCCGTCGATGGTATCCCACGTGTCGGGGTCATCAATCAGACGGTCCTGAATACGGGCGGCGATTACGCGGTCGGCATGCTGCTCGCCTTGCTCATAACCCTGGTAATACAGGGCGCGCCCGCAAAAGAACAGGACACAGACGGCGAGCGCCAGCACAAAGCCGAGCATGTTGAACACAAAGGCGGCATCAAAGAACACGGGCTCGCCAATACCGCCAAGCGCCATGGCCCCGATCGCCAGCGTAATTGTCCACGCGGCACCGCCGACTACCACGCAGCGGCGAACGATTTCGAATCGATCGATCAGCAAAAAGCCAATGAGCAGAACTGCCAGGATGCCAACGATATTGTCAATACCAATGAGTAGCAGACTCAGCAAAAAGAGCAGCACCGTCGCGAGCGCGCGGTTGTCGACGACCGACCTTATGTATTCAAAGAGCCGATCGGGCACCTCGAATGCCCGCCTATCGTCTTTTGTCATATCCACTTCCCCACCATCAAAGGCGTTATTCGATTATGTAGCCGACGCCCCAGACGTTTTTGATAAAGCGCGGCTTTTGTGCGTCGTCGCCGATCTTTTCGCGCAGGTGGCGAATGTGCACCATCACCGTGTTGTTGGAACCGGGCATAAAGTCCTCGTTCCACACCGCGCGGAACAGGTCCTCAACGGCCACCACGCTGCCATGATGCTCGACCAGATACAGCAAGATGGAATACTCGATGGGCGTGAGGCGAACCGGCGAACCGTCCACTGCCACGGAACGAGCATCGCGGTTGATCTCCAGGCCGTCGAGCTGGATGGTCGGCGACTCGACCGCCTGTGCGCGGCTGCCGTAGCTGGTGTAACGACGGAGTTGAGCATGAACGCGCGCGATGAGCTCCAGCGGACGGAACGGCTTAACCACGTAATCGTCCGCGCCAAGCGAAAGGCCCTCGATCTTGTCTTGCTGGGCATCACGCGCCGTCAGCATGATCACGGGATAGGTATGGCTGGAACGGATCGTACGCAGCAACTCAAAACCATCGATATCGGGCAGCATGACATCCAGCAGCGCCAGATCGAACTCCTGCTCCAAGATTGCCTTGGCAGCATCGGCCCCGCTATAGGCAATCTGGACATCAAAGCCCTCTTTTATAAGGTAGATACCAACCAAGTCGGCGATGGCCTTCTCGTCATCAACTACCAAAATGCGCTCATTCATGCGTGCTCCTCTCGCGCTCCATTATGCCCGAGTCGACGCACGCCACACACAACAAGCGTGGGTGATTAAGTCGGCCTTAAGCACCCTTGTGCCCGTTCGGGCGCAGATGTGGGCCACGCACGCACGCGATGATTGCCGACGCCGGCAAACGATATACTCTAGTTCCAGAAGAGACCATCCCGTCGAAAGCGAAATCTGTGAAGCCCCTCACCTCTTTTGCACAGCGCTCAGCCCAGCTTGCCGCCGGCTTTGTCTGCGCTATCGCCCTTGCCGCTGGCGCGCCCACCGTCGCCGGCGCCCAAGTGCTCACGACCGACAATGTTTGCGGCAAAACCGCCGATGCGCGCGGCATCACGGCTGAAAACCTGCCCGATATCGATGCGACCAATGCCCTCGTCATGGGCAAAGACGGCACCGTCTACTATGCCCGCGATGCTGACAAACAGGTCAAGATTGCCTCGATCACCAAGGTCATGACCGCAATCCTAACCGTCGAGAATTGCAAGATGGACGAGAAGGTCACGGTGAGCAACGCCGCAGCCACCGTGGGTAATTCGACCGCCGGCTTGCTCGAAGGCGACGAGCTCACAGTAAAACAGGCCCTGCGCGGCCTGATGATTCCCTCGGGCAACGACGCCGCCATCGTGCTCGCCGAATATGTGGGTAAGAAGATCGACCCTAAGACCAAAGACGCCGAGGCCACATTTGTGAAGGCCATGAACGAGCGCGCCAAGAAGCTCGGCTGCACCGGTACGCTTTTTGAAAACCCGCATGGTCTGGACTTTGATGAGTGGACCGGCGACATGCACTCAACCGCACACGACGTAGCGCTGATGATGCAAGAGGCCATGAAAAACGACACGATCCGCGAGGTCGTAGCGAGCGATGATTCCTGGATTGAGGTTACGGGCGCCGACGGTTCCGACCATTCTCATTCCATGGATACACACAATGAGCTGCTGGGGCAGGACGGCAATATCGGCGGTAAGACCGGCACCACCGACGATGCCGGCTATTGCTTTACGGGAGCCTACAACCGCGATGGCGACGAGACCTACACCGTCGTTTTGAACTCCAGCACCACCGACCAGCGCTTTGCCGACACGGCCGCCCTTGCCAACTGGTACTACGGCCACAAGGTGACGGTTGCGATCGCCAACACGCAGGAAAAGACCGCCAACGGCAATCCGCTCATCGCGCGCATTAGCCAGACCGATTGGACGGACAAGACGATCGATGCCACGCTCGCCGACCCCGCAGCTCAGGCAACCGTCTTTTCGCTTGCTGGAGAGGTGACCGAAAAGGTTACCTACGATGACCTTTCGGGCACGGTGCATGTGGGCGACAAGGTGGGCAGCGTGACGCTCAAGCAAGACGGCACCAAGATTGCCGTCATGGATTTGGTTGCCGACGAGGAAGACTCGGGGCCGAATCCCATTGAGTGGCTCCTTGTAAAACTCGACCGCTTGGGCCGCCGCATCGACAACCGTCCGCTCACAGCCGAGAGCGAGACCGTAGCCAAGGCTCCCGAGGTGTAGGCCGGAGCGATATCACATCGAACCAAATGAGGCGTCCAACTGGGCGCCTCATTTTTTGAGGGTTCGAATCCCCAGCGCCCTTTCTCGATAATAAAAAAGGGCCCCCGATGGGACCCTTCTTTCAAGTCATACTGGCGGAGAGCTGGGGATGTCCGGGCATGCTACGCATGCCCTCCGGCTTCAAAGCCTGGCGGCTTTTCGCCCACGGGCTACAAACGCTTTCGCGTTTGCTTAACGCCCGTGCCCTCTCGGGTTCGAATCCCCAGCGCCCTTTCTCGATAATAAAAAAGGGCCCCCGATGGGACCCTTCTTTAAAGTTAAACTGGCGGAGAGCTGGGGATTCGAACCCCAGATGCCCTTTTGGGGCATACTCGCTTAGCAGGCGAGCACCTTCGGCCTCTCGGTCAGCTCTCCGTAACAGCCGTTCTATAGTAACCAAACAGTCGAGGATGGGCAAGAGGGAATTTGGAGCGATTCCATTTTTACCTTTCCCGCACCGCCTCCAACAAATAGTCGCGCATATACGGAATTGCAAACGAAACACAGCCATAGCCCGCAGGCTCAATCAACCCCGCATCGATGAGACGTTTACGATACGAGCCGACCTTGTTCGCCGGCAACCCCATCTTCTTGGCGATATCACCGTTGGCAATCTCATCGCCCTCGCATTGAGCCATTGCCGCGAGATACTGAAACTGTCGCTCTGAAACCCTGCGCAGCGCCGGGGCAATCACCATAGCATTAAAGCTATCAAGAGCCGCTTGGATACCTTTACGCGCGGACCCTTCGTTCACGCTCTCCGCCCCGCTGCGCGCAGCAACCTGCCAAGCGTAATATCCGACCAACTGGACCATAAAGGGATAGCCTGCTGAAGCCTTTGTTAATAGCTCAGCGGCGTCTTCATCGAGCTCCTTGCCCGCTCGTCTCATTGTATCCTCAAGCGATCCACCGACTTCAAAATCGGAGAGACGAGTGAGTTCGATATGTTTTGCCCGCTGAAGGAAGGTAAGGGTATCATCAACCACCACGCCATCCACCGATGTTGGCAAGCCGGCGAATGCAAAAGCGACATTCGCCCCTTGGCGAATCAAAAGCTGCATCTCATTGCCCAGCTCGCGCATTTCCTCAGTTGAGGCATCCTGAATCTCGTCGAGCGTAATGAGCAGACCTCCGCGCTTCGCGGCATCGTACATTGCCTCGCCCAGATGAGATGCCGACTTCGATACCTCAACGGAGCCAAGGCTGACTCCTAGAATTGATGGGGAAATCGACATTGACTCAAGACGAACATTTCGTTGTAGAGCCTCGAGGATTCTACTGCAAAAACCGGCATTCGAGGCGACGTCAACAACCTCGAATCCTTTTTTTCGCGCAAGATCACCCAATGCATTGAGAAGCACCGTTTTACCTGTGCCTCGGACGCCCGAGATGCGCATGAGTCGATCGGGAGCACCAGGACCATTCTCAAGGGCCTCGGCAAAATCATCCAAAACAGCGTCACGTCCGATAAGCTCAGGCGGATTCATGCCCGCCGTTGGCTTAAAGGGATTAATGGCTTTCGACATTCGACCCTCCTCTGCTAGTTTTAACAACTTTAACAAAGTTTAGCAACTTTAGCAGAGTTTAACAGGTTTAGCAGACCTAGCCGCTTTTGACCTTACCGGTCCTGCTGGAGCCACCCACTTGAGCAAATACAAATGGCTCCATTCAATTTGTCGGCAACCTGCTCGATACAGTAATTCGTACTTTAATTCGCTACGACTTAATTCGTTATACCTTATCTATACGCAAATGTTCCCGGTACGCCGGCAGCAGTAGCCCCTTCGTTTTGTCGGCATGGTGAGCAAATGGGATGACAAGCGCGGTCCAGCCCTTCTATGCCGCCCCTACCCCAGCGAGCGGTTGAGGGAGCCGAGCTCATCGTTACCCATGGTGCGCCACATTTGATAGATGCAGCCGCGCGCCAAGAAAAAGAAGCCGTTGTCGACGAGTTGCACGGCGGCATCCGCGAGTTGATTGGTCACGGCGGGCACCGGCGGCAGCTCAAGACCTGCCTTGCGGATGGTCTCGACAGCCTCCTCAAACGTGGGCGGTTTGATGACGCCCATCTCGTTCATAAGGCCCTGCATTTCCTCCTGCGCACTGCCGCCCGACTCCTCGCCGCGCGGCACCAGGCGATAACATGCCAGCGCCAGCTCGAGCTGGTCGCAGTTCCAGTAGGCGAATGCCAGGCGATAGAACAGGTAACCGATCGAAGGCCGGTCGCTGGCAATGCGCAGGCCGTGACGCGCTACCTCGATAATCTCGTCATAACGCTCCAGGCGTGCTAGCACGTTAATCAGGGCAAAGTGAGACTGCATGGACGAGCGCGCCAAGTCGTAGAGACGGCGCACCTCGGGCAGCGCACGCTCAAAGTCCTCTTGTTCGGCGTAAAAGCTGCAAATCTCGTGCTGGGCAAAATACAGCGCATCGGGAGCGCGAAGGATACGCACGGAACGGTCCTCCTCCATCACCGGCAGCACCATGCGCACCAGCTGGTTGTCGCAGAACTGGGTCTGCACTGGGCCCGTCGCCAAAAGCTCAGCAACAGTACACTTGGCTTCCAGCTCCTCGACAAGGCGAGAAAAGCCCTCGAAAGCACCGGCTCGGTCAACTTTGGATTGCTCGCGCAGCTCGACGACACGGGCGACATACGGATCGTTGTCCTCCTCCATGACCTCAAGCTCGTCAGCCGTATCAGCGAGCAGCAGATCGCGAAGCGCAGGCGGCAATGGACGATGGTCATCGCGTGGTCGGGCGTGAACCTCTGCAGGCTCAATCATGTCCGGCGCATCTGCCTCATATGCCTCGAGCAAATGCTTGCAGGGCATGTCGTCCATATCCATGCTCTCAAGATCCTTGGCGACAGAAACGCAATCGGCCAGATAAGCCGCACGGCCAAAGGAGTACGTTTTAACAACGCGCTCGCCCTGCTCGCCGTCGGGAGCCGCAATCTGCACGTAGCAGCGCGTGATGCGAGCACCCGAAGCAAAGCAAGCCGCCGCGAGTGTAAGCGCAATACGCGCATCGTGCTCGGTGGCCCATGCTGCGCGCTTAGGCTCATCTACCTCGCGCCAGGCGTCATCTTGAGCATCGTATTCGCGCCGCGGCATAGCATCGACAACCGTGCGGCCAAATCGCACCAGCATGATGCCCTCGGCGACGTTCGCTCGATAGGTGTAATCGAGCCGCGTGATCACGTTGAGCGCTTCTACGATACGTGCAAAGCGGGTGCGAACGTCCCACTCTCCACCCGGCTGGCACGCAACCGTCCCCGGCTTGGCCCACGGGTTGTCATTCGACAGCGTTTCGAGCAAGCGAGGAACGTCGTTTGTCGTCTTGCTGATATGCCATAGGTCGAAGAGCGAGCAGCCCTCAAAGCTTGGCGACGAGGCAACGGGGCCCAACCCTGCTCCAATACGCTCAAGGATGCCCGATAGGCGGTTCAGGCGGCACTCGACGGCAAGCAGGGTATCGATCTCGTCCTGGTCCAGCGGGCTACGGTCAAAATTGAGATAGAAGAGCCTCGAGCGATCGATGCGCGCCAGGCTCATTTCGGTTTTAGCCGCTATGGTGCGCAGGCGTGGCAGATTAACTTCGCCCATCAAAGCGGCGGCATAGCGCTCAATGCCACTTGGATTATCTGTATGGTCAATGCGGTAGAGCAACGTTTCAATTGCATCGGGCAGCGGCGTGGAATCAAAACCCAGCAGTACCTCAACCGGCTCGGGGAGTTTTACAAGTTTGATCTTGTCGACGGCATTTTTCATGCCCTCGTCGAGGCCGTCACCGTTTGCCGTGCTTGAGATGGAGTTTTCAGAATCGGCGAATATCACGTAACGCAAGAACATCGAGGCCATGAACTCGCCGTAGCGAAGGCTGCGCGTCGAATTCCACGTCTCGCGATCGGATTGTTCGCGCATGGTTCCTTCGGGAGAGCCGATGACTCGCGCCCGGGAGCGCATCGTCCCATCGGCACCCCTGACCGCAATCTCACCGATGTTGGAATCGGACTCGTCGAGAATCAGTTGCATGTCGGGATCGTCGGGCAGCGACATCTCGTTAACGGGACGGTCCACCTTATAGACCTCACCCGAAACGCTCACGTAGCCCAAAAGCGACACATGGCTTTTGCCGACGAATTCGACGACATAGCATGATTCATGCGGGTCCTCGCCAAAGAGCTTCCAAACCACGCCATACGAGCGTCCCGCAGGCTGCTCGGGCATGGCCGGAAAGCGCTTTTTGGGATCGAGAAACCTGAGCTTGTATGTCGGACGCTCTGCCACGAAATATCACCCTGATCGGCCGTCTAAAGAAAGAGCGCGCCACGGGCTCACCGAGGCGCATACTCGAAATCTTACACGAGTCGATGAGAAATAGTCCCCTTTGACCGAGGTTCGAATCCATGCGGTGTTTACGTAAAAGAAAAGCCCCCGTCGCCGGAGGCTTTCAATTTCAATTGGTGCGGCGTATAGGATTCGAACCTATGACGTTCTGATTCGTAGTCAGACCCTCTATCCAGCTGAGGTAACGCCGCGACTTATTGATTATTATGCACATGGACTGAATAATGGTCAAGCGTTTTTTCAAAAAAAGTTATCGAATTTGATTTTTACTCATTTGGAGGGCTTGGCACGATCTTCGGTGCATCGCGATATAAGAAAAGCCCCCGTCTCCGGAAGCTTAAAACTCAATTGGTGCGGCGTATAGGATTCGAACCTATGACGTTCTGATTCGTAGTCAGACCCTC
>CAMQJB010000044.1 GCA_947002045.1 uncultured Collinsella sp.
TGATGATGATGCCGATGGCCTTAGCGGTGTCCATGGAGGAGCCGCCGCCGATGGTCACGATAGCGTCAGCCTCGGCGGCCTTGAAGGCCTCGACGCCGTCCTTGACGTTCTGGATGGTGGGGTTGGGCTTGATCTCGGAGTAGAGGCTCCATGCGATGCCGGCGGCGTCGAGCTCGTCGGTCACCTTAGCGGTAACGCCAAACTTGACCAGATCGGGGTCGGAGCAGACGAAGATCTTCTTGTAGCCGCGACGTTGGAGCTCGCCGGGGATCTCCTTGATGGCGCCGGAACCATGATAAGAGATGGTATTGAGAACGAAACGATTAGCCATTGATAGCCTCCCATCGTGTGCGGGGCATCCATTACGCCCCGCGCTATAAGTCCCATCCTAACGCTTTTGAAACAAAAAACGCGTGAGAACGTCAAAAGTGTTAAAGCGTTTCAACAGATGATGAAAAATATTGCGGCAAAGGGACAGCCCCTTTGCCGCAATCGGTTACTTTCGGCAGCCCTCTTTCCAAGCCTCGGCCGCAACCTTCCAGCGTAAGCGCAAGTCGCGCTCGCGGTCGATGAACATGATGGCAAACGCGACAAACAGCAGCAAACTCGCCACGACGATGGCGTGCAGCCCCATGCGCTCAATACACCAGTTGCCCAGCACGGCGCCAAACACAAAGGTAAAGATCACGCCAAAGTACAGCAGGCCGTTTTCCAAAAAGCCGCGCCTGTGGGTGATGATGTAATCGTCCACGTTTTGCAGCGCGTTGCGCAAGTTGCCGATGCACATGGTCGTAGCGATGCCGTGACCGTGGATCTTGCGGAAGCTCTCGACTTGCATGCCGCAGGCAAAAGAGGTGAGGCAGTTGGCGAGCAGGTTGTAACCGCCACCGGGGATAAAGCTCACGCCCAGCAAGATGACGGCTTCAAAGAACACCGTCACCTGACGCCAGTGGATCACGCTGCCAAACCGCTCGTGTACCAGATCGGCAAGCATAATACCCACGGCAAACGACACCACAGGAAAGAAATAGCGCCCCGCAAGTGCCCAGTTGCCCTCCGAGATGCTCACGCCCACGAGCAGGATGTTGCCTGTCTGCGCGTTGGCGAAAACATGGTCGCGCCCAATGTACGAATACACGTCCATAAAGCCACCGGCGAGCGCCAAGATGATGCCCAGCTCAATAGACTCCGATATCTGTTTGGCACGCTGCATCGTCGTGCATCCTCCTTGTTGACGACTCTCTCGTGCGTTGGCGGAAACATAGCCGCCGTTCATACTGTAACCCATTGACAACATGGCGTGCGCGCGAGACGACCCCTTCGACACAGGGATACACAGTCTGGAAACAAACGACACCCGCATCGACACGCCGATCCGCTAGCTCATGTACTCCACCAGTCTTTTTAGCCCCGTCCCAAAAAGACTGGTTACAATTACGTGCAGCATACAAACACCGGGAGGGATCGTGGCAAAAAAGCCTCAGCACGCTCAGAACAACCAGCGCAGTCAGCAGGGCAAACAGGGCCAGCAGCAAAAGCGCGGCGGTAAGGCGCAGGGTGGGCACACCACGCATACCCCAGCAGCGCTCACACGCCCCTGGCGCCCGGGCCGCGATAAGTTCCTCCCCGTCAGCCGCGCCGACATGGATGCGCGCGGCTGGGACCAGTGCGACTTTGTCTACATCTGCGGCGACGCCTACGTGGACCACCCCAGCTTTGGTATGGCCATCATCAGCCGCGTCCTCGACGCGCACGGCTACAAAGTGGGCATCATCTGCCAGCCCGACTGGACCGACCCCGCCAGCATCACGGTGCTCGGTGAGCCGCGCCTGGGCTTTTTGGTCAGCGCCGGCAACATGGACTCCATGGTCAACCACTATTCGGTGACCAAGCACCGCCGCCACACCGATGCCTATACCCCCGGTGGCGAGGAGGGGCGCCGTCCCAACCGAGCCGTCACGGTCTACGGCAACCTCATCCGCCAGACGTTCAAGGACGCCCCCATCATTATCGGTGGCATCGAGGCGAGCCTGCGTCGCCTGGCCCACTACGACTACTGGCAGGACAAACTCAAGCGCTCGGTGTTGCTCGACTCGGGCGCCGACATCCTCATCTACGGCATGGGCGAGCACGCGATTGTCGAGATCGCCGACGCGCTCGACGCGGGACTGCCCGTCGATCAGATTACCTATATCAACGGCACCGTCTACCGCACCAGCTCACTCGACGAGGTCTACGACTACGACCTGCTGCCCAGCTGGGACGACCTTGCCGCCGACAAGCTCAACTACGCGCGCAGTTTTAACGTGCAGCAGCAAAACATGGACCCCATCACCGGACACCGCCTGGTGGAGCCCTATCCCAACAGCGTCTATGTGGTACAGAACCCGCCGTCGGCGACGCTCACCACCGATGAGATGGACGAGGTGGCCGAGCTCCCCTACGCACGCGATTGGCATCCCGACTACGACGCGGCAGGCGGCGTGCCGGCCTTTGCCGAGATCAAGTTTTCCATTAGCTCCAACCGCGGCTGTTTTGGCGAGTGCTCGTTTTGCGCGCTCACCTTCCACCAGGGCCGCGTGCTGCAGATGCGCAGCCACGACTCGATCATGCGCGAGGCCGAGCTGCTCACGCGCGACCCGGAGTTTAAGGGCTACATCAACGACGTGGGCGGACCGACGGCCAACTTTAGCCGCCCGGCCTGCGACAAACAGCTCAAGCACGGCGTGTGCAAGAACAAGCGCTGCCTGTGGCCGAGCGTATGCAAGAACATGGTGGTCGACGAGAGCGGCTACACGCAGCTGCTGCGCGACCTGCGCCAGCTGCCGGGCGTCAAGAAGGTCTTTGTCCGCAGCGGCATCCGTTTTGACTACACCATGGCCGATGCCTCGGACGAGTTTTTGCGCGAGCTGCTGGAACACCATGTCTCGGGCCAGCTACGCGTGGCACCCGAGCACGTGAGCGACGCGGTGCTCTCCGTAATGGGCAAGCCGAGCCGCGCCGTCTACGATGCGTTCTGTCGCAAATTTGAGCGCTTGAACCGCGAATACGGACTCAAGCAGTATGTGGTGCCGTATCTGATATCGAGCCATCCCGGCTCGACGATGAAGGAAGCCGTGGACCTCGCCGAGGCCGTGCGCGACATGGGCTACATGCCCGAGCAGGTGCAGGACTTCTACCCCACGCCGTCCACCATGTCGACGTGCATGTACTACACCGGCGTGGACCCGCGCACCATGCAGCCGATCTATGTGGCGCGCGACCCGCACGAGAAGGCCATGCAACGTGCGCTCATCCAGTATCGCAAGCCCGAGAACTACAAGCTCGTGCGCGAGGCGCTGGAAAAAGCCGGCCGCCGCGATCTGATTGGCTACACCAAGCATTGCCTGATTCGCCCCGTGCCGCCGCGCCCGGGCGAGACATCTGCCAACGGCGGGCATGGAACCGGCAAGAAGGGCGGCAAGCCGCACGGTGGCGCCGGCAAGGGGCCCAAGGGTAGCAAGGGGCACAGCGGCATGTCGCGCGCACAGAACACTGCCGGTCGCAATCGCGCAGCCCAGGGGCGTCAGGGCGCCAACGGAGGCGGACGCCGCAACTAGGGCAGCGGTGCGCTCGCTGCATCCACCCCACACGCGTGGCGCAGCGAACGCATTGCCTCAACGAGGATGACGCCGGCGATAGCGACCGTAATTGCCACATCGAGCGGCGTGTTCACAAACCAGAGCAACGTCATGAGATACGACCCGGCATTAAAGGCAAAGTGCAGCAGAATCGTGTAGCGGAGCTTTCCGGTCGTCACGAGCACCCAGCCAAAAATGAGGCCGGCAGCGCCCGCATAGCAGCCCTGCACCCAGTTCATATGCATAAAGCCAAAGATGGCCGCCTGCAGCACGATTGCCGCGGCGATACCCCACGTGCTTGGGGCCGCCCAAGGCACCATGGCGCCATCCTGCGCGCTCGCACGACGCCGGCGCTTCCAAAGTGGGCGGCACTGCGGATTAAACGCTCGGAGCGAAAACTCAAAAATAATGCCGCGCACCAGCAGCTCTTCACAAAATGGGGCGCCGAGTACCGTAGTCAGAACGGCGAGATAACTGGTGTCGCCCATGCCTGTTTCCTCGACAAGCTCGCTGTAGTCGGCCGCGGCATCGGGCAACAGCGACAGCGCGGCGTCGGTCACGTAGCCAACAACCACCTGCAGGGCCAGGCCGATCACGATAACGCAGGCGATGCGTTTCCACGCTTTGCCTGCTCCCCCGCCAAGCGAGCGCTCGCCCTGCCAGCGCGCCATAAACGAACGCGGCCACAGATAACGCCACCACAGCAGCGCCATCAAAAACGATGCTGTCTGCGCGACGGCCTGAAGCAATTGAATGTCGAGGTCATCGATCGAAAAACCCATGAACACCGATGCGACGCCAAGGGCGGAAAACAAAACGACGCTCAGGGCAATATCGACAGCAACGACGCCAAAACAGGCAAGCGCCCAAATCATCGCATTGAGCATGCCAACCTCCTCCCGACGACTAGTCATTGGGAACGTTCTTCAACGACTAGCTGTTGGGGACAGTCTTTGCCAAAAGCCCCGCTGGGCGAGATGTCGAACGGGAAGGTGCCGCAGCGATTGAACGCGGCGATAAACATGCGGATGGCGTTGGACGGCGTGGTGCCCACGAGCTGGGTTGCCGCCGCGAAGGCTGCCTTCTCCTCGGGCAAGACCTTCGCGACTACGGGGGTCATGTGTTCTGCCATGGCGCTTCCTTTTTGAAACGACGGTAGTGCGGATAGATGCGGGCCACGCGGCTGGGCGACGGGCTGTGAAGGCAACCCGATTGGCCCGCATCCGGAGTTTGTTTCTGCGGCGTTGGTATTACTAGGTATTCCTAAGTATTACCCCGCAGATAGAATACCACACCCGACCCCATGGGGACGGAGGAAAACGAATCATTTTGTTGCTGAATAAGTTTTTAGAGCGTGATGATGTCCGAGATATCGAGGGCTTGAGCGTCGACGACATCGTGCGTGGCGAGCAAGAGCGTGCGACCGTCGAGCAGGTCTAGCACGGCCTCGGCCGTCGCATCGCGCGCGGCGGCGTCCAGGCCGGTAAAGGGCTCATCCAGAATGACGGCACAGCCGCCACACAGCAGGGCTCGAGCGATCTCGACACGACGGCGCTGCCCGCCCGAAAGCTCAGCCACGCGAACATGCACGTCGATTCCCGGCACCAACCGGCGCAGCAAGGTCGTAGCGTTCGAAGCATCCACGCGCGCATCGGCACACACCAGCACGTTATCCAAAGCCGAGCTGCCCTCTACCAAGCGTGCATCCTGAAACACCATCGAGCACGGCGCGCACTCCCCCGCTGCCAACGAAAGCAGCGTCGACTTGCCCATGCCCGAAGCGCCCATCACGCAGATACGCCCACCCGCAGGCACGTTGAGCACCAGACCATCCAGCGCCGGCGCCCAGGGCGCACGATCGCCCACGGCAAGCGCAAGCTCCGCTGCGGCGCCATCGCTCGCAGCCCCCGCACGCCCGCGCAGTCCATGCCCATGCGCCCGCACGGCCGCGCGCCACGCCACGGGTCCCGAAACCCGCAGCAGCCACACCAGCACGCGCTCACACGCCCACGAGGCGGCAACGACCAGCACGGTCCACGCCAGCAAATCAGCCGTCTCAATCAAAAGCTTTGCCTGATAGATGCGCTCGCCCACGGTGCCCACCGCCATGCCGATCAGCTCGGCTGCCACGCCGGCCTTCCAGCTCATGCCGATCACGGCGCGGGCGCACGAAAGCACAAACGGCAGGACTTCGCGCCAGGTATGGGCGCAAAACAGGCGCCAGCCGCGCACGCCATGCAGACGGAACATCTGCTCCAGCGGTTTATTCACCTGTGCCAAGCCCTCGGCCAGCGAAAAATACACGCCCGGCAGCGCCATCAAAAAGACCGCGGCGATGCTCACGCGCGCCGATCCCAACCAAATAAGCAGCAGGACCACCACGCAGGCAACCGGCGTCGCCTTAACAAACGAAAGTGCCGGAGCCACCAGGCGCGCAAACGCCCGCAACCGTGACGAAATCCCGGCAAGCACGCCACCACACACCGCGGCAAGCGCCAGCCCGCCCAGTATCCGCGCGCCCGAGCCCACCAAAATCGCCCAGGTACCGCCATCGCACACCAGGCGCAGCAGCGCCACGGCAACAGCACCCGGCCCCGGCAAGATCAGCGGCTGCGCCACCAGCACCGCCGCGAAGACCCACACGGCAAGCCAAAAGGCGGCGACGGCACCTGCTGCCGCCACCGCCTTCATACGCTCTGTCATTTGTCGAGCAAACGCACGCACGGGCTACTCCATGTAGTAGAAATCGTCAGCCGGAAGTTTACCACCCACGGCGCTCGCGTCCGCGTCGGACAGCACCTGCAGATACCCACTAAGTGCCGCCTTCATAACCTTGCCCGTCTGGCACACGAGCATGCACCCGGGAATCGCCTTCTCGGCGATCTTGGCGTTGTCCACGATGCCGGCATCGACCACGGCCTGCGCCCAGTCTGCCGGCGCCGCATTGACAGCCTTAACGCTCGCCGCATGGCAGCTCAAGAACTCCGCCACAGCCTCGGGATGTTCCTCGGCAAACGCGCGGCGCACCACGGTCACGCCCGTCAGCAGGCGCGAACCCGTGTCACCCGCCAGCTCGTCCCACACATCGGTCAGACTTACCGGCGCTGACAGCTTGCCTTCGCTCTTGGCGATGGCAGCGGTCTTGAACGGCTCCGGCAGCACGCCCACGGCAGACGGATCGGCAAGCAGGGCCGACAGCACCTCGGTGGGCTCGCTCTTAAACTCGAGCGTCACCTGGCCGGTCAGGCCCGCGCGCTCCAGCAGGAAGTTCATGACGTACTCTGGCGTGGTGCCCTTGCCCGTCATGTAGACGGTGCGACCCGCCAGATCGCCAAACGAGGCCACATTCGCGTCGCCCGTCACAACGTTCAGCACACCCAGCGTGTTGATGTCGATGACCTGCACCGCGCCCTCGGTCTTGTTGTAGAGCACGCTCGCCACATTGGCGGGCACTAGGGCGATATCGACATCGCCCTGAATGACCTTGGGCACGATCTCGTCGGCGGCGGTGTTGATCGCAAAGTCGAACTCGTTGTCCGTGGCACCGTCGGCCGCCCGGTCCATAAACTGCACCAGACCGATTGACGTCGGACCCTTGAGCGAGGCGACGTGCACCTCAACCGGCTCGGCAGCGGCACCGGCGCCGTCCGTGGCAGCCGAGCCCGCAGCAGACCCAGCCCCGGCAGCCCCGCCGCCACAGCCAGCCAGCGCAAGCGACAGCGCGCCCGCGGCGAGCGCCGAGGCAAACCCCCGGCGCGACATCTCAAAATCAAACGCGCGCATCGCTAGCACGTCCCCTCGTTGGGCATCGACCAGGCGTGATGGTCGGTATGCAGCAGCTCCTCGGCCAGCGGCGAGAGCGGCGCGCCCAAAAACTCGCTGTAGCACGCCTGGACATCGGGATTCTCGTGCGAGAAGCGAATGTCCGCCTTCGCATCCAGGCCCCACAGCACCTGGCCGCGCTCGGCCGCCAGCTCGCAGCCGTCGTGGATGGGCTGACCGCCGCCGCCGACGCAGCCGCCCGGGCATGCCATGACCTCAACGAAGTCATAGCTCACGCGGCCGTCGCGAATCGCGTCGAGCAGGCGGGCGGCGTTGCCCAACCCGTGCGCCACGGCGACGCGTACCTTGGTGCCATCGATATCGGCGACGGCTTCCTTCCAGCCATCCAGGCCACGCACGTCGGTAAAGAAATCCGCATCCGGGTTCTTGCCCGTCACCAGGTAATAGGCCGAGCGCACGGCTGCCTCCATCACGCCGCCCGTGGCGCCAAAAATCACGCCCGCGCCCGTGCCAAAGCCCAGCGGCGTATCGAGCGACTCCTCGACCAGCGTGTCCACGCTCACGTGGCTCGCGCGGATCATGCGCACCATCTCGCGCACCGTCAGCGCAACGTCCACATCGGGCGTGCCGTCCTCGCCCACCATGCTCGGCAGCGCGCACTCGGCCTTCTTGGCCGTGCACGGCATAACGGACACCACGAAAAGGCGCTCGGGCTCCACGCTCAGCACCTTGGCGTAGTAGGTCTTGGCAATAGCGCCGAACATCTGCTGTGGCGACTTGGACGTGGACAGGCTGTCGACAAACTCCGGATAGAGCGCCTTCACAAAGCGCACCCAGCCCGGGCAGCAGCTCGTGAACATGGGCCAGCCGCGGCTGTCGCCCTCGCCCTTGGCGGCCTTACCCAGGCGCTCGAGCAGCTCGGAGCCCTCCTCCATAATGGTAAGGTCGGCCGAGAAATCGGTGTCGAACACGTACTCAAAGCCAACGCGGCGCAGTGCGCAGGCCAGGCGCTCGACGGTAGCCTCCTCGCGCGGAATGCCGAGCTCCTCGCCCCAGGCGCTACGCACGGCCGGCGCAATCTGCACCAGCACGATCTTGTCGGGATTAGCGAGCGCGTCAAACACGGTCTCGGTATCGTCGCGCTCGCGCAGTGCGCCCGTCGGGCAATGCGTAATGCACTGGCCGCACGCGACGCAATCGGTCTTGCCAATCGGCGCGCGCCCGCGGGTACCCACGGCGGTATGCGTGGCGCGGTTGGTCAGGTCCCAAATCCCTAGGCCCTGCACGCTCTCGCACACTTTGATGCAGCGCATGCATTTAATGCACTTGTCGTTTTCGCGGATGATGGGAAAATCGAAATCCCAGCCCTCGCCCGCCAAATGCCTTTGATACGGCAGATAGAAAATGCCCAGGTCGTTGGCGATGGTCTGTAGGTTGCAGTTGCCGCTGCGCACGCAGCTCGTGCATTGCGAATCGTGCTGCGAAAGCAGCAGCTGCACGTTGGTGCGACGGGCCTCGCGGGCCTTGGGGCTGTTGGTGTGCACCACCATGCCGTCGAGCACGTAGTTGTTGCAGGCGGCAACCAGCTGGTCGCAGCCCTCGACCTCGACCACGCACACGCGGCAGCCGCCGATCTCGTTTAGATCGCGCAGATAGCACAGGGTGGGAATCTGAATGCCGGCGGACTTGGCCGCATCCAGGATCGTGGTGTGCTCGGGTACCACGACCTCACAATTATCGATAGTGAGCTTGACCATATTGAGTGCTCCGTTTTCGCTGTTGTCGCCGACGGTGGTTTTGTTGAGCTCTACCATTCCAGGTTCCTCCCTCCGCGGAACGCGCCAAAGCCAAAGTGGTCGCAGCGCAGGCAGCGGCTCGCCTCCTGGCGCGCCTCCTCCTCGGTGAGACCCTGCTCGACCAGATTCCAATCGTGAATGCGCTCGCCGGCCTCGCGCTCGCCCAGCTCGCAGCGGCCGCACTCGTGCTTGCCCTTAAACTGCACGGTCGGCAGCTCCACGTCGAGCTTGATCTTGTGGTCAAAGCCCAGGTAGCGGTCGATGTTTGCCGAAGCCACGCGGC
Organism: uncultured Collinsella sp.; assembly: GCA_947002045.1. Classification (GTDB taxonomy): domain Bacteria; phylum Actinomycetota; class Coriobacteriia; order Coriobacteriales; family Coriobacteriaceae; genus Collinsella. Next base: position 9,483 of record CAMQJB010000044.1, read on the forward strand.
CGGCGTTGATGGCACGGATGACGGTGGCGGGACCGGTCTGGCAGTCGCCGCCGCTAAAGAGGCCATCGAAGTTGGGCACGGCGCCGTCCGAATCGGTAACGACGCGACCCCACTTGCAGGCGATGCCCATGTCCTCAAACGGCTTGGAATCGATGTCCTGGCCAATGGCCACAAACACGCGCTCGCAGGGAATGACGCGCTCGGGCGTGGCTGCGGCACGCGGGGCCGGACGCCCACGGCGAGGCTCGCCGATAATCTGCGGTTGCACGCGCAGGCCGCTCACGCGACCATCTTCGCCCGTCTCGATGGCGAGCGGGGCCGTAAGCTCCAGAACCTCGCAACCCTCGGCCTGGGCGCCGGCGATTTCGGCGTCCTGAGCCGTCATATCGCAGATGCGACGGCGGTAGACGATGCTTACCTTTTCGGCACCGCAGCGCACGGCAGAGCGCGCCACGTCCATGGCCACGTTGCCGCCGCCGATGACGCACACGCGCTGACCGCTCAGGTCGGGCAGCTCGTCGTCGCCGATGGCGCGCAGCATCTTGACGGCCGACTCCACGCCGGGCGCCTCTTCGCCCGGAAGGCCGAGTTTCTTATCGCTGTGGGCACCAATGGCCAGGTAGACGGCATCGAACTCGTCGCGCAGGCGGGCAAGCTCCTCGCCATTGACGGAGTGGTCGAGTTCCACGTTGATGCCGGCGCTCAAGATCCAGTCGATCTCGGCCTGCAGGCGCTCGCGCGGCAGACGGTAGCTGGGAATGCCATAGCGCAGCATGCCGCCCAGGTGGTGGCGCTGCTCAAAGATGGTCACCTTATGGCCCATCACGGCCAGGTAGTAGGCACAGGAAAGGCCAGCCGGGCCGCCGCCGATCACGGAGACGCGCTTACCGGTGTTGTCCACTACATGCGGCTTGTGGTCGTTGAGGTCACTGTGTTCAACGGCAAAACGCTTGAGGGCGAGGATGTTCATGGGGTCGTCGACCATGCCACGGCGGCAATGCATCTCGCAGGGATGCTCGCACACCAGGCCGCAAACGAGCGGCAGCGGGTTATTCTTGCGGATGACCTTGACGGCATCGGCATAGCGGCCGGCCTCGACGAGCGAAATGTAACCGGGAATGTCGACATGCGCCGGACAGCCCGAGACGCACGGGACGCGGGCCTCGCGGTCAAAGCCACAGGAGTGCTCGCGGATGTGGTGCTCAAAATCGTCACGGAAACCGCGGATAGCCGTAAGCGCCATGGCGCCGGCCTCGTAACCGATGGCGCAATCGCTCGAAAGATAGATGGTGCGGGCGGTGCGCTCGATCAGATTGAGCGTGGACTCGTCGGCGCGGCCCTCGAGCACATCGGCGAGCAGATCGCTCAGCGCGCTCAGGCCCACGCGGCAGGGCGTGCACTTGCCGCAGCTCTGGGTGGAGCACAGGTTGACGAGCGCTGCCGTAAACTCAACGGGACACGGGGCGAGCGAACTCACCGCCAGACGACGTCCGAGCGCATCGTGCAGGTCGTCCATGACGGCCTGAGCGTGGCTGCGTTCCATTACGTGCAGTCGAGCCATAAGATCCCCTCTCACATGGCAGCCCGGAGGCGAGGCCGGGCGAAATTGCTACACGCACAACACTGACCTAAAAAGTTGTGAGGTCTCCGTACGGTTCGGCAGGCGGTATAAAATGTCACCCTCAGCGGTGAAATAGAACATTACCGCAGATAAATGCCATATTTGATAAAACGCGTTACCAAATTGCAATATTCAATGTGAAAAAGAGCGCCTTACTATTTTTCCTTTTTGATCCGTATTCCTCCGTCCCCTTCGGATCACATGATCCCTTGGGAACGGAGGAAAACGGATCGTTTTTGGTGCAAAAGGGCCAGGTTTGTTTGCACCAATCTCACTTGCGCTAGATGAAGAGCTCGCATTCCTTCCGCGCGACGCAAACCTTGCTCAGCATCTGGGAAACAGCGGATAGTTTGTTGGAATCAAGCTTGCGAGCACCTCGCGGACATACGGCGATGCAGCGCATGCAGGAGATGCACGCCTCGCCAGCTGCTCGTTTGGGGTCACTCTTGTCGATAGCGCAAACGGGGCACGCCGCGGCGCATGCACCGCAGGAGACACAATCCTCTGTTGCCTCGGGTGCCATGCGGTGACCTCCGGCTTGTTTATAAGGACGATTGCCGGGGATAGAGGGCCCGGACGCATCCTCAGCCAACAGCTTTTGCTGAATTTGCTGCGCAAACTCTGCGAGCTGCGCCGCATCCTGCGCATCCGGTCGCCCAGCAGCAAACTGACGAGCAACGGAATGCTCAGCAATAGCAGAAACCGCTGCAACAACCCTAAATACGGCGCGCTTCGCAACGTCCTCCAGCTCTACGAGCGTGTCCTCAAACGCGCGGTTTCCGTATACGCAAACCAAAACAGCCCGAGCCCCGTTGCCGCGCACCATGCCCAACCGGTCAGCCACCACAGCCGGGATTCTACCGGCATACGCCGGCACAGAGATTACGGCCACGTCGTCCTCAGTCATCGAGACAGCGCTGAAATCTAGCCCGCTATCGGCCAGATCGACGGTAACGGTATTCTTGCCCAGTGCCCCGGCCACAAGGCCAGACACCTTCCGCGTTCCACCCGTCGGACTAAACACAATTTCGAATACGCTCATCGAGGCACCCTCCCCTACGCCTGGCAACGCGTCAAGCCGCTTTCACATCCAGCCAGAGTATACGGCGCATGGGATCCCCGTTTTGGTGCACCAAGCACCCCAATGCACCCACCCTACGCTGTCTGCCTCTTCGTTTTGTATAAATTACGGTACAGATTGCATATACTTACTGGATACCGCCGCGTTCTCCTGAGGTACCCCATCCCGGCACGTGCAAAAAACGGAGTATTCTGCAACGTGACCGCGTCAGCACCGCCGCGGGTGGGCAAAACTGTAGGGCGCCGTATCATTCTAAGTCCCGACATGGCGAGAATGACGCGCCCCTGCTCCGGAAAACGGCGAAATCTGACTCGGAACGCTCGCTAGGGATATCCGAAGGCCACCGTTGGCGACGTCGAATCATATGCAGACAACTCGAACTGCAGAATACTCCAAAAAATGCACGGCGCACCCCATGGGACCCATTGCTGCATGGCAGAAAATAGGTCCTCGGCATCCCCCAGATGCATTCCCGAGAACATCACGTTTGAATTAGCGATGGACACGGCAAACAAAAGGGCCCGAGCGTTGTTTGCTCGGGCCCTTAGCTTGTCTCACGCTAGCGCGCGATGCGCATCTTACTTGCGCTTGCCGCCGCCGTCGCCGGGGCGACGGGAGCTGCCACCGCGCTTGCCGCCACGGCTGTTGCCGTAGCTGCCACGGTTATCGCGACCGCCGGCACGGCCGCCACGGGAGCCGGCCTGGTTGCCGCCACGACCACCACGATAGCCGCCGCGACGCTCTTCGCGGGTATCGTCGTAGTTGCGCCAGTCATCGCGACGATCGCGGCTGGCACGCGGGTCACGACGATCACGCGACTCGTTAGAACGACCAGCGCCGCCGCGGCCACCATTGCCGCGAGCACCCTCGCGACGCTCGCCGCCGCGGCTACCGCGCTCTTCAAAGCGCTTGCCGCCACGGGACTCACCGCCACGGGCAGTACGCTCACCGCGACCCTCGCCGCCGCGACGCTCATCACGGCCGCCGCGCTCGTCATCACGACCGGAACGCCGGCGGTCGCCCGCACCGCGCTTGCCACCGCGCGAACCGCGGCCCTCGTCCTCGCGCTCGACACGACGACGACCGCCGCGGTCCTCGTCCTCGCGACGACGGCGGTGTGCCTCGCCCTGGAACTGCTTGGCACGACGCTCGGCACGGTTGCCGCGCGCAGGCTGCTCAGCGGCACCAGCACCGCCGCGCTCCTCGGCAGCTACCTCGCGAGCCACGCTCTCAACAGCCTCGTCCACGCGAGCCTGAACGCCCTCGCGCACGCGGGTCTTGCCGCCGCGCTTGGGACGGCTCGGACGCTCGCCGTCGCCGCGGCGCTCGTCGCGACCGCGGTTGGAACGACCGGCAACATCGCCGTAATCGTCGCCGTTGCGCTTGCCGTCGCGACGCGCTTGCTCAAGCTTCTTCTTGCTCTTGGACTTGCCGCGCTTGGTCTTCTTCTTCACCTTAAAGGCCGCAGGATCGCGCTCGGGGTCAACCGCGGGCGGATTGGGGCCCACATGCAGGTCGCCGGCCTCGTAGATGTCGGCGGTCTTGTCCATGAGCTTCTCGATCTCGTAGAACTCATCGACATCCTGCTCGGTCACAAACGTGATGGCCCAGCCCAGCTCGCCGGCGCGGCCCGTGCGGCCAATGCGGTGGATGTAGTCGGTCGGCTCGGCCGGCACGTCAAAGTTTACGACGTAGCGCACGTCGCTAATGTCGATGCCGCGGGCGAGAACATCGGTTGCCACCAGCACGTCGACGGTACCGTCGCGGAAGGCCGAAAGGGCACGCTCGCGCTGGGCCTGGCTGCGGTTGCCGTGAATCGCGGCGGCCTTGATGCCCTTGCGCTCCAGACGACGGCAGCAGCTGTCGGCACGATGCTTGGTGCGCATAAAGACGATAGTGCGCTCCGGGCCCTCCTTTTTGAGGAACTCGGGCAGCAGGTTGTTCTTGGCCTCAATGGACACCGGGAACACAAACTGGTCGACGGTGTCGGCGGTCGACGTGGCAGGTGCGATCTCCACGCGAGCCGGGTCGCTCACCAGATCGGTGATCTCGCCCACGGCCTCCTCGTCGAGGGTCGCCGAGAACAGCAGCGTCTGGCGCTCGGCCGGCGTCTCGCGCACAATACGGCGAACGGCGGGCAAAAAGCCCATGTCGAGCATGCGATCGGCCTCGTCGAGCACCAGGACCTTAACCTCGTCCAGGTGGCAGGCACCCTGCTCGATCAGATCGACCAGACGGCCCGGCGTTGCGACCAGGATGTCGCAGCCGTACTTGAGTGCCGCGGTCTGCGGCTTGTAGCTCACGCCGCCCACGACGGTCACGGCGACATGACCGGTGACGTCGGCAATCTTGCTCGCGACCTCGTCGATTTGCTGGGCAAGTTCGCGCGTAGGGGTGATGACGAGCATCGCGGGACCGCGGCCGTTGCCCTCGGGCTTCTTGGCACCGCGACGGCGGTTGCGGCCGCCACGATCGCGCACGGGTTTGGGAGGAGCGATGTGCTCCAGATTGTTCATGGTCGGCAGCAAAAAGGCGGCCGTCTTGCCGGTGCCGGTCTGAGCGGCAGCAAGCAAGTCGCGGCCTTCGAGCACCACGGGGATGGAGCCGGCCTGCACGGGCGTCGGCGCCGTGTAGCCCAGGTTCTCGATAGCACGAAGCATCTCGTCGGAAAGGCCCAGCTCGTCAAAGGCGGGCAGACTCTCGGTAGCGGACTCGACGGCCTGGGCGGCATTTGCCTCATCGGCGGCATCGAAGGCAGCCTGGGTCATGGCCTCGCGGGCCTCGTCCAGAATCTCGGCGTCGGTGACGTCGGATACAGAATTACGCATATGTTGTTGTTCCTTATCTGCACGCGCAATGGGCACGGCATGCGGCCGCGCGGGCGTGCTTGGTAGTGCGCTAATACATACAAAAACAGGTGCGCACAGAGAGGACGTTGCTCAGCACGCTGGCGATCGCTTTGGCAGCCCTATCACGCGCCGTCCAGACGCAGCAGCTCTAAGCGATGGAGCAGATTCGCCGCCGGTTAGTATACCCGTGCTTCGCATGCCCCCACGTAAACCACAGATGACGAGGCGGACGCAGCGGGTCTGGGCTGTTCGTCTCAATCTGTAACAGTTACGGAGCAAAACCGGGTCTACACGTTACAGATCGAGACATTCAGTCAGCATCCTTGGCTAACATCTCGATCTGTAACATCTACAGGCCGAATCTTCGTCTAGGTGTTACAGATCGAGACAAACGGTCGACACGGCTCACAAACATCTCGATCTGTAACAGTTGCGGAGCAAAACCGGCCCCAAATGTTACAGAACGAGACAGTTGAGTTGTCTGCCGAGGAACAATCTCGATCTGTAACAACTAGACCCCGTATCCCCCGCCAGATGTTACAGATCGAGACAAACGTGCCGAGCACCAAACCCGACAGGCCAAAAAAGACCGGACGTCCAGCCATCTCAACTGGAACGTCCGGTCCCGTCAAGCACCAACTAGGGAAGCTGAACCAACAGCAGCCTCTACTCTGCGTCCGGGTCCTTAAAGTTCTTGGGATCCAAGACCATGCAGGTGTAGGTGATGTCGTGTTCATCGTCGGGGATGGGCTCAAACCCGTTCTTGCCAAAGAAGTCGATGAGCAGCTGCGCGAGCTTAATCGGATCCGCATCAGCATCGTCAAAGAGATATTCGCTCAGATCCAGGAATGTAGGCTGCTGCTCGCCCTCGCTCTCCCAGTATCCCAACAGGGCGTCGTGCACCAGGCGCGCGCCATAGCCGTTACCGCGGTAGTCGGGGTCAACATACACATGGCTCAAAAACGTCGACGTGCACTCGTTGAGCGGGTGCTCCGTAACGGCATCCGGCAGGTCGGGGTCATCTGCACCGCCCGTTACGCAAAAACCGACCAGCTCATCATCGGCAAAGACGCCCCAGAGGTAACAGTTCTCCTCGTCCTCGTCCTCAACATAGTCCGCCCACGCGTCATAGACCTCGTAGCCCGACTGCTCGTCCAGATCGACCATATCGTCGACGTCGTCGGGACCCAAAGCCCTTACTTCAACTTCAGCCATTGTCCTGTCCTTTCTCTCGCTTTCAGGACAACCCGAGCATACGCCGCTGTCCAGATAAC
>CAMQJB010000045.1 GCA_947002045.1 uncultured Collinsella sp.
CCGCCCTGCCCCCTCCCATTGGGGCAGGGGTATTAATGGTTATAAAAACCGCTTCACCCAGGGGGGGGGCCGCCCTTTCCCCCGCGCCCCCCCCCGCTTTGCTTTAGCCAGGCTGTTATGGATGGGTGTGACGACTACTCGTCGTGTTTCTCCTCGCGGCGAGCGGCAGCGCGGGCTTCGTGGATGCCTTTGATTGCGGCATGGCGAGCCGTGCGGGCGTCGTGGATGGCGTCACGAGCCTCGGCGGTCGTCGCCTTGGCAGAGCGCAACTTGGCGGCCAGATCGGGGTTGGTTTCGGCGACCGCAGTGATCGCGGGGCCGTCGAGCTCCTCTTGCGTGGGCTCGGCCAAAAAGTCGATAGCATACTGGGCGGCCACCATGGAGCCCTTTGCCAGCACGGTCTCGTCGATCTTGTAAAAGCAGGAATGCTGGGCGTACGTGGCGCCAATTTTGGGGTTACGCGTACCTACAAAGGCGAGCACGCCCGGCACGCGGCGCAGGTACTCCGAAAAATCCTCGCCCGAGAGCGTGCCACGGTAATGGCCTTGACCGGTGGGGCCCAGGCACTTGATTACGGCCTGACGGCAGCGCTCGCTCGAAGCTGCGTCGTTTTCGACCTTGTAGTTGGCGATGGTGTAGTCGGTGAGCTCTGCCTCGGCGCCCAAGGCGGCCGCAGTATGCTCAACGATGCGGCGCATAAGCTCTGGCATTTCCTCGTGGGTCGAATCGCCGTAGGTGCGCACCGTGCCGGCGAGGTAGGCCGTGCCGGCGATAACGTTGCGCGCGGTGCCGCCGTGCAGCTCGCCGACGGTGATGACAGCCGGCTCGTAGGGGCTGATCTCGCGCGAAACGATGGTCTGCAGGGCATTGACGATCTCGGCGGCAACCATGACGGCGTCGTGGCCGCGCTGGGGCATGGCGCCGTGGCACGAGGTGCCGCGGACATCGATGCGGAACCAGTCGGTATTGGCCATGCGCGGGCCGGGCTCGCAGCTTACGGTGCCGGCGTCGACCTCGCTCCAGATGTGTGCGGCGTAGGCACCATCGACGCCGTCGAGCACGCCCGTGCCGATCATGAGTTTGGCGCCCTGGCCGTTTTCCTCACTGGGCTGGAAGACGATGCGGACCTCGCCGTGGATGTCGTCTGTCATATGGCGCAGGATCTGCAGCGTGCCGAGCATCATGGCGATGTGGCAGTCGTGACCGCAGGCGTGCATGCAACCCTCGTTGACGCTGGCGAACTCCTCGCCGGTCTGCTCGGTGACGGGTAGGGCGTCGATATCCGCACGCAGCAGGATGCGGCGGCGCGGCGTGCCGTCCTCGCGATAGGCGTCGGGCGCGGTGCCGCGAAGGGTCGCCACCAGGCCCGTCTTAAGGGGACGCTCGTAGGGGATATTCATGGCGTCGAGCTGGTTGGCGATGTCAGAAGTCGTGCGCTCTTCGGCGAGGCTCAGCTCCGGGTGCTTATGGAAGTGCCGACGCTGCTTAATGATGTAGGGTTCAAACTCGGCGGCGATATCTTGGATGGCTGCGGTGACGTCGTCAGCCGCGCGAGCCTCGGTCGCCGCCATAATCTGCTGTGCCTTGGTCTTCGTCATGGTCGATTTGCTCCTTACTGGTTTATCGCAAAATCGTACAGGCTCTTTCCAGTATGCCACCTGCCACTTGGCCTGGCAAAGCTGCCGTTTGCCGCTTGGCATTTTGTAACCGAGGCGGGGGAGTACACTCGGGGGTGTTGAATTTCCTGCCAGAAATGGGGATGCCCATGCAACATATCGATCGGATTATCCGCTCCAAGAACGTCTTTACCGCGCAAGACGGCATCGATACCGCCCGCGAGCTGGCGATTGCCATCGCAGGTGACCGTATCGTCGCAGTCGGTGCGCCCGATGACGTGATCGCCGCCGCGCCTGCCGCCACGCCGGTTCTCGACTACGGCGAGCAGTTTGTCTGCCCCGGTTTCCATGACGCTCATCTGCACTTCTTCCATACCTCGGTCGGTTCCTCGCCGTACATGCTCATGGATATGGGCACGTCCGAGGCGGCACTGGTGCAGCACGCGCTCGAGTTTTCCCAGGACCTGCCCGACGACGCCTGGGTTGTGACGCAGGGCTGGCGCGACTACCGTTGGGACCCGCCCGAGCATCCTACCAAGGCGTCGCTCGATGCGGCATTCCCCGATCGTCCCTGCGTTATGTATTCGGGCGACGGGCACACGCTTTGGCTCAACAGCCGCGCACTCGAGGCGCTCGGCGTCACGCGCGACAGCGAGCCGCCAGCGGGCGGCAGTTACGACAAGGACGCAAGCGGCGAGCTCACGGGCATTGCGCACGAAGCGGCTGCCATGCAGCTGCTGCCGCGCTGCCTTGAGTGGCTGGGCGAAGGTCGCATCGCAAGCGCTTACGCCGATCAAATGAGGCGCATGGCCGAGCAGGGTATTACTTCGATCTGCGATATGTCGCTCATGCCCATGCCGGGCTGCGATTTTATCCGCGACGATGTCTACGACAAATTGCAGACGGCCGGTAGGCTGGGCATTCGTGCCCATCTGTTTCCCACGCTGCTGGATGACCAGTCGCGTCTGGAAGAGCTGCAGGTACGTTACGCGAACAACGCGCTGCTTTCGGCGCCGGGTTTTAAGCAGTTCTTCGACGGCGTGTCGAGTGAACACACGGCATATCTCACTGAGCCCTATACCAATCCGCGCTTCCCGGGCGACCAGGGCCGTCTGACGGTCCCGGCTGAGCGCATGCGCAAACTGGTTCTGGCGGCCGCGGAGCGCGGTCACACCGTGCGCATCCACGTCATTGGTGACGGTGCGATTCATGCCGCGCTGGATATCTTCGAGGAGGCGGCCGATCTGTACGGCCTGCCCCAGCACGGCCATAACACGCTCGAGCACCTGGAGAACCTTCTGCCCGAGGACATCGACCGCCTGCGCAAGCTCAACGTGGTTGCTTCGAGCCAGCCCTGCCAGATCACGCTCGACCCGGGTGGTCCGGAGCGTGATCTGGGCCTGGAGCGCAGCCGCATCATGTGGCCGTTCGCAACCTATAAGCAGCGCGGCATTCGCCAAGCCTTCGGTACCGACAGCCCTATCACGCCCGTTACCAGCATGAACGTGCTCTACACGGCTATCACGCGCCAGGACCCCAAAAGCCACTGGCCCGAGGGCGGCTGGTTACCGAGCGAGCGTATCGACGCGGCAACGGCCCTGCGCAACTACACCTTGGGAAGTGCCTATGCGGCAGGCGACGAGCAAAACCTCGGCAGCCTAGAACCCGGTAAATACGCTGACCTGGTAGTCCTAGACCAAAACCCGCTCACCATCGACCCCCAAGAGCTACAAGCTACCAAGGTTCAGGCCACCTACCTAGCCGGTAACCTCATCTACGAGCGCTAACCCCATACCCCACCCATAAGGGGGCACGTTTCAGCAACGTGCCCCCTTCTTGTTCGCACCATCCGCATCGCCATTTTGCTGCACTGACTTTTCTGAATGCCGGGCCCGAATTAGTTAACCTGGCTCCCGGGGCGGACCGGAGGGCATGAAGTTTGTCGAGAGTTCCGCACGCAAAGGAAAGCACTTAATGTGCTTTCCGTCTTGCGCAGGACTGTAGAGCAGCAAACTTCATGCCCTCCGGTCCGCCCCGGGAGCCATCGCTAAGTTATCCCCCGGCATTCAGAAAATCTAAGTGCCAAAAAATAAGATTTTTTGACTCCGTGTTGTATAACCCGCCATTCGTGGGTACCATTCAACGCGTACGCAAACAAAAAGGGTTAACCCGCGCGGCATGACCGCGCGGCCCACAAAGGAGGAAACAAGCATGTCGTCTTTGAAGCCGCTTGCAGATCGCGTCCTGGTCAAGCCCGACGAGGCCGAGCAGAAGACCGCTTCTGGTCTGTACATCGCCAGCAACGCTCAGGAGAAGCCGCAGCGCGGCACCATCGTTGCCGTGGGCGCCGGCAAGGTCAACGACAAGGGTGAGCGCATCCCCATGGACGTCAAGGTTGGCGACGTTGTCATCTACGGTAAGTTCGGTGGCAACGAGGTTAAGGTCGACGGCGAGAAGTATCTGCTCATGCGCGCCGATGACATCTACGCTGTCGTCGAGGCCTAGTCTCGTCAGAATCTCTGATTCGTCTTTGAACGCGCCCGCCGCATAGGACTCGGAAGCGGCGACGCGAGTCACATTTCTTTTGGAGGATTACCCACTATGGCAAAGAACATTACGTTCAACACCGATGCCCGCGCTAAGCTCGCCAAGGGCGTCAACACCCTGGCCGACGCCGTTACCGTCACCATGGGCCCCAAGGGCCGCTACGTTGCGCTGCAGCGCACGTTCGGTGCCCCGACCATCACCAACGACGGCGTTTCCGTCGCTAAGGAGATTGAGCTCGAGGACAACATCGAGAACATGGGCGCCCAGCTGGTGAAGGAGGTTGCCACCAAGACCAACGACACCGTGGGTGACGGCACCACCACCGCAACCCTGCTCGCCCAGGCCATCGTCAACGACGGCCTGCGCAACGTCGCCGCTGGCGCCAACCCGCTGGCCATCCGTCGCGGCATCGACAAGGCCGTCAACGCCGCCGTCGCCGAGATGAAGAAGCAGGCCAAGCCGGTCGAGACCAAGGAGCAGATTGCTTCCGTCGGTACCATCTCTGCCGGTGACCCCGAGGTCGGCGAGAAGATCGCCGAGGCTATGGAGGTCGTGGGCAAGGACGGCGTCATCACCGTCGAGGATTCCCAGACGTTCGACATCACCATCGACACTGTCGAGGGCATGCAGTTCGACAAGGGCTACGTCTCCGCTTACTTCGTCACGGATAACGACCGCATGGAGGCCGTGATGAAGGATCCGTACATCCTCATCACCGACCAGAAGATCTCCAGCGTCCAGGACATCATGCCCGTTCTCGAGGCTGTCCAGCGCGCCGGCCGTGGCCTGCTCATCATCGCTGAGGACATCGACGGCGAGGCTCTGCCCACCCTCGTGCTCAACAAGATCCGCGGCGCCCTCAACGTTTGCGCCGTCAAGGCTCCGGGCTACGGCGATCGCCGCAAGCGCATCCTCGAGGATATCGCCGTCCTCACCGGTGGTCAGGCTGCTCTCGACGAGCTGGGCGTGAAGGTCGCTGACATTACCGCCGATATGCTCGGTACCGCTAAGTCCGTCACCATCTCCAAGGACAATACCGTCGTCGTCGGCGGCGCTGGCTCCAAGGAGGCCATCGACGCCCGTATCGCTCAGATCAAGGGCGAGATGGAGAACACCACCTCTGACTTCGACCGCGAGAAGCTCCAGGAGCGCCTGGCCAAGCTCTCCGGTGGCGTTGCCGTCATCAAGGTCGGCGCTGCTACCGAGTCCGAGCTCAAGGAGATTAAGCACCGCGTCGAGGACGCCCTGCAGGCAACCCGCGCTGCTGTCGAGGAGGGCATTGTCGCCGGCGGCGGCGTCGCCTTTATGGATGCTGCGCCTGCGCTCGATGCTGTCGAGATCGACGACCCCGAGGAGAAGATCGGCGTCGACATCGTCAAGAAGGCTCTGACCGCTCCGGTCGCTACCATCGCCAAGAACGCTGGCTTTGAGGGCGCTGTCGTGGTCGACAAGGTTGCCGAGCTGCCCGCCGGCCAGGGTCTCAACTCTGCCAACGGCGAGTGGGGCGACATGATCGAGATGGGCGTCCTCGACCCCGTCAAGGTCAGCCGCGTCACCCTGCAGAACGCTGCTTCTGTCGCCAGCCTGATCCTCATCACCGAGGCCACCGTCTCCGACGTGCCCAAGAACACTCAGCTTGAGGACGCTATCGCTGCTGCTACCGCTGGTCAGCAGGGCGGCGGTATGTACTAAGGCCGACAAGGTCTAGAACTCCCACCGGGAATCCGGGGGCGTGACGGGGGTTTCTCTCCGGAACGTCCTCGGACATGCAAAGAGGCTCCGCATCGCGCTTCGCGCTGCGGAGCCTCTTTGCGTCCTGCGGAATGTTCCGAAGAGAAACCCCCGTCACGCCCCCGGATCCCCTGCGTTTACGGCCTTGAGGTCGGCGGGCGGAGAAGGATGTGGTCGATAGGGATACGTGTCCCCTTCGCTGTTTCGTGCTTTGCGCGAAAGGCGCGTTACTTTGGGATGGGTGGGGAACGTGGTTGTTTTGGCAACTGATCTCCGCCACAAATTACCCTTGGCATACTTGCGCGAAAGCCTACTGGTGCTACACTTGCAAGTGCTGTTTCAGGGCGGGGTGAAATTCCCCACTGGCGGTAAATCGGGCGGTGCCAAAGGGGTGCCGTGGCGCAGGCGAGGCGTCTGCGGCCGAGCCGATGAGTCCGCGACCCGTGTGTGCGTTGGTTCGCATGCCGGCTGAACTGGTGAGATCCCAGTACCAACGGTTAGAGTCCGGATGAAAGAGGCAGGTGATCTTATGTCTGAACAGTCGCAGCATATCCATTTTGAAAACACGAATAGGTGGAGCACCAAACAGCTCGTTACCATGGCGTTGATGTGCGCCTTGGGCGCCCTGTTTATGTACGTGCAGCTGCCCATTCTTCCTTCGGCGCCATTTTTGACGTATGACCCGTCGCTGGTGCCGGCGATGGTGTGTGGATTTGCGTATGGGCCTGGTGCCGGCACCGCTGTTGCCGCTATGGCGATCGTTATCCATGCGCTTACCACGGGCGACTGGGTCGGCGCGCTTATGAACTTGGTTGCCACGATGGGCTATATTCTGCCTGCGGCTATCGTCTATCAGAAGATGCACACCTACAAGGGTGCCGTGATTGGCCTGGCGCTGGGCGTTATTGCCGCTACGGCGCTTTCTATGGTTGCGAATCTGACCATTGGCGTTTGGTTCTGGTATGGCTCGGTAGATGCGATCGCCCCGCTCATGATTCCTGCCGTGCTGCCGTTCAACCTTATCAAGACCGTGCTTAACTCGGTGTTGACGCTTGCGGTGTACAAGGCGGTCTCCAACCTCATCACGCCTAAAAAGGACCAGGTCAAAGGCCGCGCATGATTGAGTGTCGGGGCGTTTCCTTTAGCTATGACGGTGCCGCACCGGCACTCGACGGCGTCGATCTAAACATCGAGGATGGCGAGTTTTTCTGCATCCTCGGTGGCAATGGGTCGGGCAAGTCGACGTTTGCCAAGCATCTGAATGCGCTGCTGCAGCCCGATGTGGGCACGGTACGCGTCAACGGCATGGATGCGTCCGACCCCGAGCTGGTCTACGACATTCGTTCGACCGCGGGCATGGTATTCCAGAATCCCGATGACCAGCTGGTGGCAACGCTTGTCGAAGATGACGTTGCGTTCGGTCCCGAAAACCTTGGCGTGCCGTCGGCGCAAATTGCGCAGCGCGTACGCGAGGCGCTGAAGGGTGTGGGCCTGGTGGGCTTTGAGCGTCACGAGACCCATGCGCTTTCGGGCGGCCAAAAGCAGCGCGTGGCGCTTGCCGGCGTGCTCGCCATGGAGCCGCGCGTGCTCATTTTGGATGAGGCTTCTTCGATGCTCGATCCGCGTGGACGCAAGGGCCTCATGAAGGCTTGCCACGCGTTGCACAATCGTGGCATGACCATCGTGATGATTACGCACTTTATGGAAGAGGCCGCCGAGGCCGATCGCGTTGCTGTCTTTCAAGCGGGTCGCGTTGCCATGCTCGGTAAGCCCGAGGAAATCTTGACGCGGGCGGACGAACTTGCGCAGCTCAACCTGGATATGCCGGTGTCGTGCTGCCTAGGTAGGGCACTTCGTGAGAAGGGCGTTTCCGTTTGCGCGCAGGTGCGCGAGGCAGATATGGTCGCCGAGATTGCACAGGCTTATGCCGAGCGGAGCGGGACGGACATCGCAGGGCAGCCTTCCGCATCCGATTCTCATGTGCTTGACAATGGATCCTCTGCGGCCGACGGGATAGCCGCGTCGGAGCCCGTTATCGAGATTTCGCACCTCTCGCATAGTTACTCGCTGAGCGCCCGCGAGCGCCGTCGATGGCGCAAGCGCTCGACCACTGCGGACGCATCGAGCAAACAGGCTCTTTGGGGCAACGATCCAAACAGTCCCTGGGCACTGCGCGATGTTTCGCTGACGGTGCGTCGCGGTGAGTTTCTGGGCCTGGCGGGTCATACCGGCTCGGGTAAATCAACGCTGGTTCAGCATCTCAACGGGTTGATTCGTCCGCAGGAGGGAAGCGTTTGCGCGCTGGGGCTCGACCTATCAAGCAAGAAAGACGCCGCCGCGGTTAAGGCCAAGGTCGGCGTGGTGTTTCAGTATCCCGAGCGCCAGCTATTTGCCGAGACCGTGGCGCAGGACGTGGCGTTTGGCCCGCGCAACCTTGGTCTGCCGCAAGACGAGGTTGCGCGCCGTGTCGCGTCATCGCTTGCGCGCGTTGGCCTCGACCTTGCCGCGATAGGCGACAAGAGCCCCTTTGAGCTTTCGGGCGGCCAGCAGCGCCGCGTGGCGTTTGCCGGCGTGCTCGCTATGGAGCCCGAGGTCCTGGTACTCGATGAGCCCATGGCAGGCCTCGATCCGGCTGCGCGCAGGGATTTCCTAGGGCTTATCGATCGACTCCATCGCGAGGGCCTGACCGTTGTCATGGTTTCGCACAGTATGGATGACCTGGCAAATTGTTGTGATCGCATTGTTGTGATGAACGAGGGCGCCGTGTTTGCCGAGGGAACGCCCGCGCAGGTTTTTGCGCATGCGGACGAGCTCAAGTCAATCGGCCTGGGCGTTCCTGCCGCCCAGCGTATGGCGCTGGCGCTCGCACAGGCCGGTGTACCGCTCCGCTGTGACAAACTTTATACGGTTGAGGCGCTGGCCGACGAGCTGGCCGGTTTGCTGCTGGGCTGCGCGGACGGGCCTATGAGGGTTCCGTGTCAGGCTGGTTCCAAGGCGCCCACGCGAGAGGAGGGCTGCTAATGGAGGCGTTCTCATTTGGCAGCTACTATCCCGGGGATAGCGCGGTGCATCGCCTGGATCCGCGTACTAAGTTGCTCCTAGGTTTCGCATTTCTGATCACCGTGCTCACCGTCGGAAGCTTTTGCGGGCTGGTTCCGGTCGCATTTTTTGTCGTGCTGGTCTATCTCGCAGCCCGGGTGCCGCTTCGCCGCGTCCTGTCATCGATGGCGCCATTGCTGGCGATTGTCGTGGTGGTCGCGGTACTCAACCTGTTTTCCGACCAGAGTGGCCGCATCCTGTGGCAGCTTGGCTTTTTGCAGGTGAGCGAGGGCTCGCTGCGTTCTGCGGCGTTTGTGGCGTGCCGCCTGACGTTGATGATGGCCGGCATGAGCGCCATTACACTCACCACGCCGACGCTCGACCTCACCGCGGGCTTTGAACGTCTACTCGCACCATTTGCGCGCGTGGGGCTTCCGGCGCACGAGCTCGGTATGATTATGGGTATCGCGCTGCGGTTTATGCCGCAATTTGCCACCGAGATGAAACAGACGACCGATGCACAGGCAAGTCGCGGCGCGCGCGTGACGGGCGGTCCGCTCGGCGGTGTGCGCATGCTCGGCAGCGTGGCGATTCCACTGTTCACCGGCGTGTTCCGTCATGCCGAGACGCTTTCGGCCGCCATGGATGCGCGTTGTTATCACGGCGAGCAGGGGCGCACGCGTCTGCATGCGCTTACGTTTGGCCGCGGGGATGCACTGGCCGCGGTGGCGATGGCGCTGCTGGTGACATGCGTTGTCGTTATCAATCTTCAACTCTTCTAAGCTCGATTCGAGCGCAAGAAAGGGGTCTCTATGACCGACATCGATCGCACGGCTCAGCTCGAGCGCGCCTGCTCGTATCTCAGGCGCATTCCGGCGTGGTATCTTGCCACGACCGATGCGAGCGACGGGCATCAGCCCCGCGTGAGGCCGTTTTCGTTTGCCATGGTCGATGACGGCAAGCTGTGGTTTTGCA
Source organism: uncultured Collinsella sp. (assembly GCA_947002045.1). Classification (GTDB taxonomy): domain Bacteria; phylum Actinomycetota; class Coriobacteriia; order Coriobacteriales; family Coriobacteriaceae; genus Collinsella. The sequence goes on from CAMQJB010000045.1 coordinate 9,909, forward strand.
CGTCGCGTGACAAGGACGTATGGGCGGAGTTGAGCGCGAATCCCAAGTTTGAGGTATCGGGCTGGAAGCCGGGGGAGTGCTGGATCGTGTTAACCGGTGAGGCCGCGCTCGAGGACGATGCATTCGTGAGCGACAAGGTGCGCCAAGCGGGCTTTAAGCACATGGTGGGCATTGGCGAGCAACACGATAGCGCCAACGATGGCCGCCTTGCATTCTTCTCGGTCCGCAATATCGCCGCACGGTTCTGCGATATCGACGGCAGCGAAGAGCGCCTCGAGCTCTAATTTCCCAAATTGACTACCCATTCCAAAAAGACTGGTCAGGCGACAGGAGGAAACGTGGACGGATTGAATACGGTGCTGGAGTATCTGACGTCGGTGCCGGCGTGGTATCTGGCGACGAGCGTGGGCGGGCAGCCGCATGTGCGTCCGTTCTCGTTTGCGCAGATTCAGGACGGCAAGCTGTGGTTTGTGACAGCGCGCACCAAAGATGTGTGGCAGGAGCTGCTGCAAAACCAGCGCTTTGAGGCCACGAGTTGGTGGCCGGGCCATGGCTGGCTCATCTTGCGCGGGCGTGCCGGCTTGGATGACCGGGCTTTAGACGAAATGCGCGAAGCCGGGTGGAAGCATCTAGAGCACCTGGGCGAGCACTATGAGGGGCCTAACGACCCCGCGCTCGTCTTCTTTAGTGTCGAGGATCCCGAGGCATTTATCTGCAATCACGACGAATGGGTGCCGGTTGAGCTCTAGCCAGCTGGCTCATCCTAACAACTTAGTTTTCGCATGGGCGGACCCTGTGTTGCCCGGCACCGTAAGGAGTGCCGGTCAATACGGGGCCCGCTCTATTTGTCAATTCCTTCAAGCGAATGTGTCGGGAATGTTTCAATGCATGAACATGCAAGCTATTTACGTATTCATGCATCTTTTGGTGCTAAAGTTTCAACCCACCTCATAATGACCGCTGCAAAATGCGCATCGGTGCATAAATCGCAGACAAGGAGTCTGATATGTCTTTGAAGGTTGGAATCGTCGGCGCGGCTGGATATGCCGGAGCCGAGCTCATTCGCCTCGTACTCGGCCATCCCGAGTTTGAACTTGTTGCCATTACGTCCAACGCCGATGCCGGCCAGCCGCTGTCCGCGGTGTATCCGAGCTTTGCTGGCGTGAGCGATCTGGTTTTCACCACGCATGACGCCCCCGAGCTCAAAAGCTGCGATGCGGTTTTTCTTGCCGTGCCGCACACGGCTGCCATGGCGCAGGTGCCCGCGCTCCTTGCCGCGGGCGTTTCCTGCTTTGATCTTTCGGCCGATTACCGTCTGAGCGACCCGTCCGTCTTTGAGGCATGGTATGCCGCCGGGCACACGAGCCCCGAGCTGCTCAAGACCCGCGCTTTTGGCCTGCCCGAGCTGTTCTGCCAGGACTTAGAGACCGCTGCTTCCAGCCATGCCGCCGGAAAGCCCGTTTTGGTCGCTTGCGCCGGCTGCTATCCCACCGCAACGAGCCTCGCTGCCGCTCCTGCCGTGCGTGCGGGCTGGATGGCAGAGAACGGCCCCGTAATCGTCGATGCCATTAGCGGCGTGACGGGCGCCGGTAAGTCCTGCAACGCCCGCACCCATTTTTGTAGCGCAGACGAGAACTTAGAGGCCTATGGCGTAGGCAAACATCGCCACACACCAGAGATCGAGCAGATTCTGGGTCTGACCGATCGTGTCGTCTTTACTCCGCACTTGGCACCGCTCAAGCGCGGCCTGCTTTCCACGGTGACGATGCCGCTCGCGCCGCGGGCTCTCGACACGTTGGCCCTTGAGGACGTCGTCGACCATTACAAGAAGTTCTACGCCGGTCGCACCTTTGTGCGCGTGCTCGATGCCGGCCAGCAGCCCAAGACGGCTTCGGTCGTCGGCACCAACGCTGCCCAGATCGGCCTTGCGCTCAACAAGCGTGCGGGCGTGCTGGTGGCGACGGGTGCTATCGACAATTTGTGCAAGGGTGCTGCGGGCCAGGCGGTCCAGTGCGCCAACATCGTTTTTGGCTTTGACGAGCGACGAGGCTTGCCCACAGTGGCGTGCCCGGTGTAGCACATTCGATTGTTAACGATTTGGTGGTCGGGTATCGAGTTGGGCGCCGCTTTCAAGCTGGTCTAGTAGTTGCGACCGGTATGGCGTGCCAGCCGATGCCCGCTTTTTTGTCTGATATAAGGAGTCGTAGGGACGATGAATACCGACCTGATTGATATCAAGATACGCGCCGTCGAGGGTGGCGTTACGGCAGCGGCCGGCTTTAAGGCCGCAGGCATCCATGCAGGATTCCGGAAGAATCCCGAGCGCTTGGACTATGCGCTCGTCGTGCCCGATAAGCCCTGTCCAGGCGCCGGCGTGTTTACGACCAACCGCTTTTGCGCGGCGCCCGTGCAGGTGAGCCGTGCCAACCTGGGCGGTGCGGACAAGGGCTATGGCATCATCGCCGGCGTTTCAATCAACTCCGGCAACGCGAATGCCGCCACGGGCGAGACCGGCCTTGCCTGCGCGCGAGAGACATGCAATATCGCGTCGCAGGTCATCGGCTGTGAACCCCAGCAGATCCTAGTTGCATCCACAGGCGTGATTGGACAGATTCTGCCGATTGACACGTTTGAGACGGCCGTCCCGTCCGCCTACGAGGCACTCTCTGCCCATGGCGGTGCCGATGCGGCCCGTGCCATCATGACGACCGATACGCACTCCAAGGAGTATGCCGTTCGCTACCGCAGTGAGGCTGCGGGTCATGCGGGCAACGCTTATACGGTGGGCGGCATGTGCAAGGGCTCGGGCATGATCATGCCCAATATGGCCACCATGATCGCGGTCATTACTACCGATGCCCCCGTCGAGCCGTCGGCGCTCCACACCCTGTTGCTCTCGACCGTTAAGCAGACCTTTAATAAGGTGACGGTCGATTCCGATACCTCGACCAACGACACCTGCATCATGCTTGCTTCTGGCGCTGCTGCCGCTGAAGCCGAGGCTATCGTCGAGGGCACTGATGCCTTTGACGAACTGTCCTTTGCCGTGCACGAGGTGTGCGAGAGCCTGGCGCGCAACATTGCGGCCGATGGCGAGGGCGCGTCAAAGCTCGTGACGGTTAACGTCACCGGCGCCGCCAACGACGAGGAAGCCGATATCGCCGCCCGTGCCGTCGCCAACTCGCCGCTCGTCAAGACCTGCATCGCCGGTCACGACTGCAACTGGGGCCGCGTCGCCATGGCGCTCGGCAAGTGCGGCGTGAAGTTTAACCAGGAAGACGTTTCCATCGACATGATGGGCATGCCTGTCTGCCGCGATGGCCTGACCGTTCCCTTTGACGAGGATGAGGCTCTGCGACGTTTTGAGGCGCCCGAGATCGTGATCTCGGCCGACCTGGGCGCAGGCGACGCGGCAACGACCGTGTGGACCTGTGACCTCACGCACGAGTACATCTCCATCAACGGTGACTACCGTTCCTAGATTCCAGGCACGCTGCGCATCTTGCCGCATTGCGGACAGCGGAGCACGGCGTGATAACGATACGAAAGACGAGGCAGATTATGAAATTCGCACGCGATTGTCGTTCGAGCGAATCCAACGAAGCAACCGCGCAGCTGCTGTTCGAAGCGCTGCCGTGGATTAAAAACCTGACCGGCAAGACGGTCGTGATCAAGTATGGCGGAGCGGCCATGGTCGATGAGCAACTGCGCCGCGACGTGATGAGCGACATCGTTTTGCTCAAGATCATCGGCATGCGCCCCGTCATCGTGCATGGCGGCGGCAAAGCCATCAACGAGGCACTCAGCCACTATGACATCCCTGTCGAATTTAAGAACGGGCAGCGCGTGACTACGCCGGCGACCATGGATATCGTGCGCGAGGTGCTGGGCGGCAAGGTTAACCAGGAGCTGGTCGCTGCCATCAACCACCACGGTAATTTGGCCGTAGGCGTGTCGGGCAGCGATGCCGGCACGCTCATCGCCGAGCCGCTCGACCCCGAACTCGGTCGCGTGGGCAAAGTGACGCACGTCAACACCGACTATATCGAGCGCTTGCTCGATAGCGAGTACATTCCCGTTATCGCTACCGTCGCGGCGGGGGAGGACGGCGGATTCTTCAACATCAATGCCGACACCGCTGCCGGTGCCGTTGCGGCGGCGCTTCACGCGCATAAGGCGATTTTTTTGACCGATGTCGACGGCCTGTACAAGGATTTTAGCGACAAGGACTCGCTTATCTCCAACCTGACGCTCGACGAGGTCAACGAGATACTCTACGGCGGGGAGGTCGACAAGGGCATGATTCCCAAGCTGCGCGCCGCCGTCGATGCGCTTGCTGCTGGCGTGTTCCGAGCCCACATCATCAACGGCACGACGCCGCACTCGCTGCTGCTGGAGCTGCTGACCGATGCCGGCGTCGGTACCGTGATCCATTCCACCGAGACGGCCTACGAGTTCGATACGCATCCGCATCCGCTTTCGACCTTTGCGGCGCGCCTGACCGAGAACCTCGACGAGGTCGAGAAGCTCCAGACGGTCTAGCCGACCCGCGGTCGTCGCGTCCCTGCACCCATAGCCCTGCGCCGTACGGCGCCCAACGAAAGGCATCTCATGTCACTTGCAACTCAGCAATCGCTCGAATCCCATTACGTTATGCATACCTTTGGTCGCTCGCCGGTAGAGTTTGTCGAAGGTCACGGTATGAAGCTCATCGGTGACGATGGTCGTGAGTATCTCGACTTTCTCGCTGGTATCGGTGTGTGCAGCCTTGGCCACGGCAACCCTGCAGTGCTCTCGGCGCTCGAGGCTCAGACCAAAAAGCTTCTGCATGTCTCCAACTATTTCTACATCGAGCAGCGTGGACAGGTCGCGGCGCTGCTGTCCAAGCTTGCCAACGACGACGTAGATGGTGCGTGCGTGCTGGCCGATGCCATTGCCGCCGGCGATGAGACCACGGCCGCTGCGCTCGGTGCCCCGGCTGCGGACGAGCAGGTGTGGGAGACGTTCTTTGCCAATTCTGGTGCCGAAGCCAACGAGGGCTCGATGAAGCTTGCGCGTCTGTACGCCAAGCGTGCTGGTAACGGCGGCAACACCATCGTATGCATGCGTGGCGGCTTCCACGGCCGTACGCTCGAGACCATTGCCGCCACCATGCAGGATTGGCTACAGGACAGTTTCCGTCCGCTGCCGGGTGGCTTTGTGGCCTGTACACCCAACGATGTCGACGAACTGCGTTCGATCTTTAAGCAGCTGGGAAGCGAGGTCTGCGCCGTCATGCTCGAGCCGATTCAGGGCGAGAGCGGCGTGCACCCCATGACCGAGGAGTTTATGGCGGCGGCGCGCGACTTGGCACACGAGGTGGGCGCCGTTCTTATCGCCGACGAGGTCCAGTGTGGCATCTTCCGCTCCGGCAAGCCGTTTGCATTCCAGACCTATGGCGTGGAGCCCGACATTATGAGCCTTGCCAAGGGCATTGCCGACGGTGTGCCTGTGGGTGCCGTGGTGGCAAAGAAGGAAATCGCCGACGTCTTTAAGCCCGGCGATCATGGTTCGACCTTCGGTGGCAGCTGCTTGGCCATCGCGGCGTGTGCCGCGACGCTCTCCGCGCTTGTGCACGGCGATTATGCCGAGCATGCTGCCAAGGTTGGCGCCTATATGGAGCAGGCGCTGGCTAAGCTTCCGCATGTGGTAGAGGTGCGTGGTCGCGGCCTGATGCTCGGCTGCGATTTGGATGATGCCGCGGGTGATGCACACGACGTCGTGGCCCGTGCATTGGGGGCTGGTGCCGTGATCAACGCTACAGGCGCACATACGCTGCGCTTCCTTCCGCCGCTCGTGTGCGAGGAGGCCGATGTGGACAGCCTGATCGAGATCCTGGCGGGTGTTTTGGCCTAGCGCCATCAGACATAGCAATTTGGAGCGGGTTTCAGGCTGTCACGTGCCGTTTGGCGCACGATTGGGCGAACTGGAGCCCGTTTTGCTATCGATTTACCATGGCTGGGATAGGCCGTGTGCAAAAAAGAAAGGCCTCCATCACTGGAGGCCTAACAATTCAATGGTGGGCGATGA
>CAMQJB010000046.1 GCA_947002045.1 uncultured Collinsella sp.
TTGAGCTAAGTATCTAGAGACTCAAGACGCCATCTTGGCGGGAGGTTAGTAATCCTAGGGCCTGGCCGGGCGGCACGGGTTAACTTTTCGTAGATTCCGCACGCAAAGAAAGCCACTTAATGTGGCTTTCGTCTTGCGCAGGACCTGACCGAGCGAAAAGTTAACCCGTGCCGCCCGGCCAGGCCCGATGGGACGGCTACCGAGCCGCCAAGATGGCGTCGATGAGCGTCAGTACGCCCCCGTCGTTGTTGCTCGGAATGCGCCATTTGGCATGCGCGTTCATGTGCTCCTCGGCATTGTCCACGATAAAGCTATGTCCGACGCGCTCCAGCATGGGGATATCGTTGTACGTATCGCCCACGGCGGCGGCGTCGGCGATATCGATGTCCAGGTGCTCGCACAGGTGCGCGACGCCGGCGCCCTTGTCGACGCCCAAGTTCATGAAGTCGATCCACTCGCGCCCGGCGTTGGTGACGTAGAGCTTGTCCGAGAACTCGGGGCTATAGGTCTCGCGGAATGCGGGCTCGGCATCGTAGGCGGGGAAGAAGATCGAGATCTTGTTGGACTCGATATCAATGCCCTCAAAGCTGTCGACGTAGTTGATTGTGTTGTAGTAGACGCTGATCTCGTCGTGGTATTGATGGTCGCGGGCAAGCACGTAGAACTCGTCGAAGCAGCACAGGACGGGGACAGCGCGAGGATCCTCCGAGGCGCGGCTCAAGACCTGCTGGTACAGCTCCACGTCGATAATGCTCTTATAGATATAGCTGCCACGATAGATCACGCATGCGCCGTTGTCGGGACAAAAGGCGAGGCGGTTCTTGATGCCCTCGAACATCTCTTCGAGCTTGGGGGCGGGACGTCCGCTGGCGGGGCAGAATACGATGCCGGCTTCGGCGAGCTTGTCCAGGCGTTCGTCAAGGCCTTGCGGCAGCACGCGCTCGTCGGTCAGCAGTGTCTTGTCCATGTCGACGGCGATGAGCTTAATGTTTCCGATATTGGCGTCCGATTCGTAAGTTTGCATAAAAGCGAGCCTTTCGTTTCGAAATTGTTTCAGACGTTATAACCATCAACTCGTAGTCAGGCGTATTTTCGCAGGATTGGCGCGCGTTTGCATCTTCATTCACAAAGTAATGAAAAAACTTTTCAGAAATATGAATTTGTCGCTTGTACAGCAGGCACTTTAGTGTAATATAGCGACCATCGAAAACGGAGACGGAAAAACAACCGTTTACCGAGGAAAAGGTACCGTTTACGATATAAGAATTGCGCCCGGCGATAGGTGAAAGGAGAGGCAGATGCAGTTCGTAAAGATCATCACTACTGCAGACAATGCCATCCGACGCCAGCGCGCAATTTCCCGACGACGATAACAATCGTCTCTGTCCGCATGGGGCGAATTGCCTCAACAGAGTCATTTTGAGGTCGTTGGGTTTTAGCACGACATTGCTGCATGTTTCTAGGGCATGTATGTGCTGATTTTTGCTATTTAACCTGATATTGCACGGTATATGACCTTGAAATGACTTGCAACTGACCGATGTTCTAACTAGCTACCAAGGGCGAAAGGAAACAGCCATGAGCAAGGAAAAAGTCGTTCTCGCATATTCCGGTGGTCTTGATACATCCGTATGTGTCAAGTGGCTCCAGGACGAGAAGAATCTCGATGTCGTTTGCGTCTGCGGCAACGTGGGCCAGGAGGAGACCGGCCTGGATGCCAAGAAGCAGAAGGCGCTCGACCTGGGCGTTCTCGATTGCCAGGTGCTCGACCTGCGCGACGAGTTCTCCGATGAGTTCCTGACTAAGGCCATCGCCGCAAATTCCATGTACGAGAACAAGTACCCGCTGCTCTCCGCCCTGTCTCGCCCGCTGCTCGCCAAGAAGCTTGTCGAGGTCGCTCACGAGTTTGGCGCGACCTACGTCGCCCACGGCTGCACCGGCAAGGGTAACGACCAGGTTCGTTTTGAGGCTGCGGTCAAGGCCCTCGACCCCGAGCTCAAGGTTATCGCCCCCGTTCGCGAGTGGGATCTGAAGTGCCGTCCCGACGAGGTCGCCTATGCCCACGCCCACAACGTGCCGGTTCCCGAGGGTGCCAACGACAACCCCTATTCCATCGACGACAACCTGTGGGGTCGTGCCATTGAGTGTGGCCACCTGGAGGACCCCTGGAATGAGCCGCTCGACGACGCCTGGGTTATGACCAAGAATCCCGAGGACACGCCCGACACCCCGACGTATACCGAGATTGAGTTTGAGGCCGGCAAGCCCGTCGCCGTCGACGGCAAGAAGATGAAGCTTTCCGAGATCGTCATCGCCCTCAACAAGATTTCGGGCGACAACGGCTTTGGCCGTCTCGACCTGGTTGAGGATCGTCTGGTGGGCCTCAAGAGCCGCGAATGCTATGAGGTTCCCGGAGCCCTGACGCTCATCACCGCCCACAAGGCACTCGAGGACATCTGCGTCGAGGGCGACTTGCTCAAGACCAAGATCAAGCTCGAGCAGGATTGGGCCACCGCCGTGTATAACGGTCAGTGGTACAGCCCGCTCAAGAACGCGCTCGACGCCTTTATGGCCGACACCCAGAAGTTCGTGACCGGCACCGTCCGTCTGAAGTTCTTTAAGGGCAACTGCCATGTCGTCGGCCGCAAGAGCCCCTTCAGCCTCTACGACTACGGTCTGGCTACCTACGACCGCGACACCACGTTTGACGAGAAGGCCAGCGCCGGCTTTATCGAGATCGATACGCTGTCGCTCAAGACGTGGGCCAAGGTCCAGGGTCCCAGCTCTGCTGCCGCTCAGGCTTAAGTCTTCCTTCCCTTGGTATCCGCGCGGCCCATCCGCGTGATACATAACGGGCGCATGGGGTCCCTACCTTTCGTTATGCTTGCTGACACTTCTTAACATCGGTGGCCCCTACGTTCCGCCCGCATATATGATGCCGCGACTGCGGCTGAGTCCGAGCCCCGCCGGGGTTGTCCGGCGGGGCTCCTTCTATCAATTTGGCGGCTCTGCACCTATATATATGAGGAGTATCCATTATGTTCAATGCTATCGCGCATGCTTTACTTGCTCTCGCGCCCGAGCTCGATGCTGCAAAGGTCGAGGACGTCCCTATGGGCCTGAAGGCCTGGATCGACGGTTCACAGGGCAACATCCGGAGGGAGACGTTGGGCGCCAAGTGCATGGTGCGTCACTTCTTTGCAAATTAGCTACATGGCCCAGCGCACGGCAGGGAGTGTGTAAAACTAGCGGTTGAAAAATCGCTTTAGCGACAGGGCGCATTGCTTTGGGCGCTTGTTTTGGTATTTGGAGAAAGGAGACGGTTCCATGGCTCTTTGGGGCGGTCGTTTTGAGGCGGGCGTGGCCGAGGTCACGCAGGAGTTTGGCGCGTCGCTGCCGGTCGACAAACATCTCTATAAGCAGGATATCGCCGGCTCTAAGGCGCATGCCAAGATGCTGGAGGCCCAGGGCATCATCAGTGCCGAGGACGAGCAAGCGATAGCCGAGGGCCTGACCGGAATCGAACAGGATATCGATGCCGGCAACTTCACCTTCGACATCAACGACGAGGACATTCATATGTCCATCGAGAGCGAGCTGACGCGTCGCATCGGCGAGGCTGGCAAGCGCTTGCATACCGGACGTTCGCGCAACGACCAGGTGGCGACCGATACGCGCCTGGGCGTCAAGGCGCTGGCCAAGGAGCTCATGGAGGCCAATCTTGAGCTGCGCCATGTGCTGGTGGATGCGGCCAAGAAGTACGACAAGGTGATTCTGCCGGGCTACACGCACATGCAGCATGCTCAGCCCGTGCTGCTGTCGCATCATCTGCTGGCGTATTCCTGGATGTTCGCGCGCGACTTTACACGCCTGAAGGTCGCCTTTGATGCCGCCGACAACTGCCCGCTGGGTGCTGCCGCGCTTGCCGGTACGAGCTATCCGCTCGATCGCCAGATGACGGCTGCTGAACTTGGCTTTGCGGGCGTGATTCCCAACTCGCTCGATGCGGTTTCCGACCGTGATTTCCTGCTCGATCTGCATTACGCCGGCTCCGTCATGGCCATGCACCTGTCGCGTCTTTCCGAGGAGATCGTGCTGTGGTCGAGCTCTGAATTTGGCTTTATCACGCTTTCCGACTCGTACTCCACCGGCTCGTCCATCATGCCGCAGAAGAAGAATCCCGACTTTGCCGAGCTTATTCGCGGCAAGAGCGGCCGTGTCTATGGCAACCTGGTGCAGCTGCTCGTAACCATGAAGGGCCTGCCGCTTGCTTATAACAAGGACTTGCAGGAGGACAAGGAGGGCGCCCTCGATACTGCCCATACGCTCATGCAGTGCCTGTCGGTTATGGCCGGTATGATTTCGACTTGGACCGTCAACGAGGATGCCATGGCGCGCGAGTGCGGCGTGGGGCACCTTGCCGCCACCGATGTTGCCGATTACCTGGCCAAGCGCGGTCTGCCGTTCCGTGAGGCGCATGCCGTGGTGGGCCATTTGGTCCTGATGTGCGAGAAGCGCGGCTGCAATCTTGAGGACCTGCCGTTTGAGGTGTTCCAGGAGGCGAGCCCGCTCTTTGAGCACGACATTATCGAGGAGCTCGACATCCCGTCGATTGTCGCCGCGCGCACGACCGAGGGCGGCACCGCCCCTGCCGCCGTTGCCGTGCAGCTGCAGCGTTCCGAGGCGCAGCTCGTGGCCGACGAGGGCGTGTTTGGATCGCTGACTAAGGTCGTTGAGATGGGGCACGGGGTAAAGTAGGGTTTGGCTGAAGCCGTTTTGGCCATGTATTGATAAATCGTTGTTGCTTTACGGACGTCTGCTGATGTGGGCGTCCGTATTTTGTTGCTATGGGGGAGGGGCTTGTCGAGAACTTCTGTAGGACCTTTGGGCAGGTTGTGTAGGGGGCACGTTCACAGACGGCAACCGACCGTCTGCTCTGTTCGATGCGGTTGATGGGCGGTCGGATGGTACTCTAATCGGGCTTCGAAACAGAAGTGACACATATGGAGCGCTTTAATAAATTGTAGCGTTTCAATAAACAGCTTTTTGTTTAACTGCAGCTAAAACTCTGTTACGATGCAGTCCGGGCGGGTGCCGGAATGGGACTTGGGCACGCGCGAACCTACTTGAAAGGCTACCTTATGGCTATCGAGAAGACCTTCATCATGATTAAGCCCGACGCTGTGCGCGATCGTAAGATCGGCGAGATCGTCGCTCGCATTGAGCGTAGCGGCCTTGTCATCGAGCGCATGGAGATGACCACGCTCGAGCGCGCTACCGTCGAGGAGCACTACGCCCATCTGGCCGACAAGCCCTTCTTTGGTGGTCTCTGTGACTTTATGACGAGCGGCCCGGTCGTTAAGATGGTCGTTTCCGGTCTCTCCGCTGTCTCCAAGATGCGCACCCTTATGGGTGCTACCAACCCGCTTGATGCTGCTCCCGGCACCATTCGCGGCGACTTCGCTGTCGATGTCAACGCTAACGTAATCCACGGCTCCGACTGCTTGGAGAACGCCGAGATCGAGATCAAGCGCTTCTTTGGCTAAACCAGCTTTGACTCCTTAAAGCTGTTAGCGTGTGGCTTTGGCGCCGCGGAATTCCATCCGCGGCGCCCTTTTTATTCCAGTAGATTTTTGGTAACCGCTTAGAAATCTACTAAAGAGCCCCCGTCCGGATGTTTGAACTGCACCCCAAAACTTGGACGGCTTAAATAAAAACTACGCCGCAAGGGACTGTCTCCGGAACTCCTCCGGGGTCAGTCCCTTCAGTTTAACCTGGCGCCTCCTCGTGTTCCAATGGACCACGAAGTCGTCGAGGTCCGCCTTGAAGGACTCGAAGTCCGGCCACGTCCTTCCGCGGAAGAACTCGTCCTTGATGTGGCCGAACACCTGCTCCGTCGCGCCGTTGTCGATGCAGTTGCCCTTCCGGGACATGCTCTGCACCACGCCGGCCTCCTCCAGCCGCCTGCACCAACCGGCCTGCTGGTACTGCCAGCCCATGTCCGAGTGCAGGATCGGCCTGGAGCCCTTGGGCTTCCTGGACACGAGCTGGTCGAGCAGCTCGTGCTGCTGGGCCATGTTGGGGTGCAGCGACGTGGACCAGGCGACGATCTCCTTGCTGCCGAAGTCGTAGACCGGCGCGAAGTAGGCCTTGCCCCAGGGCTGCTTGAACTCGGTGACGTCGGTGCCCATCTTTTCCCACGGCCCGTCGGCGGCGAAGTCGCGCCCGATGACGTTCTCGAAGGTCTTTCCGACCTTGCCCCTGTACGAGTTGTACCTGTGGTAGTCGGTCTCGCGGCGGATCCCGCAGCTGATGCCCATCTCGCGCATCATCTTCAGCACGGTCTTGCAGGCTATGCGCACGCCCCGCTCGGCGCGCAGGCACATGGCGATCCGCCTGTGGCCGCACCCGTTGGCCGTGCGCGAGAATATCTCGGCGGCGGCCTCCCAGAGCTCGGGCCTGGTGGGAGCCTTCGGGTGCGACAGCGCGTAGTAGTAGCTCGACCTCGCCAGGCCGGCGCACTCCAGCAGGCACCCCAGCCCGTACCCCTCTTCGCGCAGGGCGCCCACGGCCTCGACCTTCGCCCTGGTCAGAGTCCGTCCCTGTCGACCAGGGCACGCAATTTTTTTAGGTAGGCCACCTCGGTCTCGAGCCTTCGGCAGCGCTCCTCGAGCTCCTGCTCGCGCGTGCGCGGCCTCGCCTTGGAACCGCTCGGCCGGCCCTTGGGCCTGGGCCTGAGCGCCTCGGCGCCGCCCTCGCGGTAGAGCGCGCACCATCTCTTGAGCGGCGCCAGGGACATGACCCCGAACGCCTCCATGGCGTCCCGCTTGCTCATGCCGCCGTCGACCACGGCCGAGGCGGCGGCGACCTTCTGCTCGTATGTGTACCTGGCCTGCTTGCCGTCCATGGATAGCAGCACCTCGCTTCCGAACGACCGGTATACGTAGAGCCATTGTCTCACGGTGTCGCGCGGGACCGACAGCGCCTTCGCCGCCGACTCGGAGCCGTGGCCTCGCTCGAAGAGCCCGATCGCCGCCTTCCTGGCCTGGATGTCGTGCTTCACCCTCAAGTCGACACGCATAAAAAGCCTCCCATTTCTCATGTCCAAGAAATGGGAGGCAGTTCAGTTTCTTCCGGGCGGGGGCTGGCGTTAGCGTATGGCTTTGTAGGTCTTTAGGCCTCGTCGACGACCTTGAGGCCGCGCGTGTGGTCGATCTCGTTGAGGAGGTTAACGCGACGCTCGTGGCGGCCGCCCTCAAACTCGGCGTCGAGCCACTCGTCGACGATCATCTTGGCGAGCTCGGAGCCCACGACGCGGGCGCCAAAGGCGAGCACGTTGGTATTGTTGTGCATGCGCGAGAGCTTAGCGCTGAAGGGTTCGGAGCACACGACGGCGCGTACGCCCTCGACCTTGTTGGCAGCCAGGCTAATTCCGACACCGGTGCCACAGATGAGGATGCCCAGGTCGACGTCGCCGTTGGCAACGGCCTTACCCACCTTGTATCCGGCGATGGGGTAGTCAAAGCTCTCGGAGGTGTCGGTGCCAAAGTTCACGACCTCGCAGCCGCGCTCCTTCAGGTGCTCGGAGATGATGTTCTTGAGCTCGACGGCGGCATGGTCGTTGCCGATACCAATCTTCATGAGTGGTTCCTCTCTGGTCCGTGCGGCGGAATTGCTAAAGGTTTTACCGCGTTCGACTGCATGATAGCGCGACTTTTGCGTAAACGCTCGGGCGTTTTTTGGTCAAACGCTTTAGCATGCGATAAGACCGGCTTCGCATAAATGAATGCCGTCAGATTGCGCTTGAACGCCGTCCGTCGGAACCATGGTTGCGGTTTTTGATGCATTGTTATCAAATTAAAGAGCTAACTATTCTTGAGAGTCCAGCCCGTTATACAAGTAGGAGATACCTATGTCTGCCGATTCCCTTCGTGATACCGCGTTTTGCGATGTTTTGAACCGCGAGCTCGTCTGTGCGCTCGGCTGCACCGAGCCTATTGCCGTTGCCTATGCAGCGGCGCTGGCGAGCCAGACGCTCGGTTGCGAACCCGATCATATGGATGTCGCCTGCTCGGGCAACATCATCAAGAACGTTAAGAGCGTGACCGTGCCCAACTCGGGCGGTATGCACGGTATTGAAGCGGCGGCCGTGCTGGGCGCCGTGGGCGGCGACGCCAAGAGCGCGCTCGAGGTGCTCGAGAGTGTCGATGACGCGGATCGCGCCCGCGTGGCCGAGCTGGTTGCTGATACGGACTACTGCGATGTGTCGCTTGTCGAGGGTGTGCCTAACCTCTACATCAAGGTGACTGCTACAGCCGGAGGCCATACCGCGGTCGTCGAGATAACCGACCACCACACCAATGTCACGTGCCATACACTCGACGGTATTCCGGTATGCGGCAAGTCGGCGGGGGAGTGTGCCGCCTGCGCCGAGCGCGTCGTGGCCGAGCGCGCGGCAGATAGCGCCGACACGCCCATGTCGATCGAGACCATCATCGACTTTATCGAGGACGGTGACATTGAGGACGCCCGCGCTGCCGTTGAGCGCCAGATTGAGCTGAACGGCGCGATCAGCGCCGAGGGCCTGGCGCACGCTTGGGGTGCCGAGGTTGGCCGCACGCTGCTGGGCGCTCGTGCCGATGACGTCGCCTGCCGTGCCCGCGCCCGTGCGGCCGCCGGGTCCGACGCCCGCATGAACGGCTGTGCGCTGCCGGTCGCCATTGTGTGCGGCTCGGGCAACCAGGGCATTACCTGCGCACTGCCCGTTATGGAGTATGCCGAGTACCTGCGCTGCGACCACGATCGCCTGGTGCGCGCCGTGATGCTGTCCGATCTTATCGCCGTGCATATCAAGAGCTATATTGGTGCGCTCTCGGCGTTTTGCGGTGCTATTTGCGCCGCGTGTGGCGCCGGCGCTGCGATTACATGGCTGTGCGGTGGCACGCGCGAGCAGATTGGCGCGACGGTTTCGAACACACTCGGTAACGTGGGCGGCATCGTGTGCGATGGCGCCAAGGCAAGCTGTGCCGCCAAGATTTCCGCTGCCGTTGATGCGGCGATTCTGGGTCACGATATGGCCATGCAGGGTCGCGGCTTCCGCGCCGGTGAGGGCCTGATCCAGGATACCGTCGAGCAGACAATCGCCAGCATGGGCTACGTGGGCCGTGTAGGTATGAAAGATACCGATGTCGAGATCCTCAACATCATGATCGGCAAGACTCGAGTCTGTTAGTTCATTGGTTCCGCCGTTCTGCCGAACGGCGGACCGGCCGACGCTGCAAACGCCCCTAAGCGGCAATCTGCCTTTCAATCGTCGGGCATGTCCAGAAGGCCTATGCCCTCCTCTTTCAAGGCACATTGCTCGCTTAGGGGCGTTTTCGCTGACTTATGCTCAACCTACGACGCTATTTTGTTTGGACCGAGGAGTCCTATGACAGTTCGTCGGCTACTTGGTGTTCGTAGAAGGCTTCTACTACGGCGTTAAAGTCGCGGGCGAAGTCTTCCATGGTTCCGTGCCAGGTGGCTCGGCCGGGTTTTCCCTGGCCAACATAGGCAGTTTGAATGCCGCAGGCGGGGCTGGGGAAGTCGCGCTTGGGATCGTTGCCCACCATAAGGACCTCGTGCGGCTCGAGTCCCATCACCTGAAGCTGCTCGAGATAGTAGGTGGCATCGGGTTTGCAGCGGGTGGTGTTTCCCATGTGCGTGACGAGCTCAAAGGGGGCGTCGGCCAGGTCGCCCCAACCCATGCGACACTCGATGGCCCCCTGCGGAAAGCTGGGGTTGGTAAAGAGCGCGCAGCGCAGCCCTGCGTCCTGTACGGCCTGAAGCGCGGCGTGTGCGCCCGGCATGGCGTGGGCGTTGATGACATCGTCATTCTTGTGCGGAAGCACTTCGCGGTCGTAGTAGGTAAACGCCTCATAGATGAGGGGATCGGAGAGGCAGATGCCGCACCTACGCTCGACCTCGGTGCGGTAAAACTCAAGATTGGTGCGGTTGTCCGTGCCGCTTCGGCGGTTGGCGTTGAGGTCGACCAGGATGGTGCCGAGGCGCGCCATCGTGCCACCTCGGCTGCGTCGTCCGATATCCGCGAGCATCGACGAGACATCCTTAAAATAGCGAAGGATGAACGCGTTGAGGTTGATGCTAAGAAGCGTCTCGTCCATATCGAAAACGACTGCTTTGAGCACGCGGGCACCTTTCTCGAAAAATCGTTCCAGAATCGTTGGCTCCGGATACTTTACCCCAAAGCCGTATGCCTAACTGCCTATCGTCAACTTATGGAGACGGTCGTCCACAAGATTGCGAAAAAGTCTCCATACGAGTAAAAAATCGCAGTTCACGCTTGAAATCGAAATGATTTCCCCGTAACCTATACGAACGTGATTGCATAAGCGTCACATTAGTATCTGTCGGCTCCCGAGTGTTCCTAAACGTTGTGTGCTTGTCGCACCCTTCTGTAGGTCCTAGCAATCGGGGCCCCGTAGTTCGAAAGGGGTCCACCTTTGAGTGAGATTCAGAACTCGTCCATTTTCTCTCTTGACGATGTCAACGAGGAGGAGATGAACAACCTCATCGACGGTACGATTACCGACTTTGATGAGGGCGATCTCGTTAACGGCACTGTCGTTAAGATCGAGCATGACGAGGTGCTCGTTGACATCGGATTCAAGTCCGAGGGCGTTATCCCGGTCCGCGAGCTGTCCATCCGCAAGGACGCTAACCCTGCAGACATCGTTGCACTCGGTGATCCCATCGAGGCTCTGGTTCTCCAGAAGGAGGACAAGGACGGTCGTCTGGTCCTGTCCAAGAAGCGTGCCGAGTACGAGCGTGCTTGGAACCGCATCGAGGAGAAGTTCAACTCCGGCGAGAACGTCGAGGGCGAGGTTATCGAGGTTGTCAAGGGCGGCCTGATCCTCGACATCGGCCTGCGTGGCTTCCTGCCCGCTTCCCTCGTCGACCTCCGTCGCGTCAAGGACCTCACCTCCTACATGGGCACCCGCATCGAGGCCCGCGTCATCGAGATGGACCGCAACCGCAACAACGTCGTCCTCTCCCGTCGCGTCGTGCTCGAGGAGTCCCGTAAGGCCGAGCGCTCCGAGATCCTGTCCAAGCTCAAGTCTGGCATGCGTCTCCAGGGCACCGTTTCCTCCATCGTCGACTTCGGCGCCTTCGTCGACCTCGGCGGTATCGACGGCCTCATCCACATCTCCGAGCTCTCCTGGAACCACGTCAACCATCCTTCTGAGGTTGTCAAGGTCGGCCAGGAGGTCGAGGTCGAGGTTCTCGACGTCGATCTCAACCGCGAGCGCATCTCCCTGGGTCTCAAGCAGACCACCGAGGATCCGTGGCGCGCGCTGGTCAAGAAGTACCCCGTCGGCGCTATCGTCGAGGGCACTGTGACCAAGCTTGTCCCGTTCGGCGCTTTCGTCGACCTGGGCGAGGGTATCGAGGGCCTGGTGCACATCTCCGAGATGGCCAACAAGCACGTTGATCAGCCTTCTCAGGTCACCCACGTGGGCGACAAGGTTCAGGTCAAGGTCATGGAGATCGACCTCGACCGTCGTCGTATCTCCCTGTCCATGAAGTCTGCTGCTGAGACTCTGGGCGTCGAGATCGAGGTTACCCCGCTGCCTTCCGAGAAGAAGGACGAGGAGACCGACGCCGAGTAAATCGGTTTGACGATCACTTGTTTTAAGGGACCCGTCCGCAATGGACGGGTCCCTTTTTGCATTCGGCGCCGAAATACGCAATGCTGCCGGCCTGTTCACAGGCTATTGGGTTGTCGGTGCATGAAAAAATGCCGACATCCCGCCTCGGGGAGGAGGCGGGAACGCACCGAGTAGACGGAGGGGTGCGGAGCGCGGTCGCGTCTCGACTGACGACGTTGCCCATCGACAGCCCTATTGTACTGCATGGCGTTGTTCTTGGTTTATCGTGTCGAACGCTTGTGTTGCGCCATTTCCTGAGGCAACGGTGTGCTACACTCTTGCACTGCTGAGTGGGCCAGACGGTCGCGCGATGTGCTGCTTGCAGCACGCGTGAGGAAAGTCCGGGCTCCAGAGGGCGGGATGCCGGCTAACGGCCGGGCGGAGTGATCCGACGGAAAGCGCCGCAGAAAAGAAGACTCCCACCTGCGCCGCAAGGCGTAAAGGGAAAAGCTGAAACGGTGGTGTAAGAGACCACCAGCGTCGTGGCAACACGGCGGCTTGGTAAGCCCCATCCGGAGCAAGCGCGAATAGGAACGCTATGGGCCGGCCCGGTCCGCGTTCGGGTAGCGTGCGTGGAGCTGCACGGCAACGTGCAGACAAGATAAATGACCGTTCACGACAGAACCCGGCTTATAGGCCCACTTGGCAACTATGTTGACGCTGCGAACCCGTCAGCGCGGCAATCTGCCTTTCAAGCCTTCGGGCATGACCAAAAGGTCAATGCCCTCGTCTTTCAAGGCACCTTGCTCGCGCCGACGGGTTCTCGCTTTCGTTGACGGAATCATCGGCGGTTCCGTTCTATTTAGGCGGTTAACCGATGTGCCCTTTGCCGTATTATTGAGGCTGTTTGTTGCCGCGCTTAGTTTTGTTGAGGGGCTTTGTTGGACAGCTATTTTACTCTGCAATCGAATATTGAGGCTACGGGCGAGTTTGTGGACCGCAAGAGCCGGTTTATTGCCCAGCTGATCCATATTGAGTCCGAGGATGAGGCGAATGCCTTTATCGAGATGGTTCGCAAGCGTCATTACGACGCTCGACACAATGTTCCCGCGTGGATTTTGGTCGATGGGCGCGAGCGCCAGAGCGATGACGGCGAGCCGAGCCGCACGAGTGGTATGCCGACGCTCGAGGTGCTGCGTGGCGCTGGTCTCAAAAACGTATGCTGCGTGGTGACGCGCTATTTTGGCGGAACGTTGCTGGGCCCGGGTGGCTTGGTGCGTGCCTATACTGCGGCGACGCAGGCGGCGGTGGCCTCGGCTCAGGAGTCCGGGCAGATCGTTGAGATGACGAGCGTCGTGCCTGTTGACGTGCATGTGGCCTATCCGCAATACGAGCAGGTGCTCCGTTTGGCGCAGGATTCGGGTGCCAAGGTTTCGGATACCGATTACGCGGATGCCGTGACACTTCATTTGGTGTTTAAGGTGGGGGAGCAGGAGTCATTTTGCGCTAAGATGCGCGAGCTTATGGCGGGGCGCGAGGAGATTGAGGTCGGTGCTCCCGAATTTGCCGAGTTCTAACGGCGACGGCCGGCGTGCTTTTGGATGGATCCCCAGCGCGCCGGCCGTCGTTTTTCTGTTGCTGCCGTTTACTCGGCGAGCTGCTTTAGCACATCGCAGGCGATCTCGACGGCATCGTCGATGCAGCCGGGGCAGCTGCGGAGCGGACCCTTATCCGATCCGATGCCCTTGAGCGTGCCGCAGACGGTCGTCGTGTTCTTCTCGCCAAAACGCTTGGCGATCTCGCGCGACAGCTTGTAGGTCTGGCCCTTGGTCTTGGGGTTTTCCATGCCGTCGCTCATTACAAAGCCCATGATGGCCACGGCGCCCGAGATGGCGCCGCAGGTTTCGGTCATGCCGCCCATGCCGGCACCAAAGCCCTCGGTGAGGATAAAGGCAGTCTGGGGGTCGAGCCCGACGGCAGGTGCGAGCGTGCAGGCGACGGCCTGGGCGCAGTTAAAGCCACGGGCGTGGTATTCGGCAGCCTGAGCCTGACAGGCGGTGATGTCGAGCTGGGCCGTATCGATTTGCTTCATCGTTGTCTCCTTGGTCACGGTGTACTCGCCTATGGTACCCGTGACGGTGCATGTAATCATCGAGAGCTTCATGTATGCCTCATTTTTATCTATCGAGCAAATGCCAAGGCTTGAGATAAATGCCCCGGAATAATTTGTCTCATAACCCACCTTGGGGATGGGTTGAGAGGGGTGCGGGGTAGCGGTATCGTGAACCGAATAAAACTAAAACCCAGGCAAGGGAGCTAGATATGAGCGAGCAGACCATCGGTACGACGTGTGTTCAGGGCGGTTATCGCCCGGGTGATGCAGAGCCGCGTCAGGTGCCCATCTACCAGTCAACCACGTGGAAGTACGACACGTCCGAGCACATGGGCAAGCTGTTCGACTTGGAGGAGTCGGGCTACTTCTATAGCCGTCTGCAGAATCCCACGTGCGACCTGGTTGCTGCCAAGATCTGCGAGATGGAGGGCGGCACTGCCGCGATGCTCACGAGCTCGGGCATGGCTGCGAACTTCCTCGCGATCTTTAACGTGGCCGGCGCCGGCGATCACGTGGTCGCGAGCTCTGCCATCTACGGCGGTACCTACAACCTGCTCGCCCACACCATGGGCCGCATGGGCGTGACCTGCACGTTCGTCGCCCCCGACTGCACCGATGAGGAGTTGGAGGCAGCCTTCCAACCCAACACCAAGCTCGTCTTTGGCGAGACGATCGCCAACCCCGCCCTTGCCGTGCTCGATATTGAGCGCTTTGCCAAGGCCGCGCACGACCACGGCGTGCCGCTGATGGTCGACAACACCTTCCCGACGCCCGTGATGTGCCGTCCCTTTGAGTGGGGCGCCGACATCGTCACGCACTCCACCACTAAGTACATGGATGGCCATGCGGCCTATCTGGGTGGCGTGATCGTCGACCACGGCCAGTTTGACTGGATGGCCCATGCGGACAAGTTCCCGGGTCTCACCACGCCCGACGAGAGCTACCACGGCGTGACGTATGCCGAGAAGTTCGGCCGCGAGGGTGCCTTCATTACCAAGGCAACCGCGCAGCTCATGCGCGATCTTGGTCCTATGCAGAACCCGCAGGCGGCGTTCTTCTTGAACAGCTCGCTCGAGAGCCTGCATGTGCGCATGCCGCGTCATTGCGAGAACGGCCTGGCCGTTGCCAAGTTCCTGCAGAGCCATCCCAAGGTTCGCTTCGTGAGCTATCCGGGCCTGGAGGGCGATAAATACTATGACCTGGCTCAGAAGTACATGCCCAACGGTACCTGCGGTGTTGTGAGCTTTGGCTTTAACGGTGGTCGCGCGGCGGCCGAGACCTTTATGAAGAGCCTCAAGCTCGCCCAGATCGCTACGCACGTGGCCGATGCGCGCACCTGCTGCCTGCATCCTGCTAACGCCACGCATCGCCAGATGAACGACGAGGAGCTCATCGCCTGCGGCATCTCCGCCGACATGGTGCGCCTGTCGTGCGGCCTCGAGGACACGGCCGATCTGATTGCCGACCTTGAGCAGGCACTCGAGCAGTGCTAGGCTAGCGCTCGCATGAGGCGCCGATGCTGGCAGAAATCTTCGGCGACCTTTAGTTCCGATTCCGTAGGCGGGGGGCCCCCACCGGCGGGGGTTGGGGGGGGGGGGGGGCGCGGTTTGGGGGGGGGGCCGGCAAGAGGGGGGG
>CAMQJB010000047.1 GCA_947002045.1 uncultured Collinsella sp.
CCGCTCCAAATACTTGAAATAGGGGAACGCCTCGCTCATTGGGCGCTCAACAAGACGTATGGGCACGACTGCCTACCGTCCGGTCCGCTCTACCGCTCGGTAAAATTCAAAGACGGCGCGGCCTATATCACATTCGATTACGGGAAAGGCATGCACAGTTCCGACGGAGGCGAACTGCACACTTTCGAAGTAGCCGGACACGATGGTTCATTCGTCCCCGCAGAGGCACAAATCATCGATGGAAAGGCCGTAAAAATATGGAGTGACCAAATACAAAATCCGAGATTCGTCCGTTACGGCTGGCAACCTTTCACCCGCGCCAATTTAGTGAACGAAGCGGGACTTCCGGCTTCGACATTCCGTTCGGAAGCGTCTCCGGTCAGCTGGTTCCGGCTACCCGACCTACCCGGCACTGAAAAAAGTCCGTCATCAGGCGTATCTGCTCCGTTTACGGGTATCAGTGGCGGACAGTTGCTCGTGGCAGGCGGATGTAACTTCCCCGACAAACCAGCGGCCGAAGGGGGTACTAAAGAATATTACAGCGATATATATGCATTAGATATCACCACCCGATCTCCTGCCGGATGGAGAAGGATCGGCAAACTACCGTTGCCGCTTGCTTACGGGGCATCAGTCACAACACCCGAAGGACTCGTCTGGATCGGAGGAAACAACAATGAGGAGGTCTCTGGACAGGTCTTTTCGATAAGCTGGAATACGGAAAGGCAGATGCCCGACATCTCGGAACTACCGGCATTGCCGGTTCCGATGGATAACTTGGCTGCAGCATACGCCGACGGCTGTCTTTATGTGGCCGGGGGCAACAAACAGGCGGAATATGCCAACTCGATTTTCTGCCTACAATTCGCGTCACCGACCGGAAAACAGTGGATACGGCTGCCGGACTTCCCGGGACCCGCCCGCATACAGCCGGTCCTGGCAGCTCAAAAATCTCCGGACGGCACACGTCTTTATCTTGCCGGTGGTTATCAGCCCGCATCGGGCTATCGGGGAGCCATTGTCTCTACGGACCTACTTTCATACCATATCGAGACAAAACGCTGGAAAAACGAAGGATTCCTGCCCGTCTCGGAAGACGGCTCGCCTTACACCGCAACGGGGGGCTGCATCGTCTCGTCGGGCGACAGCTCCTTGCTTTTGGCCGGCGGGGTCAACTACTCTCGTTTCTCGGATGCCCTCGACCGTCCTCTGCGCACGAAGCAGGCTGCATCCGCCGGTAACTTCGCCTTACGGGATTCTTTACTGAACGAAACCCGCAATTACATGTCTCAGCCGACAGAATGGTACAAATTCAATTCCTCTCTACTCTTATACAATACCTTCACGCGCCGCTGGACCTGTTTAGGCAACTACGAAGAACCGGCACGTGCCGGTGCCGGCATCGCCCAACATGGCAACACCGTCATACTGATTGGCGGAGAGTTAAAGCCGGGCATCCGCACCCCGGAGGTAAATGCATTCGAAATATTTCCCGAGCTTTATCAAACAGCAAAATAATCCGGTACGGTACTCCCATTTCAAAACATAGGTGTTTCGATTCCAATTCATATATGTTTCGAATGCAAAACACCTATGTTTTAAAATGAGAGTACCGGTAATCTACCGGCCAGAAGGAACGTCATTCCTTATCAGACCAAAGCCTGCTTACGGAGGCTTGCATCCCAAACCGGTTCCGAATAGATCAGTTCGACAGCTTCGACCGGGGTAGAGGCGACCGCCCAAAGTGCAGCATGCTGCGGGCGCATGAAATGCTCGTCGACGGCCCGGCGGAACATCTCCAAGAGGGGATCGAAATAGCCGTTTATATTTAGGATGACAATCGGGTTGAGATACAAGCCTAACTGTTTCCAGGTGATGACTTCCAACAACTCTTCGAGAGTACCGCATCCGCCCGGAAGAGCGATCACGGCATCCGAAAGATCAGCCATCCGTTGTTTGCGTTCATGCATACTGTCGACCTCGACCAGATCGGTAAGCCCCTTGTGACACCAATCCTGTTCCACCATAAAACGAGGGATCACACCGGTTACAGTTCCGCCGGCTGCCAGCGTAGCATCCGACACGGCGCACATCAGGCCCGAATTGCCGGCCCCGTTGATCACCCTCAGGTTCCGTTCGCCCAACAGACGTCCCAACTCGGTTGCCGCCTCCCGATATGCCGAGGCGACCTGCGTGCTGGAGGCACAATACACGCAAACGGAAGTTATCTTATTTCTTTCTCTTTCCATCTTTCTTTTTTGCATTATGATTTAAAAACAAAGGAGATTCGACAAGCCATCACCTGAAACCATCGGACTCACCGCCTTCCAAAACCGCTTATTTTCCCTTATTTATATTTAAAAAACGGGGGGGCCGGCGGGGGGGGGGCGGCCACGTTTTGTTTGGGCGGCACGTTTTTGTTATAAGGCGATCCTGCTTAAACGAGCTTGCACTTCTGGAATGATCTTCTCGAACATTACCTCCGCCTCGGGAAAACCCTCTTCTTTGAGACCGCGCGCCGCGTCTCTTAGCGCGTCTGGAACCTCATTGCAGGTATCAGCAATCATTCCGGCGACAATTCCCCCGGGCAAACCCGCCTCAATCATTTGGCTCATCACCGACCCACGCGTTACGTCGTCAATCTTGCGGCTCCCACCAAACGAGACGCCCATCTCACGAACGAGACTGGGGTAAACCGTTGTGGACAGCACGTCATAGAGCGGCGCCAACCTCACCTGCTTCCAACTTTCGTCCCATACGAGCGACCAGTTCTTTAGATGGTTATCACAGTTACCTACGGCATAGTCGAACAGCTGGTTATAGCCGACAAGGAACCTGTCCTCCATTTGATTCGTCGACGCCCTTCGCACCGCATCGACGATAAGCCCCAGGTAATTGACGCCCGTCGGCTCATATTTAAGCTCACGCGAGATGCCCTTGGCCTGACAAACATCTTCCTGGTGCAAACGGTATGGAATTGGCAATCCGTCAACCGAGCGTCCGGCATCAGACGTTACTCGGTCAAATCGCTTCACGGCGATAATTGGCTCGGCATCCTCAACTCGGATAAGAAAACACTCTTCGGCCGATAGGTCCATCAGAGAGGCGGCTCTCACGCACATCGCTTCGCACACTGTCTCGCCCGGGAACGTTTTCGACCCCGCCTTGAGAATGTGCGTGGATGGAGCCGCTCCATGAGGCAGGTACCATCCACCACATGGGTCATCGCCCGTATGGTAGAGACCGATCTTCGCCTGAGCACCTGCAAGGGAGATTCGACTCTCTAGCGCTAAATCAAAAGCAACCTCCGCCGGTGCGTATGCCAGCCCGCTTAGCTGTTCCGCACCTATCTCTTCATAGTCCATTTCGAGGCTGTCGCCCGAAGGCTCTCGCGTCAGAACCAGGGCGCCGACGGGTTCATCGCGGACCAAATCGAGTACCTTGAAGTAATCTCCGCGTTCCGCTCGCGCCCTTTTCTCAAGGTCCCTGTTGAGCTGCCCCTCCGGAATGATGCCGGAGAAAAAGGAGCCCGTTGCATCCGGACTAAATGTCTCGGCCGTCAACGGCAGCGAGATCGAAATTGGCGCCGCATCACCGCTCTCGAGATATTTGGGGCTATAGGTGAATATCGGAAACCCCGCATTTTCCTCCAATATGCCGACCAGCTGGTAAGACCCATTAAACTCACGGTGAACGAACAGCGTGCCATCCATTACTTCCCCCTCACCTTCAGAATAAAATCAATATCCACGATGGAGGCGTAATCGAAAATGACACCAATTTCGACCGTTGTCCGCCCCCGTTCGATATCACCAATCACACGAAGGCTGCGACCCGTCATAGTCGCGACGTCACGTTGAGTCAAGCCGAGCTCACGCCTTCTGAGCCTAAGGGCCTTCCCTATCTCAGAGGGATCGAAAACCGTGCGCTCCGAGAAAGCGGCTTCCGACGGTTTGAGCTTGACGCGCCCATCCAGCTTTTTAATCGTTGTCACCGTTCTCATAACGCCTCCAGCTATATTCCTGCCCGTGAACATAGTATAAAACTGTAGCACTATGTTCATGTACGGGAATATAGTGTTGACTACATTAGCAATGTTTCCGTTCGGGAATATAGCTGCCGAAAAGCCTGATTTCTTCTTAAATGGGAAGATCCTGAACGTCTACGCTATACGGGCTGACTACTCAAAGTATTGGAACTTGTTGGTTGAGAAGGCAAACGTGACAACAAAGCCTTCGCCGGAATCGGATGCCGCGGTGACGTCGATGCCCATCTTGGAGCACAGGCGTGCCACCAGATAGAGGCCGATGCCCGTTGCGCGCTTGGTGGTGCGGCCGTTGTCGCCGGTAAAGCCCTTCTCGAACACGCGTGGCAGGTCTGCCGCACTCACGCCGCAGCCGTTATCGGCAACAGTGAGCTCAATGCGCTCACTCGCCAGACCCTCGTCCAGCAACGCGCCCGAAAACACGATCTTCGCGCCGTCCTCGCACGCGTATTTAATGCTGTTCTGGATGAGCTGCCCCAAGATAAACTCGAGCCACTTCTCGTCGGTAAAGACCTCAAAGTCGAGGTTCTCGCACACCGGGGCCACGTGCGCCGCGATGAGCTCGCGCGCGTTGGCTTTAATCGCGCCCGTCACCAAGGTCTTGAGATCCCAGCGGCGAATCAGGTAGTCCCGCTCCACGACTTCCGAGCGCGCGTAGTACAGTGCCTGGTCGATATAGCGCTCCACGCGAGCCAGCTCACGGCCCAGGTCATCCACGCGCGACAGGTCGTCTTCGCTGCCGTCCAGGTTTTCCAAAATCAGGTGGGCCGCCGCCAGGGGCAGCTTGGCCTCGTGGACCCAGCTCTCGATATAGTCGCGATAGTCATCGGTCTGACGCCGGCCTTCGGCAACCTCGTCGCAAGCAGCTTTGCCCACGCGACGCAAGACCTCGTACTCGAGCTCGCCCTCGGCATAGGTCGGGCATTGCACCATCTCCTGCACCCATGCGGGACTCTCGAGCTCCTCGGCCGCACGCTCCAGCTGACGCAGAAAACGGCGACGGCGCGCGTACTCGACCACGATGCCGAGCATACCAAAGATAAAGGACACGCCGACCGCCACGGCCACAATAGATGTCGAAGCACCGGCGACCGTCAGCACAAAGCAGCTCAGCAGCACGCCGCACGTCCACACGGCGACGGGAAGCAGCGCATCTTTAAAGAACTTGCCAAACGACATAGCCGGCCCCTAGACCGAATAGCCTTGGCCGCGATGCGTCGTCAAATACCCCTTGATGCCGATTTTTTCGAGCGTGGTACGCAGGCGGTTGATGTTGACGGTGAGCGTATTGTCGTCCACGAAGGCATCGGAGTCCCACAGGTCCTGCATGATGGCCGAGCGCGAGACGATCTTGCCCGCGCGGCTCAGAAGCAACGAGAGGATACGCAGCTCGTTTTTGGTGAGCTCGGTGCTGGTGCCCGTTTGCGTGTTGGTGACCATGGAGCGTGCGAGGTCGAGCTCCAGTCCCTTGTGGACGAGCGTGCTGCGCTCGCCCGCCGCCGCGGTGCGACGCAGTAGTGCGTTGATACGCGCCACGAGCACACGGGCGCTGTAGGGCTTGGGAACAAAGTCGTCCGCGCCGAGCGTCATGGCCATGACCTCGTCAATCTCGGTCGTGCGCGACGTGAGGACGATGATGGGAACCTCGGATTCGCGGCGAACCTCATGGCAGATGTGCTGGCCGTCTTTGACAGGGAGTGTGAGGTCGAGCAGCACCAGGTCGGGAGCGGCGGCGAGAATATCGCGCGAGACGTGCTCGAACGATCCGCAGGCCTCAACCCCAAAACCGGCACGGGCGAGGATGTCGGCGAGCTCGCGACGGATGGGCTCGTCGTCCTCAACGATATAGATCAGCGGCATGGGTTCCGCTCCCCTCTTGGTTGTCTTGCCACCATTATGGCTGCGAAACTGCAGGTGTGCACCGCGCGCGGCGCCAAGGTGACAGAACTGTTCGCGAACGAAAGCGTTTGGTTCGCCCCTCGCTCGCAACGGGAGCGAGGATCAAATGATTATTAAATCCCCGTCCCAGAAAAATCATTTAGCGGCGGGCACGAAGCTTTTCGTAGCCGTCGGCAAAGAAGGCGACCGTGGCGGCATCGGAGTCGGCAGCGTCACCGTCGGTGGCAGGAACCACGCCGTGCTCGTCGCTCACTAGGAACAGCGCGCCCTTAAGCTGCGCGGGAATGTCTACGCGCGTGACCGGGATGCCCTTGGTCTGGGCCAACTGCTCGATGAGCGTCGCCGTGCCACACAGGAACTCGTCCGCCGGCGCCACAAAGGCGAGCTCGCCGTTGTTGACGGCGGCGAGCAGCTCGGGCGCCACGCCGGTCTCGTCGGCCTCGGAGCGGGCCTCGGCGGAGCGGGCGCGCAGCGCCTTGGCCGACGTATCGGCGAGCGGCTCGTACTCCCCCACCGTCATGGCGGCGTTGCCGTTGATGTCGATAACCAGCATGAGCACGCCGTCGCGTGCGGTGTAATCACCCTCGGCAAGCGACCACTCAACGTGCTGTTTGGCCCAGCTGAGCATGTTATGGGTAAGCGGCTCGCCCTGCACCAGGCGCTCGGACAGTGCGCGAATGTGGCGGTTGAGCATGGGCACCTTTTTGTTGGACATGCGCCAACGGCAGACAAGCGCGGGCTTGTCGAGCGTGAACTTCTCGACCGCCTCCTGATTGGCGCAAAAGTCCTCGTACGCACGCTGATCCTCGGCATTGCCAAACAGCTCGGCATCATCAATCTGGGGCATGGTCATACCTTTCGTGTTAGTCATTCCGTCCTCTTATACCAAAAAGACGGCCCTCCAAACGGAGCGACCGTCTTTTGCAGAGATTATTTTGTCCCGAGGCGAAACTTAGTGCCTAAAGTGGCGAGCGCCTGTAAAGACCATAGCAATATTGTGCTCGTTGCAGGCCTGGATGCTCTCGTCGTCGCGCTTGGAGCCGCCGGGCTGGATGATGCAGGTCACACCATGCTCGGCAAGCACGTCGACGTTGTCGCGGAACGGGAAGAACGCGTCGCTTGCGCAGGCAAAGCCGCCCTTCTCCACGCCCTCGCGCTCGCAGAAGTCCTCGGCGCGCTCGCAGGCAAGCAGCGCAGAGTCAACGCGGTTAGGCTGACCCGGGCCCATGCCAATGCCGGCCTTGCCCTTGGAGACCAGGATGGCGTTGGACTTGACGCCCTTGCAGACCTTCCAGGCAAACTCGAGCTCGGCCATCTCGGCGTCAGTGGGCTTGCGGTCGGTGGGAAACGTGAAGGTCGCGGGATCCTCGGTCACGTGGTCGACTTCCTGCACCAGCATGCCGCCGTCGACGGAGCGCAGCTCCACCTGGGCGCCGTGGTCCACGCCGCCGGTAGCCAGCACGCGCAGGTTGGGGCGCTTGGCCATGCGCTCGAGCGCCTCGGCAGTGTAGCTCGGGGCGATGATAACCTCGACGAACTGCTTGTTCTGATCGGCGAAGTGCTCGACCAGCTCATAGGGAACCTCGCGGTTGCAGGCGATGATGCCGCCAAAGGCGCTCTTGGGATCGCAGGCAAACGCGCGGTCGTAGGCGGCCGTGATGTCCTCGGCCGCGGCGGAGCCGCAGGGGTTCTGATGCTTGAGGATCACGCAGGCAGGCTCGTCGAACTCGCGGACCAGGTTCCAAGCGGCGTCGGCATCCAGATAGTTGTTGTAGCTGAGCGGCTTGCCCTGGATCTGCTCGGAGCCCACGAGCGGGAACTGCGAGCTCGCGGTGTTCTCGCAGCCCTCGGCAAAGCGGTAGACCGTAGCCTTCTGCTGAGGATTCTCGCCATAGCGCAGGTCGTCGACCTTCTCCAGCGAGATCTCGAGCTTGGCAGAGGAGTCCGCCACGTCGCTTGCCTGAGCGGCGAGCCAGCGGGAGATGGCCGTGTCGTAGGCAGCGGTGGTCTGGTAGACCTTCACCTGCAGGCGACGACGGGTGGAAAGCGTGGTGCAGCCACCGGTCTCGCGCATCTCGGCCAGGACGGCATCATAGTCGGCCGGGTCGGAGATGACGGTAACGCTCGCGGCGTTCTTGGCGGCAGAGCGCAGCATGGAGGGGCCACCGATGTCGATGTGCTCGATGGCATCCGCGAAGGTGACCTCGGGGTTGGCGACGGTCTTCTCGAACTCGTACAGGTTGACGACGACCAGGTCGATCAGCTTAATGCCGTGCTGAGCGGCCTCCTGCATGTGCTGCTCGGAATCGCGGCGGGCCAGCAGCGCGCCGTGAACCTTGGGGTGCAGGGTCTTAACGCGGCCGTCCATCATCTCGGGATAGCCCGTGAACTCCTCGATGGGGGTTACGGGAACGCCCGCGTCCTCAATGGCACGAGCCGTGCCGCCCGTAGAGATGATCTCGACGCCAAAGTCATCGACCAGCGTCCGTGCGAAATCGACGACGCCCGTCTTATCGGTAACCGAGATCAACGCGCGTGCGATCTTCACATCAGATCCCATGCAGTCCTCCTGTCTGGTACGCCGCCGTGCTCTGTGAGTCGGTGATACGTCGATCTGCAGCGCTCGCGCAGCGGCATTGAAAATACTGATTCAATGTAGCGCATCGAGCGCATCGATGCACCCCGCAACGGGCGCATGTGCAGAAAAAGTTTGTGAGCGGAGGGGATGGGCACGGCACTGGGCACGGTGAGTTCATGGAACACAGGGGCACCATAATTTGATGCCAATGGCGTGGTAGAACTGTGCTCGATATGCATCCGCAAAAGAAAGAGGCACCATGGTCTCGCGGGTTCTCTACCGACCGTTTGATACCGAAGACTTCGACGCCATCGCGCTGATTCTGCAACAGCTTTGGCATAACAATTCGGATAACGATGAGTACAACCGCCTTGAGGCCGCGTGCGACCTCGCCTATTGCCTTTCGTCATCGACGTTTTCGCAGGTTGCGGTGATTGACGGCGAGGCGCGCGGCATTGCACTTGCACGCGCAGGACAGAACTCCGGCGTCACTATCAACGAGCATTGGATGGATACCGAACGCGCGTTGCTGTCGCAGATGCGTGAGCTGGAGCCTGATGCCTGCGCCGAATATCTCTCGTTTGTGCGCGCAACCATCCGAACCAACAACCGCCTGCTCGAGAGCAGCCCGTTGCCGCACGACAACGAGGTCACGCTGCTTGCCGTGGATCGCGATGTCCATGGCCTGGGCGTTGGCACGGTTCTGCTCGATGCCGCGGTCTCGCACCTGTCCTCGCTTGGAGCGACGAGGGCGCACCTGTACACCGACTCCAACTGCTCGTGGAAGTTCTACGAGCTGCACGGCTTTAAGCGCACGGCCACGCACCGCGCCAACCGCGAAGAGCGCCGTCACGACATGCCGCGCGAAAGCTTCCTCTACGAACTCGACCTAACAGCCTAGGCCCAGCAGCCATACCTAGTCATTTAGGAACGCCCCCAGTGACTAGTCGTTGGGGACAGTCTTCGTAGGTAGCGCATAAAAAGGGATGGGCTTTCCCCGACGGCTGTCGAGAAAAGCCCATCCCATAATTTACGACCGCTAGAACGTTCCGCCGCCGCCTCCGCCGACGCCGCCGCCTCCGCCGCCCGAGAAGCCGCCACCGCCGCCGCCGCTCGAGCTATCGGAACTCGAAGCCAGCTCACGGATGCTCTCGTGATACACGTCATCGAACGAATCGAGCGGCGACTCGGTACCGTAATGATGGTAGTACCACCAGTAGCAGGGGTAATTGTCGTAGAAACCGTCGGCCTCGCGCACCTCGGGCGGCACGGCCTCGGCAAGCTGACGCAGGACTTCCTTCGATACGCCCAGCGCCGCACCCATCACCAGAAGTTTATTCCACAGTACCAAATCGCCCGGAACGGCTTCCTTTAGGCGCGTGAAATCCTCAAGCCAATGCTTGAGCGCCTTGCAGCGAGCCGCCACCTCGGCGCCCTCCGGCGTAAAGCGGCGGAACGTAAGGCCCACGCCAATACCCACCAGCACAATCGGCACCGAGATAACCGCGGCGACAATGTTCGCCTGCGCGCCGTCGGTAAAGAAGATGGATCCCGCGGGAACACAGGCGATCAGAATACCGAGAACCAGGCAAAACACCATTGCGACAATGCCGTCCGAGGCAACGTACTCGCTATCGGCCAGCTTGCCCTTAACGGTGTTCTGATAGTCCTCGAGCTTGTCGCCCACGGGCGTAGCGTGCTGCTTGACGTAGTGCTGCAGCTCGTCAAACGTGCGCGAGCGATCGCCGTTCTCGTCGGGCTTAGCACCGGCAAAGAAGACCTTGAGCACCATGCGGTCAATGCCCTTGGCCGACTTCCAGCCCGCATCACTCACCGTCACGCGATACGTCTGCTCTTCTTTTTCACGCCCCATCAGGCCTTTCTTGGCCTTGGTCACGGTCGCCTGCTCCAGCTTGATCACACGGTCGTCGGTGAGCTTCATGAGCGTGGCGATATATGCCTGATCGGGCACCTCGTTCCAGCTCATGAGGGCCGAAAGCACGGCGGGATGGTCGGCCGAAGGCACATCGCGGAAATATTCGTCCTGGAAAAGCGGCTTTGGCTTGCGGCGGCGCAGCTTGAGCACAACGATTGTGCCGGTAAAGGCCACCGCCGCGACAACACTTAGCACGGCAAGTACATTGGCAATCATGCGAGCGTGAGCGCGGCGGGCGTTAGCTTCGTCGGCCCATTCCTTCTCTTCGCCCAGGATCGTTGACATGCGTTCTTCGCCCGAGGCGGCAAGCTGCGGCACCCAGTCGCTGGGGAAGGCGATGCGTGCC
Organism: uncultured Collinsella sp.; assembly: GCA_947002045.1. Classification (GTDB taxonomy): domain Bacteria; phylum Actinomycetota; class Coriobacteriia; order Coriobacteriales; family Coriobacteriaceae; genus Collinsella. Next base: position 10,805 of record CAMQJB010000047.1, read on the forward strand.
TCGGCGAATTCGCCCTGATGCACGCAGGGAATGGTATAGGTGACCATGGGTTCGTCCGCATCGAGCGATACGTCACCCGTCAGCGGACCGTGGCCCCACGCGCGGAAGTTATCGCCCTTGACGGCCGCCGTCCCGGCAGCGGCATTTGCGAAGTGCACTTCCATCTCGACGTCATCGGAATCCGCGGACCAGCCGTCGCCCACGAATTTCCAATAGAGCTCGGCGGTATCGGCCCAGTTCATAACCGCACCGGTCATGGTGTAGCTCACGTAATAGATCGCGCTATCGCCGCTCTCGTGGGGGCTGAAAACCTTGATCTTTACGCCGTCACCAGTCTGCTCGACCGTATAGACGCCAGAGTCACCCTTGTTCGCGCTATCGACTTTGTTGAACGCGGTGTCCTCCTCCTCGACGCTCAGCACATCGACACCCGCCGTACCGCCCTGCTGGTTGGTGCCCGTATTGATCTCCCAAAACACGCCGTTGATGTCGTCATCGAAATCAAACTGGCGCCCCTCGACAACGGTCAGCGAGCCGTCGGCCTCGACCGTGGCGCCGATATAGGTTTGGGTCATGGAGTAGCCGTCGGCGTGCGCGGCGACAGGCAGCAGCAACAACGCGAGCGCGACGAGCACGCAGACGGAAGCGAATCGCGCAAACAGGCAGCGCTGCCGACAAGTATTGGCAACGGGGGCGTTCATAGGCACATCCTTTGTCTGTAAAACCAACATCGCCATTGTCCCACGTTTGCGGGCACACATGACGAACATCTAGGCGACCGGAGTGCCAAACGGGATGAAAGTCACGCCCGCACCCCGACACTTGGAAAACGATCTATTGGGGACGGAGGAAAACGGATCATTGGGTTGAACCGACAGACAGCAACAAATTTGTTGTTTAGGACGCTCTTTGGCCGAATCCCGCGCCAACAATAGATACCACTTCACAGCTCCGTCACAGGTGTAGCGGCTTTGTGTGGGCTCGGCATGCGCTGATTGAGCCACCAGTCGAGGGGCATAAAGCAGTTGAGCGAAAACGGTTTGCCCCTTTGCCGTTCGCTCAAGGATCATGTCCCCCTTTTCCGCGGAAACCCCGGCAGTTGCGAAGAGCTGCCGGGGTTTCTGTTGTCTAAGGTGCCAAGTTGACGGACAGGAATTAAAGCACCGAGTCTGCAGCCCGCCATACGCAATGCGGGGCCTCGACAACTTGCGGACCACAGTGACGCCTCCCCATCGCGCCCCGCGCTATACTCGTCCGCATGGATATCAAAACACGCAACATAGCAACGCCCGCCGCGGATGCGCCAACGACGCAGCCCGCCTCCGTTCCCGCGCCCGTCGTGGGGCGCTTTGCCCCGTCGCCATCGGGCCGCATGCACCTGGGCAACGTGTTCAGCTGCCTCTGCTCGTGGCTTTCGGCCCGCAGCCAAGGCGGCAGCATTGTGTTGCGCATCGAGGACCTGGACGATCGCTGTAAGCGCCCGGAACTTGCCGCTCAACTGATTGACGACCTGGCCTGGCTAGGGCTTGAGTGGGACGAAGGCCCCTACTACCAGCACGATCGCCTCGACCTGTACGAGAGCGCCTTGCGCCAGCTGCAGGGCGCTGGCCTCACCTACCCCTGTTTTTGCACGCGCGCCGAGCTCCACGCCGCGAGCGCGCCGCACGCCAGCGACGGCACGCCCATCTACCGCGGCGCCTGCCGAGGCCTTTCGGCCGAAGAGGTCGCCCGCCGCAGTGCCCTGCGCGCCCCGGCCACGCGCCTGCGCGTGCCCGCCGTCGACGACCTCGCAGACGATGTGGTCGAATTCGTGGACCGCACGTACGGGGCCCAATGCGAGGCACTCGCCACCGAATGCGGCGACTTTTTGGTGCGCCGCAGCGACGGCGTGTTTGCCTACCAGCTGGCCGTGGTGGTCGACGACGCCGCCATGGGTGTTACCGAGGTCGTGCGCGGATGCGACCTGCTGGGCTCCACGCCGCGCCAAATCTACCTGCAGCATCTGCTGGGACTTCCCACGCCGCACTACGCGCATATTCCGCTGCTCATGTCGCCGGACGGCCGCCGCCTTTCCAAGCGCGATCGCGATCTGGACCTGGGCGAGCTCCGCGCCCGCTTTGGCACACCCGAGGCATTGCTGGGCTGGCTCGCCGGGCAAACGGGCATCGCACCGGACACCACACCGCGCTCTGCCAAGCAGCTGGTCGAATACTTTAGCTGGGACGTCATCCGTGCGCATCGCGAGAACATCACTGTAACTGCCGAGTAGCCAAACGCCTCGCCCCTACGCAACATCCCAGGGCTGGAGTTCGTCGCCCAGGCGAACGATGCAGTCGTAGAGCACGGTGTGGCGCTCGGCCGGGTTGGCATCCCGATGGAAATGCCCGTAGTACCAGCGTTTGTAATCCAAGTGGTCTTCCAGCTCATCGAAAAATGCCGTAAGCCGATCAACGGCGGGGTAATTCCAGCCGGGTGCCGGATAAAGCGTGGGCGAAAGCATGCGCGTAGAGCAGGTGTGGGTGATCACGTAGTCGACCTTCCAGCCCACGCTGTCGAGCTTTGCCCGCGCCTCCTCAAAGTTGCGCTCGTCCGGCAGCTCCTGTGGCCACCAGCTGGAATACGGTATGCGGTATTCCTTGTCCACGCTCGTGGCACCGCCCATAGTAAAGATCGTTGAGTCATCGAGCTCAAAAACCTCGCCGCGCGTCAGGCGTCGGATGGGAGAGGTATCCGATAGGCGCTGCGTCAGCCCACCGTGCCACAACTCCATGGGGCGCTCCGCCCAATGATCGAAACGCTCGTGGTTGCCGTCGACGAACAGCGCGGTATAGGGACGCGATTCCAGCCAGGCGATGTCGGCGCACTCCTCGGCAGAGAAATCCCACGGAAAGCCAAAGTCGCCCGCGACGATGAGATAGTCGTCGCTCGTCAGGCTATCCCCAAGGTCCCAATCGCGCAGCTTTTGCATGTCGAGGCCGCCGTGAATATCGCCCGTCACATAGACCGTCATCGGATCACCACTTCCCTCTTATAACTTTCGAGATCGTGCTCGACCTGCTCGTCGCCCGTGGCATTGACCCACCACGGCCATTTAACGCAACACATCGGCTCGTCTACCTGCGCAAACCAAGCTTTGAGCTCCTCCAAGCTCACCGGGGCGTAGCTGTTGGCGTCCACGCCCACGTCATAGCGCAGCAGTCCCTGCCTGCGGTTGAACTCGTTGTATGCGCCGCCGCAACTGTGGATATGCCCGTGCAAATGCCAGCTGCCGTGCGACATGCCCTGCCAGTCGACCATGGGATAGTGGCTCAGCACGATTTTTTGGCAGTTGATCTTGAGCGCGCAAATGGGCAGCTCGACGATAAAAGCATCCGCTACCGCAGGCTGCGTCCAGTCTTTGTCGTGGTTGCCGGGCAGCAGATGGACGCGCTTGCAGGCAATGCTTTTGCGCAGCTCGTAGGCGTCTTGGACCGTCATCTTAAAGCTAAAGTCACCCAAGATGTAGAGCTCGTCATCCGCAGCAACCTTGCTGTTAATGTTGGCGACCATGGCATCGTTCATCTGCGCAACAGTCGACCAAGGCCTATCGCTAAGCCGTAGCATGTTCTCGTGTCCAAAGTGAGTATCGCCGGTAAACCAGATCACGGGGACCTCCTGTTGCTGCGGGGTATCCATCCCTTAGGGCTTACCCCTCGTTCTTCCATCCAAACGGGTCGAGCACCCAAAAAATCAGATCGAGTACGCCGCCGGTCATCATGGCGCCGGCAAGGGCCATGCAAACGTGCAGAGAACTGGCACTTCGGAGCACGTCGAATGGCCCCAGAACAGCCAGCAGCGCGACCGCTGCGCCGGCAAGGCACAACGCGAGGCACGGCCCCGCGTCCTTGACGCACTTCTTTGCGAGATGCTTGGTGTTATCGCTCATTGGTATCGAACTCCTTAGAGGATCGTTGTTTGGGTACATGCCGCCGCGGCAGAGCAGGGCGGCAGGGTAAGTGTCCCATGCCGTGCGGACACGTTTTTAAACCCATGTATCCGCAGGGACCCATGTCCTTGCAGAACACCCCCGAAGAATCGTCTAAGCCGCTGGCGGGCAACATACTGAACAGGGGGTCTTTCCTCGTTTGAGCGCGGTCGCCAGTGGCACGCTTGTTCTAATGGCATTTTGAGGAAGGTTTTTGCATCCCCCAGAACGGTGATAAATCTTGCCGTTCTTGATGACGATCACCTTGGTTTTTGAAGCAGCCACGCTGCGGGACTTGATGGGCGCATCCGCCTTTTGACGAGCCGGTGCCGTTTTCCGAGGCCAGCCTCTCGGAAAATCAGAATCGCAGAATCGATTGATGTAGCTGTCGAAACATCCATCGAACAGCAGCCCCGTTGCCAAGCCCGCCATGAACCCACAGGCAATCGCGGCCTCTCCTCTAATTTGCATATGTCCCTCCTTAATTAATCTTGAAGATAAAAGCGGCGCGGGGGCGCCGGGCCCCCCCCCCCCCGCCGCCCGCCCCCCCCCTAGCCCAGCGTCCGCCCAAAGCACCACGCAGCCGCCGCGCCGGGGGGGGGGG
>CAMQJB010000048.1 GCA_947002045.1 uncultured Collinsella sp.
CGCCGCCCGGTGCGGCACAATCGTTGGCCCCCTATATACTACGGTGGGTATGGGGGTGGTTGGCAAAACGCCCCCCGCCGACCCCTTTTTCGTTTCATCCTCAAGAAGCTTGTCGAAGCCTACCCCACCGTGATGGATTCCCCAGTAAAGGTGCTGATGAGCAGCAGGATAAAGAACGCCAAGTAACTGATGCTCAGCGGGTACGCAATAATCAGGAAGACGACCCAGCCGACATTGGTGTTACCGTCGGCACGGCGTTGCTCGCGATTGCGGCAGAGCCAAATCGTCACGCCAATGGCCACAATCAACAGCACAAGTGCCGCTGCCGCCAGTCCAGCAAGCGCAAACATCACGCCAATGCTCACAGCAATAACCGGGAGCAGCAGCAAGCCGCACCCGCACCCACCCGGACTATACACGGCAGACTGTCGACGTCGTTCCATCGTCACTCCAAGTCAAGCAATCGTTTGTAGACATCGAGGCCCTTGAGTAGGGTTTCCTCGTCAAAGAGCATGGTATCAGTGTGAAGGGCGCTCGTCGCATAAGCTGGGCAGCTGTCTGCGTCAATCGGGTTTTCTTGCGCCTCCGGCACGCCCGTGCCCAGCAGGAAGAACACGCCCGGCAGATGGCGCTGATAGAAGGCGAAGTCCTCGGCAATCAGCAAAGGCTCATCCACGAGCTGCAGCTCGGGCAAGGCAGGCGCGACATTGGCAAATAACTCGGGGTCGTTGTCGACCGGCGGATAGCCCTCGGCAAAATCGAGATCGTACGTGCAGCCCGTTGCGGCGCAGGCATCGTCCAGCACGCGGCGCACGCCCTCGCGTGCCCGGTCGAACATGTCGTCTGTAAACACACGCAGGCTGCCTGCAACATGGGCCTCCCCCGCCACCGCGTTGCAGACGGTACCTGCCTGCAGCAGACCAAACTTGCCGATACAGGGCTCGTCGGTGCCCAGCTCGTCCATCAGCTCGCGCTCGGCAACCAAAAACTTCGCTGCCGCCAACGCGGCATCGTGCGACTCCTCGACCGGAACGCCATAGGTCTTAGCGATATGGATGCTCGTCCCGTGAATATGAATGTGTGTCTCACTCGAACGCGCCAGCAGCGGACCGGAACAACTCGCCAACGTGCCGGCAGGCAGATCGGGCCACACATGGAAGCCAAAAATGCGGTCAGCCCCATAGCGCTCGAACACACCGCTCTCGCATACCGTCTTGGCACCACCGGTCGTTTCCTCGGCCGGCTGGAACACAAAGAGAACGTTGCGCCTCATGGCGCCCGGCTGCTCGCGAATCGTACGGTCGACATACGTCGCGGCGGCAAGTGCCATGGCCATGTGTCCGTCATGTCCGCAAGCGTGCATCTTGCCGGGATGGATCGAGGCAAAGGCCGCTCCCGTCGCCTCCGCGATGGGCAGCGCATCCATATCGGCGCGAATCGCCGTGGCACGCGCGGCACCAACGCCAGCGTCGAAGAAAGCGCAGACGCAGCTGGGACACGGATGGGTCACCTCGCAAGCGAGCGGCGCCAACACGCCCTCGATATAGGCGATAGTCTGCGGAAGATCGAAATCGAGCTCCGGAATGCGATGGAGATCGCGGCGATAGCGACGGAGTTCTTGGAGCTCGGTCATAGAGAATCCCTTCGTGAGGCACATCTGTTGCAACTTATTGTGATACAGGATTGTGGCACACATGTTTCCAGCATATTGCTGCATTTTTTAAACGTTATATACGAATACTCTTGTTTGGTAAAGTGCAACGTGATAGGGTCTTTACCACTTGATAGAGGCGCGGGCACGAAGAGCCGCGGGCGAGCCGGCAGGCTTTGACCCCGTGGGGAGGCGAAACCCGCCGAACTGGGTTTTTCGGGCACGAACAACCTGGTGGGCCTGTGGGAAACACCCACAGGACTGTCTGCAGCAATGCGGGAGCGCTATCCGGACATTGGGTCCACGCTATGCGGATTCGATGCGCAGATGGCGCCGTCTGGATAGCGAGGTTTACGGGACATGGCATTGACCCCCAACGAGGCATATGCGGCCAAGCAGCCGTTTGTGGACAAGGAGACACTCGAGCATATCGTCGAGCAGTTCCCCACGCCGTTTCATCTATACGACGAGGCGGGCATCCGCCGCAACATGCAAGAAGTGCGCGACGCCTTTGCATGGAACCCGGGCTTTAAGGAATACTTTGCCGTCAAGGCCAACCCCAACCCGGCGCTCATCTCCATTCTCAACGAATACGGCTGCGGCTGCGATTGCTCGAGCTATACCGAGCTCATGATCGCCCGCTCGCTGGGCATCACGGGACACGACATCATGTTCTCTTCCAACGACACGCCGGCTGCCGACTTTGAGCTCGCCAACAAGCTGGGTGCCATCGTCAACTTTGACGACATCAGCCACATCGAGTTCTTTGAGCGTGTTGCGGGGCCCATCCCCAAAACGGTCAGCTGCCGCTTTAATCCAGGCGGCCTGTTCCAGCTCTCCAACGGCATCATGGATAACCCCGGCGACTCCAAATACGGCATGACCACCGAGCAGCTCTTTGAGGCTTTCCGCATGCTCAAGGCCAAGGGCGCCGAGAATTTTGGCATCCATGCCTTCCTTGCCAGCAACACCGTCACCAACGACTACTACCCCAAGCTCGCGCGCATCCTCTTTGAGCTTGCCGTGCGCCTGGAGCGCGAGACCGGTGCACATGTCGCCTTCATCAATCTGTCCGGCGGCGTCGGCATCCCCTATCTGCCCGAGCAGCAGGCCAACGACATTCACGCCATCGGCGAGGGGGTGCACGCGGCCTACGACGAAATCCTGGTTCCCGCCGGTATGGGCGATGTGGCCATCTGCACCGAGATGGGCCGCTTTATGATGGGGCCCTACGGCTGCCTGGTCACCAAGGCTATCCACGAAAAGCAGATCTACAAGGACTATATCGGTGTCGACGCAAGCGCCGTCGATCTGATCCGTCCTGCCATGTACGGCGCCTACCACCACATTACGGTAATGGGTCAGCCGGGTGGCAACGACAAGACCACAGCGCCCGTCACGGACACCTACGACATCACGGGCAACCTATGCGAGAACAACGACAAGTTCGCCATCGATCGCGAGCTACCGCAGATCGACATGGGCGATGTGCTCGTGATCCACGATACCGGCGCGCATGGCTACTCCATGGGCTACAACTACAACGGACGGCTGCGCTCCGCCGAGGTCCTGCTGCGTCCCGATGGCTCAGCCGACCTCATCCGCCGCGCCGAGCGCCCGGGCGATTATTTTGCCACGCTCGACGTGCTGCCGAGCGGCCGAGAGCTGCTGGCCAAGTCGCGCGCCGAAAGTGCCCGCCGTCGCGCCCAAGACGAGCGCCTGATAGTCGCCGCTCAATGGAACAAACGCATCCAGATCGCGGACGCGAAGGAGAAGAACATGGACATCCGCAATCTCGAGGGCTCAATCGTCGCCCTTGTTACGCCGTTTAAAAAGGACGGCAGCGTCGACTTTGACGCACTCGAGCGCCTTATCGATTTCCACCTGCAAAACGGCACCGACGCCATCCTCACCCTGGGCACCACCGGCGAGAGCGCCACGATGACCGACGACGAGGACAACTCCGTTGTCGCCGCAGTGGTCAAGCAAGTTGCAGGACGCATCCCCGTCATCGCCGGCTCGGGCTCCAACTCCACGCAGACCATGCTCACCAAGTCGCTCACCTACCAGGGCCTGGGCGCCGACGGCCTGCTGCTCATTACCCCCTACTACAACAAGTCCAACGAAGAGGGCATCTACCAGCACTTTAAGACCGTCGCCGATGCCGTGGACATCCCCTGCATCCTGTACAACATCCCCGGCCGTTGCGGCTGCGGCATCAGCGAGCGCAACGTAGAGCGCCTGGCCGCACATCCCAACATCATGGGTATTAAGGAAGCCTCGGGCAACGTCGCCTACGCGGCCAAGATCGCCCACCTGCTGTCCGACGACTTCCGCATGTACTCGGGCGAGGACGCCCTCACCGTGCCGCTCATGAGCCTGGGCGCTTCGGGCACCATCAGCGTGTGGGCCGACGTTCAGCCGCAGCTCGTGCACGACATGTGCCGCGCCTATCTGGACGGCGACGTGGAGCGCGCCCGCGATATCCAGATTGCCGGCCAGCCGCTCATCAATGCCCTCTTTAGCGAGGTCAACCCCATCCCCGTCAAGGAAGCACTCGCCCAGATGGGTATGATCGAGGCAAACTACCGCATGCCGCTGCGCCCCATGGCAGACGACACGCGCTCCGCACTTACCGATGCTCTGAAAGGAGCTGGTCTGCTTGATTAAGACCGTCATTATGGGAACGGGCCGCATGGGCTCGCTCATCCGCACCACCGCCGAGGGCATTGTCAACACCGCTGGAGAGCCCGTTTTTGACATCGTCGCCCAGATCGGCTTCGACTTGTCCGAGCTCGAGAGCGCACCGGCCGCCGATGTAATCATCGACTTCTCGAACGTCGTGACCTTCGATGCCGTTGTCGCCTATGTCGAGCGCACGGGTGCCGCACTCGTTTCCGGCACCACGGGCTATACGCCCGAGCAGGTGGATCGCCTGCGCGAGCTGGGTCAGAACGCCCGTGTTATGCACTCGGGCAACTACTCTATCGGTATCGCCGCCCTGCGCCATCTGGTTGCCCAGGCCACGCGCGAGCTGCCCGGCTTTGACTGCGAAATCGTCGAGACGCACCATAATCAAAAGGTCGACGCCCCCAGCGGCACTGCCAAGTTGTTGCTCGACGCCGTCGTCGAAGCCGAGCCCGAGGCAGGCTACCACCCCGTCTATGGCCGCGAGGGCATGTGCGGCGCGCGCGACCCCAAGGAGATCGGCATGCACTCGCTGCGCGGCGGCACCGTCGCCGGCGTGCACGAGGTAAGCTTTTTCGGCCAGGACGAGGAGGTCACGCTCGCGCACCGCGCCACGAGCCGTCAGATCTTCGTCAACGGCGCCCTGGCAGCCGCGCAGAAGCTCGTCACCCGCGAGCCTGGCTTCTATACGTTCGACCAGGTCATGTTTGCCTAACCAGGTATCAACCGGATCCACTCAAAGGAGAGACAGCAAATGAGTAATGCAGCCGAGATGGATGCACAGGAGATTATCAACTACATCGCAACCGCGCCCAAGAAAACGCCCGTCAAACTGTACGTGCGCGAAAAGCCGGGCATGAAGGTCCAGTGGGGCAATGCGCACGTCTACGGCGGTCGTCGTGGCAAGACCGTCTTTGGTGACTGGGATGAGCTCAAGGCAATCCTCGACGCCAACGCCGACTCCATCGACTACTACGACGTAGAGAACGACTGCCGCAACTCCGCCGTGCCCATGCTCGACCTCAAGGGTATCAACGCCCGCATCGAGCCGGGCGCGATCATCCGCGACCGTGTCGAGATTGGCGATCGCGCCGTCATCATGATGGGCGCCATCATCAACATCGGCTCCGTCATTGGCGAAGGCTCCATGATCGACATGGGCGCTGTGCTGGGCGGCCGCGCCACCGTGGGCAAGAACTGCCACATCGGCGCCGGCACCGTGCTGGCAGGCGTCGTGGAGCCCGCCAGTGCCACGCCCGTCATCATCGAGGACGACGTTATGATCGGCGCCAATGCCGTGGTCCTGGAGGGCGTGCGCGTGGGCAAGGGTGCTGTCGTTGCCGCCGGCGCCGTATGCGTCGACGACGTCCCCGCCGGCGCCGTCGTGGCCGGTGTCCCCGCCCGCGTCATCAAGATGCGCGACGAGAAGACCGACAGCAAGACCGGCCTGGAAGAGGGCCTGCGCCAGCTCTAGGGTTACGCGGTTTTACCAAACCGCGTAACTAGTCGACGCTGCACCTTTGGTTCCGTCGTTCTAACGAACGACGGATCTCTCGACGCTGCAAACGCCCCTAAGCGGCAATCTGACGTTCAATCGTCGGTCGCGTACCGAAGTACGCTTCCCTCCTCTTTCACGTCACCTTGCTCGCCTAGGGGCGTTTTCGCTGACTTATGCTCAGTCTGCAACTCAATTCAGCTCCAAGCAAAAAGGCCGAAGTCCCGAAGGGTTTCGGCCTTTGCTTTGTCTGAAGTTCAAGCGCAGTTTATCGATTCTCAATTGACCCGATATTCTTGAGCTCGATGGAGATGAGGCCGTTGGGCTCGTTGACGAACTCGATATACTCGGAGTTTGAACCCATCTCGGCCGGGAAGCTGATCTCGATGCCCGTGTCGGTACGAATCTTGTGATTGCGCACGGCCGCGCGTTCGACCTGCTTGCGCTCCACGGGCACGCGCTCGGGCACCTTCTCCTCGGTCAGCGCCGCACGCACGCTCTCCTTGATAACCGGCTCGTCCTCAAAGACCTCATCGACGATATCCCAAGGCGGCAGCTCCTCGTCGTCTTCAACCTTCTCGGCAACGGCGGCTTTGACCTTGGCGAGCGCTACGGCCGTGTTGGCGCCGTGCTCTTCAGCGACCTCCTCGACCACGCGCGTCACCGTGTCGATGACCTCCTTACCCGAAACGCCCGTGTCGCATTGCAGCAGGCCGTCGGGAATGAGCATGCGATCCTCGCCGGCAATCTTGCGCTTCTTATCCACATAGCCGATCTCCATGGTGCTTGCACGCACGATGGCATAGCTCGGCACCTTTTGCGAAGGGTTCGGCAGAATGGCATAGTGGCGCGCGATGTCGTTACGCACCTCGCCCTCCTCGCGGCCCACTTCGTGCATGAAAGCCTGCTTGGAGCCCAGCAGCATCACGGCAAACCAGCGGGCATCCTCATCGTCGTCAAAATCGGCCACGAGCACGTCGGTGGACTCGGCTTTCTCAGCCTTGGTGAGCTCGGAAGAGATAAACTCCGCAATCTGCTGAGACAGGTCCACGAACTCGCGCTCGCCAAAGAAATAGCCCTTGAGCTCGCCGCCAAACGCAGAGTTCTCGGCAAACGTGGCGCGTTTATTGTCGGCCGAAGTACGAGCGCGCCGCAGATGCGTGGTCACGAAGTTGCGCACGGTACGGCTCTCGATATCGAGCTCGCGCTGGCTCATGACGTTGACGGCAGAGTCAAAGTCCAGGATATGCAGAATCGCGTGATTGATTTTCATATACGGCATTCCGTTCTAGATCGATTTCGGCACGAACCAGTATAGCGGTCAAGCCCGCCCCAAGCGCATCGAAGATTGCTGCATTGGGGCCAGGTTTCTTTGCACCAATGGCTAGCGCAGGAGCTCGGACTGCCAGGCCTCGAGCTGTTCTGCCAAACTCTTGCCGGCAGCGGGCACGTCGATCTGGGGTCGTTTGGGCAGCAGCGCACACTTAAGAATTGCCACGATGGTCTGCGAGACAAAGCGTCGCGTATCCTTGTCAAACCCTTGCGCAGCCTGGAGCATCACGGGCAGGCTCTCGCGCAGATTCCCAGCGATATCCGCAAACCGCTCAGCACCCGTAGCCTCAAACACGGAGAACAACGCATCTACAAAACGCTCGCGCTCGCTAGGCGAAACTGCAAGCAGCATCTCGCGAATGGAGCCATCAACGTATCGAGCACCGGCGGACAGGCGCTCACAGTACACGAAGTCGCGACCATCAACCACCCAGCTAAAGGGATTGTGCTGCAGCAGACTGAACTCGGTGCTCTCAACGATGGCATAGTCCTCCTGCGTCTCGAACATCATGCCAAAGATCGACGACCGAGGTAGCGTCTTGTCGATTCGACCGGAAAGATCGGCAAAGGCGTTGCCGTTCAGAAACTCCTCGACGAAACCCGGACCATCATGGGAATACGCCCGTTCGATTCGCGCACGGGCGACATCGGAGCACATCGCCGCACCGTACACCGCAAGGTTTCCACCCTTGGAATGACCTCCGCACAAAAGCGGCCCGTCAATCGCATCCGCCGCCTCGTCCACATAACGCGCCGCGGATTCCTGGGCCGGCACAGGATACCGGAACGCCATGTTAAAGTCCTCTTTCCAGCCCACAATCGTGCTGTCGGTCCCCCGGAAGGAAAGATAGCTAAACCCCGCCGGAAACCGGAACGCCATGGCTGCAAACTGCTCTGTCGCCACCACATCGCTCACGGCACGATAGCCGCAAACGTGCACGCCACGGTAGCGAGGGCTTGCTGCCACGGCCTCCAACAAGGCCCTGCTCCCCTCTGGATCCCACAAGTCGTCAATCATGTCCCGGTAGCACTCGGCACGCAGCAGCTCGCGTACGTCTAGGCCCTGCCAGTTCGTCAGCTCCGCCATATCACCCGGCAAACGCAAATAGGACAACCACGCAAAGACGAGGCTATCCACCGCGCAGAACGGCCTCTCCTCAAACGGATCAAACGCCGTCTGGGCATAGGTCAAAAAATTAGGCGAATCCGACATGGCCCTCCCATCAACTATGGTGCATTGGGGTCAGGTTACCTTGCACCAAAAAGGCGCCCGGGCCGTGTGGACCCGGACGCCTTCATTGTAACTTTTTGCTCTAGCAAGCTTGATTTAGCAGGAGAAGTCGACGCTGTCGATGATGTCCTTGAGGGCCTTTGCAGAGGCGGTGAGCTCATGCTGCTCGCCATCGTTCAGCGGCACGGGGACGCGGCAGACAACGCCGTCGCGGCCAACGACCGTCGGCATGGAGATGGCAAGATCGGACAGGCCATACTCGCCCACCATGAGCGAGGAAACGGGCAGAACGGTCTGCTCATCGCGCATGACGGCAGTGCAGATGCGCTTAACGGCCATGGCGACGCCGTAGTAGGTGGCGTGCTTCTTCTCGATGATGGTGTAGGCGGAGTTCTTGACGTCCTCGGCGATGCGCTTCTCGGCAGCCTCATGCTCCAGATGACCGTGAAGCTCGCAGAAGGTGTTCAGCGGCACGCCGGCAACCTGGGCGCTGGACCAAGCGACAAACTCGGAGTCGCCGTGCTCACCCATGACATAAGCCTGAACGTCGCGCGGGTCAACCTCGACGTGAGCGCCGAGCATCTGCTGCAGACGGCCGGTGTCGAGCACGGTACCGGAGCCGATGACATGGCCCTCGGGCAGGCCGGACATCTTGATGGCGGCGTAGGTCAGAACGTCGACCGGGTTGGAGACGATGAGCAGAATGCCGTCGAAGCCGGACTTCTTAATCTCGGGGATAATGGACTTAAAGATGTTAACGTTCTTGTTGACCAGGTCCAGGCGGGTCTCGCCGGGCTTCTGGGCAGCGCCAGCGGTGACGACGATCATGGCGGCGTCGGCGACATCGGAATAATCGCCAGCATAGATCTTCATCGGCTCGGCAAACGTCATGCCGTGCGCAATATCCAGAGCCTCACCCTCAGCGCGGTTCTTGTCCACGTCGATGAGAACCATCTCGGAGAACAGACCACTCTGCATCAGCGCGAACGCCGAAGACGAACCGACGAAACCGCAGCCGACAATAGCGACCTTCTTCTCGTTAACCATTAGAAACTCCCATCTCTCTCCACAAACAAGCCGCCCGGGAACGACCCGAGCGGCTTGCCGTAATCCCAATACATCCAATCGGGACTTTGATTATGCTCCTATTCGCAGCCAAATATCGACCGTTTGCCGAAATTATTTGCAGAATTCGTAAAATAACTGCACGAAATCGGTTTCGAGCTATTGACGAGCCGAAACAACTTTCTAATACAGGCCCGCCTCGCGAATGGCCTCGACAGCCAAAGCGATCTGATCGGGCGGCAGGACCAGTGCCATACGCACGTGCCCCTCGCCCGAAGGGCCAAAGCTCGCGCCCGGCGTCACCACAACGCCGGCCTTCTCCATGAGCTCCTCGCAAAACGCCATGGAATCGGTGCGACCACCGGGAAGCTTGGCCCACACAAACATAGAACCATGCGCGTTGGGACGCTCCCAGCCCAGGCCCTCAAGACCGTCGCACAGGGCATCGCGACGCTCCTGGTACTTCAGACGCTGCGCCTCGACCTCATCGCGCGGGCCATTAAGGCACGCGATGGCGGCCTTCTGGATCGGGAAGAACATGCCAAAGTCGATCTGGCTGCGCAGCTTGGCAAAGGCCGAGACCACATCCTCGCGACCGACCAAAAAGCCGATACGCGCACCGGTGACGTTAAACGACTTGGAAAGCGAGAAAAACTCCACGCCCACCTCGAGCGCACCGGGATACTGCAAGAAGCTGCCGCCGGGCTCGCCGTCAAACACGATGTCGGAGTACGCGTTGTCATGGACGATGAGTAGATCGTGCTCGCGGGCGAAAGCGATGATCTCCTCGTAGACCTCGGGCGTGCCCACCGAACCCACCGGGTTCGCGGGCAGCGACACGATCATGTACTTGGCACGATCGGCCACCTCGGGATCGATACCCGCCACATAGGGCAGGTAATTGTGCTCGGCAACCAGCGGATAGTACTCGAGCTTGGCATCGGCAATCTTGGCACCCGCCTCAAAGACCGGGTAGCACGGATCGGGAACCAGAATGGTGTCACCCGGATCGAGCAGGGCCAGGCCCAAATGACCCACGCCCTCCTGCGTGCCGTTGCACGACTGCACCATGGACGGCGTAATGCCCGAAACGCCAAAGCGGCGCTCATAGTAATCGCACACGGCTTGCTTGAGTTCGGGCAGGTCGCGCAGGGCATACTTCCACATCTCGGGATCTTGGGCTGCTTGCGTGAGCGCCTCGACCACATGGTCGTACGGCTTAAAGTCGGGCGTGCCCACGCTCATGTTGTAAATGGTCTTGCCCTGAGCCTTCAGCGCGAGAAGCTTGTTGTTGAGCGAAGCGAAGACCTCCGCGCCAAAGCGGTCGAGACGCTGCGATGCCTGCATGGTGCCACCTTTCGATATAAAAAACGCGGCGCTCCGACAAGAGCGCCGCGCGATACGGGCCATCAGATTGCAAAAGTGTAACGCTTGCAACCCCCGCATTGGTTCAATTTAGCCAACCTTAGTCAATTGGATTGAGCGCGTCGATCTGCGCAAGCCACAAACGCGAACTGGCGTCACTCGGCATACGCCAATCGCCGCGCGGGCTGAGCGTCACCGAGCCCACCTTGGGACCATCGGGCAGGCAGCTGCGCTTAAACTGCTGGGCAAAGAAGCGACGATAGAACGTACGCAGCCACGTGTGGACGGTCTTGGCGTCGTAGACACCCTCGAAACTCTTGAGCGCCATGCGGTAGATCTTGCCCGGCTCAAAGCCAAAACGCAGCAGGTAGTAGAGGAAGTAGTCGTGCAACTCGTACGGGCCCACCAAATCCTCAGTCTTCTGCGCAATCTCGCCGTCGCCCGTGGGCGGCAGAAGCTCGGGAGATACCGGCGTATCGAGGATATCGAGCAAGACCTCGGCAATACGCCCGCCAAAGACATCAGCCGCATAGCGCACCAGATGGCGCACAAGCGTCTTGGGCACGCTCGCATTGACGGCATACATGCTCATGTGGTCTCCGTTATAGGTAGCCCAGCCGAGCGCCAGCTCCGACAGATCGCCCGTACCGATGACAAAACCGCCAGCCTGGTTGGCCAGATCCATCAGAATCTGCGTGCGCTCGCGGGCCTGGCTGTTCTCGTAAGTCACGTCCTGCACGGCAGGATCGTGCTCAATGTCCTTGAAGTGCTGCTCCACGGCCGCGTGGATCGAAACCTCGCGGAAGCTCACACCCAGGTCGCGGGCGAGCGACTCGGCATTCGACTTGGTGCGATGCGTCGTGCCAAAGCCGGGCATGGACACGGCCGTGATACCGGTGCGCGGCAGCCCCAGTGCATCGAAGGCGCGAACTGTCACGAGCAGCGCGAGTGTGGAATCAAGGCCGCCCGAAAGACCGATGACGGCCGCCTTGGTACCCGTATGGGCAAGGCGGGTCTTGAGGCCGGCGGTCTGCAGGACGAGGATGGTCTCGCAACGCTCGGCCAGATCACCATGGTCGGCCGGCACAAAAGGCGCGCGAGGGAAAACGCGGTCGATATCGCAGGCATCGCGCAGGACAGGTTCGTCTGCCAGCACGCCCTCAAACGAAAATTCAACGGTCGTGGCCTCCGGTGCATCGTCCGCGCGCGCCCACGTCGTCGAGCGGCGGCGCTCGGCAACCAGACGGTCAAGATCGATATCGGCGACGGCCATATCGCAGGTAAGCAGTTTGGTGGCGGCGAGCTTGGAGCCATTTTCGTAGATAAGGTTCTCGCCCGCAAAGACCATATCGGTCGTGGACTCGCCCTCGCTCGCGTCCGCATAGGCATAGGCGCAGTACAGGCGTGCGCTTTGGTTAGAGATAAGGCTGCGGCGATAGTCTGCCTTGCCGATGATCTCGTCGGAAGCAGAGGGGTTGAGGATCACCGTAGCGCCGGCAAGCGCCATCTCGGTCGAAGGGGGCGCCGGCACCCACAGGTCCTCGCAGACCTCAACGCCCAGCACCATATCCTCGGCACCTTCATCACAGCAGCGGTAGACAAGCCCCGAACCCAGCGGAACCGGACCCTGACCGGCAAACTCGACCCACGCGGGATCTGCGGGCGCCGGAGCAAACCAGCGGCGCTCGTAGAACTCGCCATAGTTGGGCAGATACTTCTTGGCCGTGAGGCCCAAAAGCTCACCCGCGCAGCACACGGCGGCGCAGTTGTAGATATTCTCGGCAACTGCAACGGGAAGACCGATGGTAAAGACAATCGGCAGCTCACGAGTCTCGTCGAGGATATGCACCAGAGCAGCCTCGCAGGCATGCAGCAGCGTGCGATTATGGAACAGGTCGGCCGCGGTATAGCCGGTCAAATTAAGCTCGGGCAGCACCAGCGCACGAATGCAGCGCTCGGCAGCCTCGCGAACAGCCGCCAGCGCAACCTCGGTATTGCCCTCGACATCGGCCACGCGAATCCGCGGCGACGCCGCCGCCACACGCAAAAAGCCATCAGACTGAGAAAGGTGAAGATTCATAAGAATGCTCCCGTGCGTAGACGCCATTCACAACAATTAGCAAGCCCTATTGTAGTTCAACCGCCGGGTGTAACCGCATCCCACCAACTTGGTGAGCAATTGATGAGTTGATGATATCTGTTAAATGTCACGTACGATTCACATCTGGTGGGTACCCTGATGGCTACATGAAACGAAGCAGATTTACACCGGGAGGGCCCCGTATGACAACCAAGTACACCGACGCGCCGCGCACGCGCGTCATGACACCAGCCGCGCTCAACAACGGCGTTCACGAAAACCATTCCATCGGACAGACCATGGCCATCACGCCCAAAAAGGGCCTGTTCGATGACATTTCCATTCCCCAGATCATCGCCGGCGCCGCAGCCGCCGCCACGAGCGTCGCGCTTGCTTCCAAGATTGGTATTGCCGGTTCAGTAATTGGCGCCGCCGTGAGCTCGGTCATCACCGTTGTGTCCTCGCAGGTCTACCGCCACTTTATCTCCGCCAGCGCCAAAGCCCTCAAAGGTACGCACGCCGACGTCGACTACCCCGCCGGCGCCTATGAACCCGTTGAGTTTAATGCCGAGGAGCACTTAGGCGGCGCCGCAACTACCCAGGAGATGCGCCAGATTGCAGGGCGCGCGACCACGGCGCGCGTCGCCCCCGACAGCCTGCGCGCCAAGGCGGCGGCAGAGCGCAGCCAGACGCAAAAGAAGGTCATCATCGTCTCGATCGCCATCGCCATCGTCGCGGTCATCGCCTGCGCCGGCGCCATCCTTATCACCACTGCCGGTGAGGGCCTGGGCGAGCGCCCCGAGCCGATCCTTTCGTCGCATACGACCGAGCACGACGCGGATAGCTCCGGTCAATCGCAAAGCCAGCAGGACGACCCGCAGGGCAACTCCGCATCCACCGACTCGTCATCGAACACCCCCGATCAATCGCAGGGCGCCGATTCCTCTACGGCCAACAGTGGCACGCAATCCAGCACGACTGACTCAAGCCAAACGACTGACGGCTCTCAGCCGAGCACGGATGACCAGACGAGCGGCAATACATCGGGCACGAGTTCCACCGACAATAACAACACCGACAGCTCGAGCGGAACCGCGTCCGGCACGGCATCTGACAGCTCGAGCCAAGGCACGGCATCGGGCAACTAAGCACGTTTGCCCCTCATAGATAACCGACCTGCATAACGGGCGCGAACCGGCAACGGTCGCGCCCGTTTGCCTTGGGCGACGAGATGGCAAGCCCCGCGCGATGGTAAGATGCTTTGGTGTGTAAAGAGGAGATTTGCCATGAGCAAGACAATAGTTAAGCCCACGCTATCGCTGGGCAACCACATCTATCTGTATCGCCTGCTGCGCGACGCGATTGGGTGCGGCAAGCAAACGTTTATGACGCAGGTCGAGGAGGCACTCGCCGCTGGTGACATGGTCGCATATGACCTGGGCTTTGAGTCCACGCGCGAGCTGCTCGAGGAGCTCGACGACTGCATTAAGCTGACTGTCTTTAAGGGCGGTCGCCTGTATGCCACCGTCATCGCCAACGAGGCTTGGGATGCCGCCCTTGCCAAAGGCGAGGACAAGCCCAAAGCTGCCAAGGGCGCCAAGCAGTCCTACAAAAAGAAAAAGCGCGGCGAGAAGGACCTCAAGGCCGTGCGCCCCAAGCACGTTAAGCGTCCCGAGCCCGAAGCCATGGTTGAAGTCGTGCCGGAACCCGAGCCCGAGACAGAGATCGAAGTCGCTATTGAGGTAACGGCAGAAGCAGAAACCGAAATCGCTGCCACGACCGATCCCGTAGTCATATCCGAGCAGGAAGCCACTGCTGAGCTCAACGAGGCTCCCAAGTCGACAGCCGAAGAAGCCGCTAACCTATCCGAAACGCCTGCGTTCCAAAACAGCGATGTCTTTGGCAACGAGGCCGAGGACGATCAGTCCGACGAGCCCACAGAACAGGACGCTGCCGAAGCGGCATCGGAGCCCGAGGTACCGCAGCCTGCCATCTCGCTCACGGTCGTCTATGACCCCGAGAACGCAAACGCCGGCATCACTACCATGGCATCCACGCCCATCGAGGCAAAGCCGAGCGTCGAGAACGAGAACGCGACGCAGGTTGAGGTTGAAACTGCAGCTGCAGACGCGCCCGTCACCGTGGAGCCCGCAGATTCCACGATCAAACCGGACTCGACGCCAGAGCCCGCACCCTCT
>CAMQJB010000049.1 GCA_947002045.1 uncultured Collinsella sp.
TTAACTCCCGCCTCCAACACATTTTAATACTTGCCGCCCCCCCCCCCCCCGGGGGGGGGGGGGGGGGCCCCCCCCCCCCCCCCGCCCCCTTTTTCACCTAGTCATTGGGGACGTTTGCAGCGTCGAGCCGTTACGCGGTTTGGTAAAACCGCGTAACTATAAAGCTTCCAGCGCGTTGGCGATGCGCTTCATAGCGGCGTCGGCGGCCGATTGGTCCGGAGCCTCAGCCAAAACGCGAATCACCGACTCGGTTCCGCTCTTGCGCACCAGTACGCGGCCCTCGCCCGCCAGCGACGCCTCGGCCTCGGCAATGGCGGCCTGGACGCCCATGTTGCCCAGCGCGGCGTCCTTATCCGCCACGCGCACGGCGACCTGAGCCTGCGGCAGCAGCTTGCACGGAGCCGTGAGCTGCGAGAGCGTCTCGCGCTCAGCGCGAATCACTTCCATCACGCGCAGCGAGGTCATAATGCCGTCGCCCGTGCGCTCGATATCGCCAAAGATCGTGTGGCCCGTCTGCTCGCCGCCCAGGCTGTAGCCGCCCTCGCGCATCTTGGCATACACATGACGGTCGCCCACGCCGCTGGTCACGGCACTCAGACCGGCAAGCTCCAGCGACTTGACCAGGCCAAAGTTGCTGGCGATCGTCGGCACCACGGTACCGCCCGAGAGGCGCCCGTGCTTGTTCAGGTACACGCCGCACACGTACAGGATCTGGTCGCCGTCGACCACGCGACCGCGCTCGTCCACGGCCAGGCAGCGGTCGGCATCGCCGTCGTAGGCAAAGCCCACGTCCAGGCCCTGCTCCACCACGTGGCGCTGCAGGCGCTCCATATGCGTGGAGCCGCAGTCGACGTTGATGTTAAAGCCATCGGGCGCGGCGTTAATCACGCGTACGTCGGCACCCAGCGCGTCGAACACCGGCTTGGCCACCGAGGATGCCGAGCCGTTGGCACAGTCGAGACCGATCTTGACGCCCTGCAGCGAAAAGTTCGCACTTGCAATGAGCGAGGCAATATAGCGGTTGCGACCCTGCATGTAGTCCACCGTGGCACCGATGTGGTTGCCCGTGGCCAGCGGCACTTCGCTCTTGCCATCGATGTAATCCTCGATGAGCTCCAGCACGTCCTCGTCCATCTTATAGCCGTCGCTGTTGACGAGCTTAATGCCGTTATCGCAAAACGGGTTGTGGCTCGCACTGATCATGATGCCGCAATCGAAGCAGCCCTCCACGGTCTGATGCGCCACGCCCGGCGTCGGGATCACGTGCAGCATGTAGGCGTCCGCGCCGCTCGCGACCAAGCCGCTCACCAGCGCCGCCTCGAACATATAGCTCGAGCGACGCGTGTCCTTGCCCACGATCACGCGCGCCTTGGTCCCGCGGTTGGCGCCGTAATACCAGCCCACAAAGCGGCCGATCTTATAAGCGTGCTCTACCGTCAGTCCAACGTTGGCCTCGCCGCGAAAGCCGTCGGTGCCAAAGTACTTCATATCTTACTTATCCTGTTCAAACGTTTGAGCGGTTGGCGTGGTGCGAACCTTAAGCGCTTTGTGCCCAGAGTCCTTCGAAGTCGTAACCGTGTACTCGACCTTTATGTCTTGTCCAAGAAGCATGTGGACGCCGCCCCATGCAACCTTCAGGCCATCGTGCGTCGCTTCGTTCATCTCGATAGAACCGGAGCCCGAAGTCTTAATGTCCGAAATGCTGCCTCCCGCGGGAGCGTAGAGATAGAGCCTCAGCACCTCGTCATCAATATCCTGGCTAATGCCGTTATGGCCCTGGAAATAACCAGGCATCTCGGCCTTCTCCTGGGGGGTCATCGTGTTCTTGAGCGTAGTGGTTACTCGATACGTCGTCGAGCCATCGGCATTTTCAACCGAAGAATCGATGGTGACTCGCTTATCAAGGAACCAATCCATCTTTGAATAGCTGTAGTTATTCACATAGACGCCCAAAATCGGAGCCTCAGACGCATCATTTTGGAGAGCGCCGGAAATGCCAAGGGCCTTCGCGGCCTTTTCCTCGTCATCGTTTCTCGAATACATCAGGATGCGACCCTCGGAAGCACCCTTTTCGATGGCGGCGGCGATCTTAGTAATATCGCTGGAGCCCAGTTCATCCACGATCTTGTTAAAAGCCGATCCGGCAACCGCCGCAAAAATGGCGTCCTGTTCCTCTACCGGGTAATTCCAATAAATATCGTGCAGCAGCACCTTTGCAGCGTTGCTTCCATCGACGACGGTACCGTCGGGAAGCTGCGTGCCGCCCACAATGCCGAGCATATACTGCAAAAATACCGGATCGACTGCAAATACGCCGTCGATGTCATCTCCAACAATGGCCTTCTGCATATCGCTGGCAAGCTGAGCCGCACGCGGATAATCGGGTGTCATCGTAACGTCGCCCATCGTGTATCCGAGCGTGTTGAATCCGGTCAGGCCCCATCCGGTCGTGAACAAGTTTGCCTCTTCATCGGTGATGGGAAGCGGGCTCAAGGGCTCTTTCATCATGTCGACTTTGACAAAATCGCCCAGTTCGAGCTTACCGTCAGTCACTGACATCACGCCGCGCGAACCCGGGAAACCGCCGCAGGCGCGGATCTCGACATTGCTCATCGCGAGCACAAGATAATGGCGCGTCTGGCCGTTGGCGCCGAGCATCTGGGGCAGAACGGGGGCAATCTTCTCTGCCGCGTCGACTACACCGTCCAGGGTGGCAAAGCCGTCCTTTGCCTTATCGACCAGCTCGGTCACCTGGGCGATATGCGTATCGCCAATACCCTGCACCTTTTTGTTGGCGCTCTTGAACGCCTTCGAGCTATCGGAGAGCGAATCGGCGACCGCCTGCAGCGCGGACACGTTGATTGTCCCGTCCTGGAACAGCTTGCCGGGCGTTGCCTGAGCGAGATTATCGGCCATGGGGACCAGCGCGCCGCTCGAAACATCGGACAGAGCGTCGACCATGGTGCGGGCGGCGTTAATATCGCCGCCGTACACCGGAATGAACGAAGCCATCGTCCACACCGGACTCGAGGTCTCCTTCTTCATGCTGCTGCAGAGCTCGTCGATCTTTTTCGCATCATCGGGCAGGGTCGAAAAATCGCCCGACGTGACCTTGTCCTTAAGGCCGCCGACGATCTCGACAGTTTCCTTTGCCTGGCTCTTCACGGTTTTTGCCGAGTTAAACAGCATGAAGCCACTCACGCCAAAAGCGACAAGAACCACCGCGACGATGGCAGCGACAACGGCTGCAACGCGACGCTTCTTGCGCTCGCCCTTGCGATGGCGATGGCGAACCAGGCCGTTCGAGGTCGGGCTCGTCGAGGAATCACCGCCGTAGTTCAAGCCAAAATCGTAATAATCTTCTTTAGAGCCCGAGCCCTTAAACTCGGCACCGTCGTCATTGAGACGGGCAAACGTGCCGGTTTCGGAAGCGCCCGTATAGATAGTGCCTAGGTTACCCGTAAGCCCTGCGTCTTCAGCAGAAGAAGCACTATTGGCGGGATTGGCAGAGCTGATGGGGCTGGCGTTGTGGGCGCGATGAGCGTTGTTAGCGGGGCCAGTGGAGCCGGCGACATTTGCACCGCCCGTTGGCGCCGGACGGACCCCGGCCGACGAAGCCGCAGAGCCCGACCCGACCGGAAATGCCTGCCTGCCTACGCGACCAGCCTGTTTTGCCTTTTGAGACTGTTCGTACAGAGCGGCAAACATCGCCGTTTCGCCCGGAGACGTACGGTTGCCAGCACCGTTTTGGCTGGATCCACTCGGTACGCCAGCGTTTCCAGTCCCATTTGAACGCGGCGGAACTGCAGAGCGCTCGCCGTCGCCGTTCTTAAAGTGGTTACCAGCCATAGAGGAGTCCTCGCAATACTAAAAGTCAATAACGCTATTAGTTTATGACATATTTGGCATCGTCAGTTAAACTCCAGATGCAGGCACCAATTCGCGGAATTGTGGTGCAACACCGCGTCCGTCTAGGCAGCGGCGTGAGCTATACCGTCAGGAACATCATCACGATGATCATGGCAAAGCCGATAAGGTCGGTCGGCAAAAACACCGTGCCCAGCATAACAGCGCTGGTGATGGTCGCCGAAACCGGCTCCACAGTTCCGATGAGGCTCGCACGCACCGAGCCGATGTCCTTAACGCCCTGCATATACAGCATGTAGGCAAAAAACGAGCCAATGACCACAAACACCGCGAGCGCCTCGATACCGGCAGCATCGAGCGCCGGCATATGAGCCCACGGCTGCACGAAGACGCACGAGACCACGCCCGCTGTGAGCATGGCAGAGCCTGTAACGATGGGGCTGCCGTATTCGGGCAGAATCTTGGCGGGAATCACCGCCATACAGGCTGCGCTAACCGCACACATAAGGCCTGCGACCAGACCAAGCGGCGATATGCTCAAACTGGTCGGGTCGCCGCCGGTAGCGATTAAAAAGGTGCCACCGAGGGCCAGACCAATGCCGATCGTCTCGCGAGCGCGCGGCATGCGGCGATCGACCACGCAGGCGTAACCCATGATGATGACCAGCTGCAGGCACTGGAGCACCGTCGCGGTTCCGGCATTGGTCAGACGCACGGCCGAAAGATAGCAGAACTGGTTGAACAGCAGGCCAAAAGCGGTAAAAAGCAGCAGTTGCCTACGGTCGGCGGGCGTGGTCCAGAGCCTAACCAGACGCTCGCGATCGCGCGTGACCACCACGGCCATAAAGAGCAGGCCGGCAAGAATCTGGCGCACGCTCATGAGCCACAGCGTATCGACATGGTAGGTATCGAACAGAAAGCTCGCGCTGGTGCCCGAAAAACCCCAAAACGAACCGCCCGCCAGCGTGGCCAGAACGCCCGTAATCATCTTGCGCGACGACGCATCGTTGAGGCGGTCGCGCCATGCACGGCGGGTGCTGCGGCTGAGCTCGTCAGTTCCCTCGGGCACGACAAAATCGGACGCCGCCGTCATCGGTACCGAAGCCTTTTTGCGTGCACGCTGCGCTGTGCGCTCCTGCTCCATTCCACTCCCCCGAAATCAATTGGCAACAAAGCGCTCAAACTGTAGCACGAATATCGGCATGAAAAAGCAGATGATTCGGAACATCTATGGGCGTCCAAATTGCAGGGACAAAAGGCACCGAAGAGCTATGCCGAGCGGTTGGAATCGTCTAGGGCGCCGGGATCGGTTTCCACACTTTCCCCAGTATGCTCGCCGTCGCTCTGCTCCTTGGCGCTGTCCTGGTCTTCCTGCTCGCGGCGACGCTTTTCGCGAATCTGCTCCACGGCAGCACGCAGGGCGGCCTCGTCCTCGGCGCGTGACACCTCTTGTGTGGTCTTGACCATATGGCGAATCTCGAGCACCAGCAGCACGATCAGCGGCACCACGATAAGCGGGAAGAACAGCAGCGGGTTGGTGAGCAACGAGACCACCACGCCCAGCCCCGCCGAGACAAAGACCACGCGACCCACCACGTCGGCGGCGGGCACGGGCGCGGCGTCCTCAACCGGATTGGCGTCGCCTTTGGTGCGGTAGACCGGCGTGCCGTCGGCCGCGGCCTCCACGGTAACGATGCGATGCGTGTTGAGCGAACCCTCCAGCGCGTCATCGGACGAATGGAAGGTGATGATATCGCCCGCCTGGTAGACCTGGCTGTTGTCGGTATCGACGACGATAAACGAATGCACGGGAATCGCCGGCTCCATCGAGCCGGTCAGTGTACGCATAAAGCCGTAGCCCATGATGGTGGGAATCTCGCCGGCGGGCGTGAACACCGTGCGCAGCAACACCACAAAGGCGACCAGGATCACCACGGTCGCCAGCACGTTGATCACGCGGAGCACGTGCTTCATCACTTGTCGTCGTCCTTTGCGGAAGTCTCGGGGTCAGCAGCGACCTCGGCCTCGGTGACATCCGCCGCAGAAGCGCCATCCTCGTCAGGCGCAGCGGCCACGCCCTCGCCAGCCTCGCCGCGCAGGCGGGCCAGAAGATAGCGCGACAGGCTGTTGCCCTCGGCACGGCGCTCGGCACGGGCGCGATCGCGCTCGGCCTGCTCCAGCTCATGCGCCAACGAGTCCAAGCGTTGCTGCATCTCCGCGCGGGCGGCCTCGAGCTCGTGCTCGCAAGCGGCGCGGACGTCGGCAACCTCCTGCTCGATGCGCTCCCCCGCCTCGAGCTCGGCCGCGGCGATACGCGCGTCGGCGTCGGCACGGGCCTCCTCGGCGGCACGCGTGGCAGCATCGCGCTCGGCAGCGGCAGCGGCGACCTTCTCGCTGGCGTCCACCGCAGCCTGCTCGACGGCAGAATCGGCGGCCGCACGGGCGGCATCGATCGCGGCATCGGCTGCCTGCTGAGCAGCGGAAACCTTCTCCTCGGCCGCGGCAACGGTGTCGGCAAGCTTCTGCTCCACCTCGGCCACGGCGGCATCGGCCGCCTCAGCCGCGGCACGGGCATCGCGCTCGGCCGCCAACTGCACTTCCTCGATCTGCAGCTGGGAGGCGTCCAGCTTGGCATGCAGCTCGGCCACCTCCTTGGCAGAGGCCTCACGCACACTGGCAAGCTCGGCCGCAGCAGCGTCCTTGGTGGCCTGCAGCTCGGCGGCATCGGCCGCCGCCTTGGCAGCCAGAGCCGCGGCGGACTCGCTCTTGACCTGCGCGACCTGCTCGGCGGCCGCCTGCTCTGTGGCCGCAATCTTGGCGTCGGCATCGGCGCGAGCGGCAACCACCTCGGCATCGGCCTCGGCGCGCATCTGCTCAAGCTGCGCCGCCGCGGTCGAGCGTGCCTCTGCCGCAGCATCCTCGGCAGCCTTCTTGCCGGCCTCGACATCCTCCAGCGAGGCGCGCAGTTCCTCGACATCGGCCTCGGCAATCTGTGCGCGCTGCGTCAATGCCAGCTCACGCGTCTTGGCCTCGTCCAGCTCGTCTGCCAAGTCATCGCGCTCATCGGTCAGCGTGTGCGCCTGCACCTTCCAGGACTTCAGCTGCCCCTGCAGCTCCTCAATCTGCTCGCGAGCCTCGGCCAGCGCCTGCTCGGCATCGAGCTGGGCCTGCGTGACCTCCTCCACAAACACGCGACGGACCTCGACATCGGGCAGGTCGGAGCTATCGACCTGCACCTCCTTAATCTCCTTAATAAACTTGGGCGCCACCGGCTCGGGATGCACGCTCTCGAGCTCCTGCAGGTTGCGCTCGTCGTCGGTCAGGCTCTTAAAGACGGTGTAGTTGTTGATGAGGTTGGTGTACATCTGCACCATGTACTCGTCATCGAACGCCAGCGCCTGCTGCTGCACGTCGATGTTGTAGCCCACCTTGTCGTAACGCTCCATAAACTGCCACAGCTGGTAGCACTTGCGGTAGTTGGGGTCCTTCATGATGAGGTTGGTGCGCTGGATGGGGCTGCGGACCGCGCTGCAGCCGTTCATGATCTGGCAGAACGACGCACCGCGCAGTGCCATGACCAGGCGGCGCACGCGGTCGATGCGCATAAAGACGTCCATGTTGTCGGCGTCGTTCTCGGCAAAGCTCTGGCGGTTCTTGACCGTCATCTCGACGTTGTACTCGATCTCCTCGTACGCGTCGTCGATCTTGCTGTGCATCTTAAAACGGTTGCGGATCTCGTTGCCCGTCGACCAAAAGATCACGTCGGTGCGCTTGTCCACAAACGTCAGCAGGCGCTGAATCAGGTGGTAGATAAACCGGTTCTCGTACAGGTCGTACGTCTCGACGGTATTGACGTTGAGGATGCGCGTGGGGTGGACGCCACCATCGTCGCTCGGCGCCAGGAACTGCGTGTTCTGGCTCAGATGACGGACGCTGTCGGCGCTGATCTTTTTGGCGAGCGAGACCGGCACCACCTCTTCCTCGGTGGTGATGAAGCGGCGCGGATTTTCGATGATGGTGTTGATGGCGTCGAGCGAGTCCTCAATCATGCTGATCCACTCCTCGTCCACCACTTTGACGAGCTCCTCGCGCTGTTGCTCGATCGTGGTGCCCGAGGCCTGCGCCATCTCAAACAGATAACGGAAGTAGCGGCTGTCCTCCTGGATAGGCTCCATTTGCTCGGAGAAGCTGGTATAGAGGTCCTGAATGGTCTCGGACATGGGTTACTCCATAGGTTGGATCGATCGGTAAGGGGCGTGACGACACCACACTGGGCAAACGCTACTGATTGTCTTGTCCCACGCCCCGCGCTTACGGCATTAGTAGAAGTTCTGGATCCGCTGCAGATACATGACGGAATCGGGCAGGCCGCCCTCGCCAAAGGTCTTCTCGATGTACTCGATCAGGCCCTTCATCTCGTCGCGCACAAAGCTCACGTTCATGGACTCAAACTTCTTGAGCACCTTGCGGGCGATGATGTAGTCCATGCCGCCCAACTCGGTGCCGCCGCACGCCACGTACACGGGGATAAAGTCGTACATCTGCTTGATGATACGGTTGCCAAAGGCCAGCTTAAAGCGGGTCTGCAGGTACTGGTCCAGCTTGTGCATCTTCTGGAGCAGATCGTCATCGATCACGTACTCGACCTTGGCCTTCTGGAACAGATACTGCAGGTGGTCGGCCGTCACGTGCACGCGCTCGTGCGGCTCGCACTCAAACGCGTCGGCGCGCTCGTTGAGCTCGATGGGAATCGCGCGGTCGTACACCTTGTCCGTGATGGTAAAGGTAGAGTCGTCGTTGTTGGCCGTGCCGATAAACCACAGGCTGTCGGGAATGGTGAGCTTTCCGTCGTGCAGACCCTTGGGGTCGGCGGCCCACTGGGTAGGCACCAGGTCGAGCACCCACTCGTCGTGGCTGGGCATCTCGAGCACCGACAGGATCTCGGCAAAGTAGTACTCCACGCGGGCGAGGTTCATCTCGTCGAGCACGATCATGGACGGGTCCTGGCGCAGCCCCGCCTCGTACACGGCACGGAGGAACTCTGTCTCGTTAAAGCGCTTGGAAAACTCGTTGAAGTAGCCCAGCACCTCGGTGCGATCGCGAAAACTCGGCTGCACCGACACGATGGTTGCGGGGTTGTCCAGATAGCGGCTAAAGCTGTATGGCAGCGACGTCTTACCGGTACCCGAAATGCCCTCCAGAATCAGCAGCTTGGAGGCGGCCATGCCGGCCACAAAGCGGCGGATGACCTCGGGCGTGTAGTAGAGCTTCATCTGGCTGCAGGCGAACGCGCGGAAGCTGTCGACAAAGTCCTCCAGCGAGATGGCATCGTCGTAGACCGGGGGCTCCCAGTCGCGGTACTTAAGGTCCACAAGGGACAGCTTGGGGAAGCGGTTGGCCTGGGCGATCTCTTTTTCCTCGGCAAGAGTCTTGGCCTCGACGGTGGCCTTGGCCATAGCGGCCGCGGCGTCCTTGACGCCCTCGCCATCGAGCGCGAGCGACGCGTTGCCCGACACCACGGCAGCCGTGGCGCCCTCGCTCGCAGGCGCGCCCGCGGCGGCGCCCACCACGTTGCCCACCGTGGGCAGGTGGTCGTCGGCCAGGGCCGAGGCGCCCACGTACGGAATCTGCTTGGTGCCGCCCATGGCATTGACCTTGAGCGCCAGCAGCTTGTTCTTCTCGTCCATGAGGTCGAGCACCTGCTTGTTGAGGCGGCCGATCTCGCGATAGAGCGCTTTGTTGGACGTGTCGTCGCGATGAAGGCGACGGTTGATGCGGTAGCGGTGAACCAGAATGGCCACGATCAGCACGGGGACCGCGATGAGCATGGCAAACAGAATGACCGCGCCGATCTTGCCCACCAGGTCAAACGTGGTGAAGTAGGTCATAAAGATGCTGAAGTACTCAACCCAGCCAAACACCAGCAGATTAAGGATGGAGCTCACGACGGCAACGACGTTGTAGACGACCTTTGCCAGCAGCTCCCAGGCAAATCCCAGAAACTCACTCACCGTCGGTACCCTCCTGCTTGGTCGCGTTCATCGCCGCCTCGGCCTCGGCCTTCAGACGACGGGCTTCCTCGAGCTTGGCCTCGGCCTGGGCGAGCTGCTCGGCGGCGTTATCGGCCGTGACGGCGGCGTCACCCTTGCCCTCGGCGTCCACGATGGCAGCCGCGGCGGCCAGGCGGTCCTCCTCGGCCATAGCGCGCTTGAGGTTCATGCCCACCACGATGAGGTGATACACCTGGTAGATAAAGAACAGCAGCATGGGCAGCACGATCACAATGAGGAAGCCCATGGAGCTGGACAGGAAGTCCATGACCTTGCCCATCTGCGGCAACGCGAACAGGTACTTGCCCACGATGTCGCCGTCGCTGATGATGTGCGTATCGGCCACGTCGTTGTTGTCGCCCTTGGTGGTAAAGCTGCGCATGCCGTTGACCTCGTCGATGGCGGCGATGCGGTGCGTGTTGAGCGCGTACTCGTTGTCGATGATGGTATGGAACGTCACGATGTCGCCCACCTCGAGCTTGGAGGTGTCGCACTTTTTGATGATGATGAGGTCGCCCTTGTTAAACGTGGGCGCCATGGAGTCGGACTGCACGGCGAGCGGGGTGAAGCCGGCGATGTCAGAGACGCTGCCGTCCTCGTGCGTGGCGAGCGTGGTAAACGCATACAGGGCCGCCACCAGGATGATGATCCACATGACGACGCTCAGCGCGATGGATGCGACTTTTTTAACAGATTGCATGATGTCCCTTACTACCGTGTCTGTCTAGGTCGTTCGCGGCCCGGTGGCCGCCGTGCGTATCACTGTTCCTCGATGCCCTCAAAGCGCATCGAAACCGAATAGTTAGCTCCCTTTAGCATATTAGTGCAATTTGGGTCCGTTCCCTCGAGCCATATGCGAACGGTTACCGGCTTGTCCGTATCTTTTATCAGGTCGAACATATCGCTGGCCGCGGTCGCCTCGCCCGAGCCGAGCCCAAAGACGGTGGCCGCGCCGGATGAGCCCCCACCCCCGTTGGGGTTGTAGACCCAGGTATGACCGTCGGCGGTAAAGCTCATGCGCATGGCGCTGGCCATGCCCTGCGTGTCGGAGCTAAACCGCGTGCCGGACACGCCGCCGTCGCCATCCTGCCCGGTCAGGCGCACGCGCAGGTCCGTGCTGCCCATAAAATGCAGCGTGAACTCCAGGTAGGCGCCGGTGGCGGGATCGGCAGTGGAGCCGTCTTCGAAGGTAAAGGTCTGATAGTCGCTCGTGGTGACAGGCTTGAGCTTGGACGCATCGATGTCCACGCCCTTTTCGCTGGCGATACGCGCCGAGATCTGGTCGAAGCCCAGGCTGTGCACGTATTCGTCGAATGCGGCGTGCTCGTCCAGATCAAAGCGCAGCGAGCCGTCGGCGTTGGCGTCGATCATGAGCATGCGGGTCTTGGCGCTATCGGCGATGGAGAACCAGGCGAACGTTGCCATGGCTATCGCCACCAGCGCAAACAGTACCAACACCACGGTTGTGGTGAGCTTGCGGCGCAGATCGGTGTCGGTGGGCGCGGCGGCTTGTGTCTGGGCGCCGTTGGCGACGGACCGTCGGTCGTCGGGCATGATACGTGCCATTGCTACTCACCGTCCAGGGTTGCGAAGAGCGCCAGATGCAAGGTGCCCGGATCTTGATAGAGATAGTCGGCGCTATCGGGGTCGGTGCCCTCGATGTAGTAATAGATATCCAAACGATAGGTCTGGCCAAGCCCAAGCGTGGCAAGCGTGTTTTGCGGGCGTGTGGCCGTCTCGCTCGTGTCCAGCGTAAAGGCGGCCGGGTCCTGCGTTACGTTGGCACCGCAAGCAAGCTGGCCGTTTTGCCAACCCAGGAGCATGCCTTCGGCGTAGCCCGCCAGGCCCGTAGGCGCGGTCGCGGGGTGCTCGTCGCGATGACCGCTGTCGGAACTGTCGAGCTCAAAGATGTTGGTGGCGAGCACCTGGTTGCCGCTCGAGATCTTTATGCCCACGCGGGCTGCGCGCAGCAGCTCGGCGTCGGTGCCCTGCGGGACCAGCGATTCGGCCAGATACAGGTTGACCTTGCCCCTTACTTTGCTGGCGCCCGTTCCGGTAATGGTGGGGCGCAGGTCGATCCAGCCGTGGTAGAAGGCGGATCCGTTGTCTTTTGCCTGCTCAAACACCGTGGCATCGCCGGCAGAGTTGTTTTGCGCACAGGCAGCAAAGCCGTTGAGGTCAAAGGTCGAGACCGGGTAGAGCGTCACGGCGCCGGTCGCGTTGGAAGTTAGGGAAACGTCGCCCTGCTGCGACCAGCTGCCGCGATCGGCATCGCCCAGCTCCAGCACCAGCTTGGACGTGTCGCTGTGCACGCTCACCGAATTGGTGTTGACCTTCATGTTGCTGGTAAACCAGGCGTAGGTCGCGGCGCCCAAGGTGGCGGCGAGCGCCACCATAACGAGCGCGATGTAGGCACGCGCGCGACGGGCGTGACGGCGGGCGGCGGCGCCCTCGAGGACCTGGCGCTCGGCGGCTACGCTGGAGGGGGCTGCGGGGCTCTCACTCTGGGTTTTGGCCTCGCAGCTATCTGCTGGCATGTGCTTCTGATCTTTCATGTCGCTCGCCCCCTTACGCCTTGGCCGCGGCAAAGGCAAGCTGCAGCACCACATCGCGGGCCTGGGCCTCGTCGATGCAATTGGCGTCGCAGCCTTCCATGTACACAACGTAGCGAACGCTTGCCACCTCGTTGGCGGCCAGCGTGCAGACGGGCGTGGCGCCCGCGCGCGCCGTGGGCGTGTCACCGGCGCCGTCCATGCTGTAGGCGCTTATGGCGCGCGCAGGGTCAGCGGTATAGGTCCAGCCCGAGGCGCCCGCCGCCACGACCACGCCGTCTTGCGCGGTGGTGCGCCTGCTGGTGGCGCCCGCGGTGTTGCCCAGGTCGTAGCAGGTAAAGACGTGCGCCTGCGTACCCGACTGGGTCGTGATCACAAGACCAAGGCGCAGTGCGGCCAGCAGCTGTGGGTCGCTCGTCACGCTCATCTGGCCCGGATACAGGTACACGTTGAGCGCGCTGTCGCCGCCCTTAAGGTACAGCGTGCCCGAGAGAGCGTAGCCGTCCAGCTGCGCGGTGCAGTCGGCGTAGTCGGTCGTGATGCCCGCGGCGTTTTGGAACGTGCCGCGCCAAAAGCGGGAGAGGTCCGACGTCGAGATGGGATAGAGCGTCTTGTCGGCGGCGGCAAGTGTGGCCGTCGTGTCCCAGGGCCCGTTGGCCGAAAGGCCAATCTGCAGGTCGGAGCTCTCGTCGCTTACCGTATGCGCCACGGGCGTCACGTTGGTGTAGCGCGAGTTGCTAAACCAGGCGTAGGTGGCGGCGCTCAGGGCAGCTACCAGCACCAACATCCATGCGGCCGCAGCAACCATGCGGCGGCGCGAGCTTAGGATGTCTTTGATGTTCGATGTACTCATCCCCGGCCCCCTTACGAACGCTTGCCGGCAAAGCGCAGCGCCAGCGATTGCAGGCTGGTGGCGGCCAGGTTGTTGGTGCAGTCGGGGTCGCAGCCTTCCAGCCACACGTACACATCCACGCGCACGGGCGTGCTGCGGTTGGCGCCCTTGGCAGCGGCAGGCAAGCTGCAGATCTTGGTCGTGGCCTCCTTGAGGCTCACGACGCCGGTGTCTTCGTTGTAGTCGCAGAAATTTGCACTGGTCAGCTGGTCAAAATGGACCGTGGCGCCGTCGGAGCGAGCGCTGTCGAGCACCAGGTGGTTCTGCTCGTTTTCGCCGGCGTCCTTGCCATCGAGTGTGTTGTAGCGCGCTTGGGGATTGTGCTCGCCCGAGACCTCAAAGACGTACTGGCCCGTAACGGTATCGCCCTGCCCCGGAGCATAGGCGACCAGCCCCACGCGCAGGGCGGTGGAGATGGGGTTTGCCGGATCCTGCTCGGTAAAGTCGATGCCCGACAGGTACACGTCGGTCGCGGCCGAGTTGGTGGCCAGGTACAGGGAGGTCTTGTAGTAGTCGGAATGCTCGGCCGTGCCAAACATGCTGGCAAACAGCGAGTCCTGCGTGGTTCCGCCGGTAAAGCCCGTTACCTTTTGGAAGCCGTTGAGCACGTTGTCGGTCGAGACGGGATCGAGCAGGCCCGCAAAGCTCAAACCGGCATTGGTTTTGTATTCGCCGTCGTACTCGTTGGAGATGAGGAAGGTCACGCCCGTGCCCGCGGCCATCTTGACGTCGGTGATATGACGGTTGGCGTTGTAGATGTACCAGGCATACGTTACAGCTCCGGCAGCAGCAAGGGCCACCAGCAACGTGGCGAGCATGCGATTGAACTGTTTTCGCAGCGAGCGCGCGTCCGACATGCCCCTCCCCCAGATGCCGTGCTATAAACTACCTGGACACCATTTGCCCATAATGGAGTTATTTTACGCGAACGTGCAGTTCATCGGGGGTACAATCGCGACTTTCCGCGTGCTGTTCGCGCTGCATCGGGGCGGATAGGGTCACAAATCGCCGCTTTTATAAAAATAGTTCTTGCCACTGGGCGGGAGCTCCGCTATATTATTCCCTGCGCACTCGCGCACCCTTGATCGGGCGTTTAGCTCAGGGGGAGAGCGCTTCCCTGACACGGAAGAGGTCAGAAGTTCAAATCTTCTAACGCCCACCAAATGTTCGCAGCTCAGAGGCTTCGCCTCTGAGCTGTTTTGTTTTACGCCGCCAAGCCAAGAGGGCGTCGCGGCGCCCAAAGCCGCTTGACAGCTCCAATAACCATCCCAGACGAGGCCGATGCCGCCTCCACACCTCTGGCAACCATCCCAACCGGGCCCCAAGCCGCCTCGATGCCGCCGGCAGCAAGCCCAACCAAGCTCACAGTCGCCCAAATAGTCTTGGCGATCGTCTCGCCCGGGCCTGGATGGGCCTCGATGCCACGTCCGGACAACCTTCCTATAGTCAGGTCTAATACTTTTCTGCGAAGTGAACGAGCTTATTTGGACCCCCGAAACATGCACACTTTTTGAAGCCAAAACCGCAGGATTCCAATGTCAAAACCGCAGGAAATGAGCCGCCAAATGTGTCGATGCTTCGAGGGTCCATTTTGAGTCGTTCACATCGCGAAAAAGTATTAGACCTGAAAATAAGGCCCCTGGCCCCACCCCCAGTAACCG